>NZ_JBVAYW010000006.1:0-211950 GCF_055412845.1 Pseudarthrobacter adonitolis | reverse complement strand
CTACAGAGGCCGAGACCGCTTTCATCAGATGGCTGGATAAGGAGTGGGAGGGAGAGGTCGGCTACCAGGGCATCCAATCGACCCGCCCGGATACTCTCGCCGCTGCACTCAACGATTCGCCAGCAGGATTGGCAGCGTGGATCGTGGAAAAGTTTCGAGCGTGGAGCGACCGTAGCAGCGGGGCAGATGTTCAGACGTTGGAGGAGAAGTTCGCGCGCGACGATCTGCTAACCACTGTCTCTCTGTACTGGTTCACTCAGAGCATTGGCTCGTCGTTCCTCTCGTATTACGACTTCCGGCACCGTGCAGAACGGCCGATCGTCCGTGTGCCGGCGGGGATCGGTGTCGCTCAAGGGGACCTGGGATACCCGCGGTCGTTGGCCGAGCGGTGTTACACCGACATCCGTTCATTTGAGGTGCTGCCGCACGGTGGACACTTCATGGCAAAAGAAGAACCCGGCGCTGTTGCTGCCTGCATCAGCGCCTTCTTCGGAGCACTGCAAAAGACGGCCGGCAATCGTCCCCGCCACCAACTCCCCTAGCTTGTGAGTTCGCGAGCCCCGAACTGTCCCGGTTCCTAGGAAGTGGAACGCCCAGGACCGGGCCTCCGAAAAATGGCGACACGCCACCCGATTTCGTTCCATAACTATCCTCATTAAGACGTGCCACGCAAATCGTACAGAACAAATATCGGGACAGTTGCGGCTGCCAAAGGTGTGCTGGTGGTACGTCTCGGTCTTCAGATGCGAGAAGAAATTCTCGGCGACCGAGTTATCCCAGCACACCCCGACGACTCCCATTGACTGGGTGAGACCGTTGCCGCCGCACCATTTCTGGATTTCGTCTGAGGTGTATTGGGAGCCCCGCTCAGAATGAAACACCGTGGTTTCCCCGACCAGGTAGCCGTGGTCACGGGCCATAGCCAGTGCGCCGGTACAGAGGCTGGCGCGCATGTGATCGACCATGGCCCAGCCGATGACCATGCCCGTGCACAGGTCGATCACGGTGGCCAGAGCCACCCCTCGCCGGTGCGCAGATACGTGATATCCCCGCAGAGCAGGGTCCCGGGCAGCATGGAGGTGAAGTCCCGCTTGCCGTCCTCATCGAGCATGTGATTGCGGATATGCGCGGTTTTCGCCGGCGGGTCCTGCACGGGGTTTGCTTCCACGCCTTGGTGCGCACGGCCCGCAGGCCCTGCTCGCGCATGACCGCACCGACCGTCGGGGCGGCGACCCGTACGCCCTTGGCTTGCCGGGCCCTGAAGGTATCCCGTGCCTCGTTCTACCGGTGGCGCAACCCCACGGGTCCCTCCCCGCGCGCCGTCGGCACCGGCGACTGGTTACCGAGCGTACTGGCCTGGGGCGCGGTTGTCGGGATGGCAATCAACCGAGGAGCCAGTGTGGCTAGGATGAAAACAAGCAGCAGTCACCCCAAATTGAGGACCCTTATGCCAGGCGCCGTGACCCTGATTCGTTCGGACAAACTGGCCTCAGCTGCAGAATATGCATACGCTGCAACTTGTCCCAGCAAGGCACGACTTATCTTCCTAGCCGGTGCTTGTCCCCTGAATGACGACGGCTCGACGGCCGGTCCTGGGGACTACGAGGCACAAGCCCAAAAAGCAGTTGATAACATGTGCGTTGCGTTGGAAGAAGCTGGTGCGGGCCTTACAGACGTCATCTCCACCCGGGTCCTCGTGGCCTCCACTGAACGATCTGACCTTGTCGCGGCGTGGAATGTTGTTCGCGCGGCCTTCGGTGACCACGATGCTCCGAGCACACTGTTCGGAGTCACGGTTCTGGGCTACCCCGACCAACTTGTGGAGATCGAAGCTGTCGCAGCAGTCGTCGATTGAAATGGACGCGACCGCTCAGGGTTCCCCAACCTGGACTCCTCCAGGCCGACACCCCAGGGTTGGCGCAGAGGACTTTCGATACAGACAGTCACAGGCCAGACGCTGACAGCCCTTACGGCGGTACCTCGCTGCTAAAGAGCAACTGCTATTGACAGCATGCCGACAAGAGAGACCACATCGACGGGGGCGGAGGTATCTACTTTGACCGTGCGCCCTATGCCTAGTGGAACTGAATTTGCCGACCAATCCGCCCAGTCACGTTCTGCGACGCTCCCGGTCGGATGAATCTCGTGGCGTTGGCGTTCCACATAGCGCTTCCACGCAAGGCTGGGAGGAATTTCGCACCAGACTTCAGTGACCTTGGGGCTGCCTGATTGAGCTAAGCCGTCAGTTACAAAGCCAAGATCACGCGTCCGGTACCACCACGACTCGGCGATGACCGTGCCCGGAATCGCAGCTACTACCTGCCACATGGTGTCTGACGCAATCTGGCCAAGCTTGCCGCTAGTTACCTGCCCCAGACTGATATCTGCGAGGACTTCCTTGACTCTGTCTTTGGATACAACCGGCACGCCTAGCTCCTTGCCGAGTTGTTTGCTCAGAGTGCTTTTTCCCGCTCCGGGAAGTCCATTTATCAGGATCACAGATTCAGCCATAGTTCATTGTGTCGTTTCTCGGGGCTGTGTCCGTTTAGCGTTCCTCGAACGGACACCCGCCATTTTGCCGCTGACAGAACAACGCCAAATACAACTGCGATCCACAACCAATCCGGCTGTGGATCGCGTCTCTAGAGGCGGCATTTTCGCGACAATATCTGTCGGGCTCGCTCGGGGTGGAGCAGCGCTCGACCATGGCCCGCCACCGACCTGGCCTCACCGAAATGTCGCCGAATCCGTCTAGGCCGCAACGAAGAGTCGAATGGCTCGCTGCCCATCGATGGCGGATCCGTCAGCCATCTCGAAGAAGTAATTACACTGCCACTGCTGGGATTTTTTCGCCTGCCGATTCGTCGTTGCTGACCACGGCGGATAGACGCGGAACCCTCGTTTGCCTCCGGCGCCGCCCACGGACACGACGCCGTACTTGACGAGCGCCGCCTTCGGAAACGCGAACGCTCCGAAGCGGGAATCCTCCCGTACGCAGACCACCAGCACGTCGATATACTCCTCCGCAGGCAGCGGTTCGGTCGACCCGCCGAGAGAGCGCCGCCACACCGTCACGAACAATCCCACCTTCGTCGGGGTCAGCTTGCCGACCCTGAACCGAACCGGAGACCGACCGATTGCCGAGATCGCGGCACCGTACTCAGCGTTGTCGGGCTCGACTATGGCGGGCGAACAGACGAGGGCGAGGCCGCCGAGAACCCTCATCACCATGGCGACATCCGGATGGACCTGAACAGCAGACATAGAACTCCCACCGAAACGAATCCCCGACAGGAACGACGGGGCAGTGCACGAAGAGCTCAGCCCTCACTACCCCGACACTATCCGCACGTGCACGTCTTCCGGAAAGAGGATCCTGGGCAACGAATCCTCTGATTCACAAACGACCCCCTGCCGGGCCGACTTGAAGCCTCCATACAGGACACCCCTTAGGGGTGCTTCAGTCTGGCGTGCAGGAATCGCGCTTGCTCGTCCCTACACTTGTTGCGTGACTGATGCGCAGGTTCTCCATGCCTACGCCGCGCGTGCGGCGGACTACACGAGTGTTCTCGGTGCAATAGAAGACATGCATGAGCTTGACCGGCGTCGCATTGAACGGTGGGCCGAGGAGATTAGCGGTCCGGTGATCGACGCGGGATGCGGCCCAGGGCATTGGACGGACTTTCTTCACAAGCGGGGTGTCGAAATCTCTGGCGTTGACCTCGTTCCCGAATTCATAGAAAGCGCCCGCATCCGCTTCCCCGAGGTATCGTTTCGGGTCTCCTCACTCCGCGCCCTCGACGTAGCAGACGGGAGCCTGAACGGCGTCCTCGCATGGTATTCGCTGATTCATCTGTCCCCAACGGAGATGCCTCACATTCTTTCCGAGCTCGCACGCGTTCTCAGGCCACAAGGGCACCTGCTTGTTGGTTTTTTCGAGGGCGTGTCCGCCGAGCCGCTCGACCATGCAATTACCAAGGCGTACTACTGGTCTGTAGACCAGATGAGTCGCCTATTGCAGAATGCCGGGTTCGAGCTCCTTGACGTCGAAACGCGCCAAGATCACGGCAGCCGACCGCACGCAGCTATAGCCGCGATTGCCCGGTGAAGGTTCCTTGGGTTCTTGCGGTGATTGCAACACTTAGCGGATGGGTGTTGTTGTGGCGAGCTATTCGATCTACGTAAGACCGGATTTGCTGCAGGTGTTTTGGGCCGGGATGCAGGCCGGTGATTTCATCACGGATGCTGTGGTGCCGATCAATACGAGCAGGCGGACTGGGCGCCGTGTCCTGGCGGAGGCCGGGGGTGTCAGGCCTCGTCGCGGCCGGGATCTGAAGGGCCGGTGCCTGACCTTCGCCCAGCGTGAAGAGATCGCGGTGCTGCGCGCCCAGGGAAGCTCCCTAAGGGCGATCGGGGCCCTGATCGACAGATCGGCCTCGACGGTTTCCCGGGAGCTGCGCCGTAACTCGGTGGCAGGATTGCCTTACCGGGCGACCTCGGCCCACGCGCTGGCGTATGAGCGGGCCTCGCGGCCGAAACCGGCGAAACTGCACACGAACACCGTGCTGCGTGCGAAGGTGGAAGAGGACCTGAAAAAGAAGTACTCACCGGAGCAGATCGCAGGACGGCTCCGGATTGAGTTCCCCGATGAACCGGAGATGAGGGTGTCACCCGAGACGATCTACCAGTCCCTGTACGTGCAGTCCCGCGGAGCGCTGAAGCGTGATCTGACCGCGTGCCTGCGCACCGGGCGGGCGGTCAGGCAGCCCTGCAGGAAAGCCGGTCAGCGGAAGAACCGGATCCCGGGCATGATCAACATTTCCGAACGTCATCCCGAGGTTCAGGACCGTGCGGTGCCGGGGCATTGGGAGGGTGATCTCATCATCGGCAAAGGCAACCAGTCCGCGATCGGGACCCTGGTGGAACGGAACACCAATTACACGATGCTCGTGCACCTGCCGGACGGGTACAGGGCCGAGCAGATCCGTGATGCGCTGGTCGCGAAGATCAAGACGCTTCCCGAGGCGCTGAGGCATTCCCTGACCTGGGATCAGGGCATCGAGATGCAGGACTGGAAAACCGTGAAGATGGACACCGGCATAGACATCTACTTCTGGGACCCGCACTCGCCCTGGCAGCGCGGCATCAATGAAAACACGAATGGCCTGCTTCGCCAGTATTTCCCCAAGGGCACGGACCTGGGCATCCACAGCCAGGCAGACCTCGACTGGGTTGCCCAGGAACTCAACGACCGGCCACGCAAAAGACTCGAGTTCAAAAAACCGATCGAACTGATCGAAGGCCTCCTGTTGCAATGACCGCCTGAATCCGCCGTTCCTCGAACGGGCACCCGCCATTTACCGTTGACGGAACAACGCCAAATACCGCTGCGATTCACAAGCCTGGATTACTTGAGTCAGTTCGGACGCTACGCATGGCCCGAGCCCAGCGGTCAGTTCGACGACTAGTTCCATTCTTGGGTTCGCAGCTTCGTGACCATAGCCAGGCCTGCAGTCAGCGGCGCCAGCGGCAACTGTCCCGTAGGGTTTCCTTTTACGGGACTTCCCCGCCACCAGTAACTGGAAGACCCAAAACGGGCCCTAGCGAACGGCGCGGCGAGCGCTATGGTCTGATCAGGCCTCGGCGAGCGGCAGCACCAGCAGGTAGCAGGTAGGCAGATCGCAGCTCCAGCGTCTCGGCTCGCGGACCACGTACTGCATCGCCAGCTGCTCGGGGGTGAGCAGGCTGTTGGGCGCGGGCGACGAACCCCACTGCCCGCTGCCGTGGGGTGGACCGGATCCTGGACGCGGATGCCGGTGACCGAGAACTCCGGGAACTGGTCGGGATCGGTCGATCGGTGGTGGCGCCCATGTGCCTCGAGGCCACCAGCGACCGGTGGTGGAAGAGCGCCGTCATCTACTATGTCGACACGCAGTCCTTCCTCGGAAGGGAAAGCGGGTTCCTCCGGGTCGAGGTAGTCCCGGCGGCGGCTGCAGTCGGCGGCTTCCGGGGACAGCTGTGAAGCCGCCGCTGATGAGGTCGGAGGTGTCGTAGTCGTCCGGAGACAACGACGGCGGTGACCACCCCGTTCGTGCCCGTCCTCACGAGCTCCCGGCGTGAATCCGTGCCCTGCCCGCAGCCAGTGATCCACTGTGTGGGCGGTGGTGTTGGTGTGTTGGCGCTGATAAGATCAATGGCCGCCGCGGCCCGACGTGCGAGAGTATTTTCTCGACGCGGCTGCCCGCTGAGGCAGGCCAGTCGTGGCCGGGGACTCCCGCCAATGCCTTGCCTTCAGGTTCTGTGTCCGGCCGCCCAGCGGGAGCGCTAGGGTCTCATCCCCATACAGGAGTGTGCAGGGCACGTCATAGACCGGCACCACAACAAATGCGCCGGACCCACCCGGCGAGGATGGCGACGTTCTTGGCGTGGAGATCACCATTTCCCGTCAGCCAGGCGAACACGAACTGGAGGTATAGCTCCAGACCGAAGGCGGGCATCACCTCTCTCGACCTCACACGCGCCCGGTGCGAGTTCCCGCCGCTCCTGGACTACGACGTCGAAATCCGGCACTGAATGCCCGCCATCACCTTCGGCGGAAGAATCAACTAAATGCCAACCGTGGACCGTTAGACGGACACGCCCTGTCCGCCTGAAAGATCGAGTATGACCGCCTTTCACAGGATCCGATGGCTTACTTCCACGCCGTTCTTTCGCGCGTGGTGCCGTAGGGGACATCCTGGTCCAGGCTGACGGTGAATGTGTGCGGGCCGCTGCGTGTGACCATTAGGCCGTGTCGTCGGGCCATTGCCTCGGGCCTGAGGATTCGCACGGCGTCGTCCAGTGTGCTTTCCATCGATGCTCTTTCGCGGATGGTCAGGGTGATCGAATCACGGGTTCCCGTGTTTGTCATGGGTGCGTCCTTTATATATGGGTGTGTCGGAAAGGGTGACGGGAGATGACTCATCGCTGTACGTGTGCCGAGGGCACCATGGGCGTTGGCCTCTTCGTAGGGCACGAGATGCTGCTACCGGCTCACCCGCCCAGCGGTGGCGTGCGCGTGGGTGCGGCACGGCGGTCTCCGGTGGCCTCGACGGCGGCCGCCAGGTGCAGGAGCGCGGTATCGTCGTAGGCGCGGCCAGCGATAGTGACCCCTACGGGCATGCCAGTGTCGGCCATGGTGCCCATCGGCACGGTCACGGTCGGTATGCCGAGGTGCCGGGGCGCGAGGTTGCCGTTGGCCACCCACACGCCGTTGCGCCAGGCGACGGTGGCGGATGCGTCGTTCACGTCAGCGTCCGCCCGGCCGACGTCGGCGACGGCCGGGAAGATGACAGCGTCCAGGCCCCGCATGTTCATCCATTCCTCGAGGTCTGCGCCGCGGGTTTCCTCCAGTCCCCGCAGTCCCTCGGCCATGTGCGGAATGTCCTCCAGCGGCGGGACGCCTTCCTCGCGGGCTCGGAGGGTGTACTGGGCGAGGTCGAAATCCAGGTCGCCGTAGCGGTCGGGCAGCGCCCCTTCCGGAGGGGGGAAGATGCGCTGCCCGTTGACGTCGGCGAGGCGGTGAAGGGCGGGGTCGCCATTGGCCTCGAGGAAGTCATTCCACGCCCACATCGACAGTTCCCAGAGTTCGCGTTCCAGGTAGTCAGCGCTGACCAGTCCGCGGGTGGCGAGTGTCGGTGCGCCGGGGCGGTCGCCCTCGTAGTTGGTTACGACGGGGAAATCGACTTCGACTACCTCGGCGCCGGCGGCCTCCAAGTCACGGCGCATGGCTTCCCAGAGGTCAAGGACGGAGATCCGGGTCTGGATGCGTTGCCCTGTGGGGCCGCCGATGCCGGGGGAGTCGCCCGTGCCCGCGTCGGGGTCGGCGTTGATGTACATCCGTGGAACTCCGAGGCGGGTGCCCGCAAGGACGCGTGCGGCGGCCGTGGCGTCGGCCACTGCGAGGGTGCCGTAGGAGTCGGGGCGCACACTCGACGCGGCCGGGATCTCGATCCAGGGTTGCACGCGCCAGAAGTCTCCGCGGGCCTCGGTGTCGTCGGCGACGACGACGTCCAGCACCTCGAGGAGGTCCGCCATGGTGCGGGTGTGGGGGACGACGACGTCCATCGTCGGTACGAGCGGCCAGTTGCCGCGCACGGAGATGATCCCGCGGGAGGGTGTGTATGCACACAGGGAGTTGTTTGAGGCGGGGGCCCGGCCTGAGGACCAGGTCTCCTCGCCGAGTCCGAACGCTGCGAAGCTGGCCGCTGTCGCCGTGCCTGAACCGTTTGAGGAGCCAGAGCCGAAGGCCGCGGTCAGGTAGTCGGCGTTGTAGGGGCTTTCTGCCCGGCCGTAGACACCTCGCTGCATTCCGCCGTTGGCCATCGGGGGCATGTTGGTCAGTCCGATGAGCACCGCTCCGGCCGCGCGGAGCCGTTCAATCGTGAAGGCGTCGCGTTGGGCGACGAGGTGTTCGAAGGCGGGGGAGCCGGCCGCCACGGTGAGGCCGCGGACCTGGAAGCTGTCTTTGGCGGTGTAGGGGATTCCGTCCAGCGGCCCGAGGACCGCGCCGCGGGCACGGCGCTGGTCGGAAGCTTGGGCCTCGACGAGGGCGTCGGGGGTCATGACGACGAGGGCGTTGAGGCGGATCCCGCTGCGGTCGTAGGCTTCGATCCGGTCGAGGTAGAGGCGAACCAGTTCTTCGCTGGTCACGCGGCCGGACTCAAGTGCGGCCCGGAGTTCGGAGATCGTTGCCTCGACGACGTTGAAGGTGCTCATCGCCAGGCCTCCCCGTCCGTCGTTGTCCGGTGGGGAGCGGGCTGTTGCTGGGTGATGCAGTGGATGCCCCCGCCGAAGGCGAAGATGTCCCGGGCGTCAACGAGCTCGATCCGCCTGCCGGGGTAAGCCTGCGCCAGGATCCCGGCGGCGATTGCGTCGTTCGGGTCGTTGAACGCGCACAGGATGACCGCGTTGTTGGCCACGTAGTGGTTGATGTAGGACCAGTCGACGAAGCCGTCGCCGGCGTCGAGGACGGTGGGGGCGGGGACGTCGATGATGCGGAGGCGGCGCCCGGCCGCGTCGACGGCCTGCTCAAGAGCCGCACGGATCTGCTGGCAGACGTCGAAGTCGGGATGGCGCGGGTCATCCTGCCGGTGCATCAGGACCGTGCCCGGACCCGCGAACGCGGCGACTATGTCCACGTGGCCGCGGGTGCCGAACGCGTCATAGTCGCGACTCAGCCCGCGCGGCAGCCAGATCGCTTTGGTGGTGCCGAGTCGGGCGTGGATCTCTGCCTCCACCTCAGCCTTGGTCGCCCCGGGGTTGCGGCCGGGGTCCAGTTGCACGGTCTCGGTCAGCAGTACGGTGCCCTCGCCGTCGACGTGGAAGCCACCCCCCTCGTTGACGAGGGTGCTGGCCCGCAGGCCGGCGCCGGCCTCGGAGGCGACGAACCCGCCGAGGTGCTGGTCGTTTTCCCAGGCTGCCCATTCCTGGGCGCCCCAGCCGTTGAACACCCAGTCCACGGCCAGCACGGTGCCGTCGGGTCCGTGGGTGAAGGTGGGCCCGGAGTCGCGCAACCAGGCGTCGTCCAGCGGCGCCTGCACGACCGTGATCCCCTCGGCCAGCGCGGCGCGGGCCGCTTCGGCATCGGCGGGGTCCGCCACCATGGTCACGGGTTCGTGGCGGGCGATGGTCCGGGCGACGGTCGCCCATGCGCGCCGGGCCCGCTCCAGGGTGCTGCTGCCGACGGCGCCGAAGGTGTCGTTGGGCGTGGGGAAGGCCATCCAGGTCCGGTCGTGGGGGTGCCACTCGGCGGGCATGACCGTGTCTGTCGCAGTGGCGGGGTTCATGGCGGGGCAGTTCTTTCGGTTCGTGGGGGATAGGGAGGTGGGCGGAGACGTCGTCATGGTGCGACCGCCGCGGCGGCGGCGTCGAAGGCGACGTGCCCGCCCACAACGGTCAGGCGCGTCCGGTTCGTCAGCAACTGCTCGGCTTCGGAGAGGAAGGGGTCGGTGTCGAGGACGGTGAAGTCGGCGAGGTGACCGGCGACGATGCGGCCCTCGCTGTCTTCGGCACGGCAGGAGTAGGCGGCGTCGCGGGTTGCGTGGCAAAGGGCGTCGGCCAGGTTAAGGGCGTAGTCCGGCCGGTTTGGTGGCAGTGAGGGATCCAGAGCGGACTTCCGGGTGGTGGCGACGTACATGTTGGGCAATGGCTCGTGCGGCGCGGTGGGCGCGTCCGTGCTCAGGGCCAGGGTTGCTCCGGCGGCGAGGAATTCGGTCCAGGGGTAGGCCCGCTCGACGCGGTCGTCGCCCAGCACGGACCTCCAGTTGTCCTGGATCGCCGGGTCGGCGTGGACCGGTTGCATGGAGGCCACCACACCAAGGTCAGCTAGCCGTAGCACGTTGCCCCTAGTGACGGTCTCGAGGTGTTCGATGCGGTGCCGGCGGTCCTTCGGGCCGTTGATCCGGTGCGCCTCTTCGAGGGCGTCCAGGGCGATGTCGGACGCTTCGTCGCCGATGGCGTGCAGGGCGATCTGCATCCCGGCGGCATCGGCGGCGACCACCACCGGGATCAGGGACTCCCGGTCCCAGATGGGTTCGCACCGGCTGCCATCGGCGTAGGGCTCCTTCATGGCCGCGGTGCAGCTGTCGATGACGCCGTCGATGACGATCTTGATTCCGCAGATTCGCAGCCATGGGCCGGAGAGCTCGGCCACCAGGCCGGCCGCCCTGGCGACCTGGGCGAGGTTGTCCTGCTCGGCGGCCCGGCGGGTGACGAGCCAGTGGCCCTTCACACGCAGGGGCAGGGAGCCGCCGCGGCGGCGCAGGGCACGCCGGAAGGCGTCCAGGTCGTCGTCCTGGACGGCCATGTCCACGGCGCCGGTGACGCCGGCCGCGAGGTAGTGTTCGAAGGCCGAGTCGAGGTGTGAGTCTCTGTCGGCATCGGTGGCGGCCCGGGCGAGGGTGGGCCAGACGATCTGCTGCGCGGCGGTTTCGTAGAGCATCCCGTCTGCTGCCCCGGTGCCGGGGTCCCGGCCGATCCGCCCGCCGATCGGGTCCGGCGTCGCGTCGTCGATGCCCAGTTCGGCCAGGGCGGCGCTGTTGACCCATACCGAGTGCAGGTCGTTGGCGTCAAGGTAGACGGGACGGTCGGCCACGGCTTCATCGAGCATCTGCCGGGTCGGGGCCGTGCCTCCCAAAGCACTGTAAAGCCAACCGGCGCCGAGGACCCGGGGAGCCTGCGGGTTCTCCGCGGCCGCTTCCCGCAGCCGCCGCTGGATCTGGGAAAGGTCCGGGGCGTCGCGCAGGGCGACCTTCTGCGCGGCCTGTCCCATCATCAGGAGGTGCGTGTGGGCGTCGACGAACCCGGGTAGGACGAAGCCCCCGGCCAGATCGACCTCCGCAGCATCAGTACCGGCGGCCCGGCGCGCGTCGGTCTGGGCCCCGACATAGTGGAAACGGGAGCCCTCGACGACGAAGGAATCGGCTCCGGTGCCGTCGGCGGTGAAGATCGTGGCATTTGTGTAGAGAATGCGGTGTGTCACGGGAAGGCTTTCGGATGTTGGGAAAGTGGCGGGGAGCATCAGGCGATCGCTGCCTGGGGGAAGCCGGACTCCGGCGCCGATCGGGTGGCCGAGGCGGTCTCGGCCCGGACGGAGAAGCGGGAGATGACGAGGAAGGGAACCAGCAGGGCAAAGGTCATCCCGGCAAGGACCATGCCCATCCCGGCATAGCCGATCGCGGCCGAGAGGGAAGTGCCGAAGACGGGGGCGAAGGAGGAGCCGATAAGGTAGACGCCGAGCAGCGGCGCCGACCACTGCCCCGAGGCGTCCAGTGCGGCGGCGACAGCGATGATGTAGACGAACGCGGCCGCGTAGAGCGTGTTCCAGGCGATGATGACCACCAGGTACCAGCCCGGGTCGGTCACAGCCCCGGCGAGAAGTTTGAGCAGGCCGCCAGCCATCAGGGCGACCGCCAGGGGGATGGTGCGTCCCAGGCGCCGCCCGAAGTAGCTCACGACGGCTGTGGCGAGCAAACCCCCCAAGGTGGACAGGCTGAGCGCAAGTCCCATGCCGGTTTCATCGAGACCGGCCTGCTCGGCCCCCATGGTGCCCGCGACGGCCCACAGGGAATCTTCGCTCAGGGCCCACAAGGCGAAGCAGATCAACAGCCCGATCCCGGCCCGTGTCGTAGTGCGTGCGGGCTTTGCGGCAGGGGCCGACGAGGACGCAGCAGAGGCGTACGTTGCCGTGGGCACAGGACGGTCCGGGAGCCACCCTGTTGTGAGCAGGGCCGCCAAGGCCAGGCCCGCGAGCAGCCCGAAGGCGCTGCCCATTCCGGCTCCCAGCGCCGGGATCGCGAACAGGACGACCGACACGATCGCGCGGTTAGTGAACCCGTTGATGCCCGAGGCGCGGTCCGGATTACGCAGGGCCCCCAAGGCCGCGCCACCGGAGGAGACAGCCCCGCCCGCACCCAAGCCGCCCAGCACGAGTCCTGCGACGACCACCGGCACGGAGGGGACGAACGCGGCGGCTCCGAAACCAAGAGCCGCAAGGGCAAGGCCGGCGCGGGCGACGGCGTACCGCCCGCCGTGGGCGGACCAGCGGGAGGTCACCAGGCAGGAGGCAGCGCAGGCCAACAGGGAGGCCGTCATCAGGGTGCCCGCTTCGGTGACGGACAATCCCAACTCCCCGGTCAGGGCAACGATCATGACCGGAACCAGGTTGGCGGTCATGAAACCCACCACGCTGATCCCAAAGACAGAGATGGCGCGCTTCGCCGTCAGGGGCACGCGGCCGGAACCCCCCGGCTCCACAATGTTTTCAGGCATGGCTACCTCCGGGGGATGGGCTGGATGGGAATGCCGTTACTAAATGAAGGGCATTCATTTAGTGTGACGCATCTCCCGGTCGGGCACAAGAGGTTAGTGAAAGGCTTTCAGTAAATCTTATGTAATCGCCTGGGCATGTATGCCGGCGACGAGCAGTTCGAGGCCGAACACGAAGGCCGCTTCGGCCCGCTCCTCCACGGACCCGGAATTTGCGACCGCGCGATGCAGCGCGGGGAATTGACCCTCGGGCGGGGACCAGGCGACCTCCGGAGCGGTCAGGTCAAGGGCCGCACCCAGGGCAAGGTAGTCAATCGTGGCAATCGCCGGGCCGATCTGGCCCTGCTCAAGGCCGGCACTCTCGAGCGTGACGGCAATTTCCTCGTAGAAGCCCACGACGCCGAGATCTTGGACCGTTTGCGTGATCAGCAGGGGTACGAGCCGAGGGTGAGCGGCGAATCTGTCACGGTAGGCGCGCACGAGGGCGCGCAGGGCATCCGCCCAAGAGAGATTCTCAATCCGTGGCGGAACCTGGACGGCGAAAAGCCGGCCCCGCATCAGCTCAATGATGTGCTCACGGTTGTCGATGTGGTGATACAGGGCGGACTGGCTGACGCCGAGTCGGCGCGCCATCTTGGGGAAGCTGAAGTCCCCCGCCTCATCTACGAGCGTCATCGCCGCGGTGACGATCGCATCGACGGACAGCATCGGTGAGTGGGGACGAGGCAACAGAGACTCCTTGGATAGTGGAACTCCGTTGAATCTACTCAATAAGTCTCGAATGCATCTGCTCGGACTGGTCGAGACATCGAACAACCGACGTGGTGCGAATCCATCAGGGTTGGAGTCTGACCACTCGACGGCCACCCCCAACCGTAGTGGCCCGGTTGATCGGACTCCTCCTGACGTGGCAAGAACCAGGGAAGGAATCCCTAACGGGCCAAGGCGAAATCCCCCGGGCGCCGCGATCGGGTCCTCGCCTGCTTCCGCACAGCTGGGTCGAACCACGCACGGCGGCTACCGTGACATTTCGGCGTCGACGACCATGCCGTCCACGCCCGCACTGCTGCACCAGCCGGCCGCGGTAAGGTCCGGCGGGGATCTGGATGCCCTACCCGGCCGCGGCGAAGATCCCGGTGATGTCCGGCTCGTCGGGGTGAACCGGCGGACGGAGCTGAGTTGGGCGGTGATCCTGCGGTGCTGCCAGGTCAGGCCGTCGTCGTCCGAGAAACTGGGGTCACAGTGCTGGACGTTGTCATCGGGCTCCAGCACGGCCGCTGCTTCGAAGAATCCGGCGTGCGTTCCGGCGGCGTGGAACATCAAGATAGGGCCGGTGTCCACGTCCGCCAGGAGGCTCGGATCGCCGTAGTCGTTGAGGGCGGGGACACGCCTGTGTAGGCGGGCGCATGTCTGGCAGAGTATGACCATGCTCACAGTTATTGGCGAGGGCCTTGTTGACGTTGTCCAGCGCGCCTCCGGAACCGAAGCCCACGTGGGCGGCAGTCCCCTTAATGTCGCGGTGGGCCTGGCCCGCCTTGACCATCCCGTGCAGTTCGTCGGCCGTTACGGCCGCGACGCCTACGGGGATTCGGTGGCGGCGCACCTGCGCTCCAGCTCCGTCATGCTGCCGCTGGGCCCCGATGAGCTGCCTACCAGCGTGGCCACCGCCGTGATTGACGACGACGGCGCCGCTACCTACGCTTTCGACCTCACCTGGGAGCTTCCCGGCCTGGCGGACCGCCTCGCCTTTATGCTGCAGGGAACCACCCTGCTGCACACCGGCTCCATCGCCACAATGCTGGCGCCGGGCGCCGCGGCGGTGCTCGCCGCCGTCGAGCACGCCCACCCCGCCGCGACGATCAGTTTCGATCCCAACTGCCGGCCCAGCATCATTACCGACGTGGATTATGCGCGGCGGCAGGCGGAGAAATTTGTCACTCTCGCGGACGTGGTCAAGGCCTCGGACGAGGACCTGGAGTGGCTGTACCCGGGTGTCGATGTGCTGGAATCAGCGCGCCGATGGCTGTCGCTGGGCGGCTCTGAGGGGCCGGCCCTGGTGGTGGTCACGCGGGGCGCCGCCGGTCCGTGGGGCATCACGGCCGCGGGTGAAGCTGCGATTGACGCGCCTCGCGTGGACGTGGCCGACACTGTGGGCGCCGGTGATTCCTTTATGGCCGCGCTGCTCTCCGGGATCGTGGACCGGGGCCTGGACGGTGCGCAGAACCGGAAGGACCTGCGCGAGCTTCCGGCCGAGGGCCTGGCTGAACTCCTGGCCCACGCTGCCCGCGCTGCGGCCGTCACTGTTTCCCGCCCGGGCGCCAACCCGCCCACGCGCGCGGAGCTGAACGCGGTTCCGGCGGAGTAAGGGCTGGGGAGCAGCTCAGCTGCTAGAGGTTGGTAACCTTGCGCCGCCGTCGTTCGGTGCGGCGCAGCTGCAGGATGCGCGCGCCGCCGGCGATCGCCACGAGTATGCCGCCGCCGACCGCGGCGATGAAGAACGCCACACCCTGGGCAAGCCGGCCCTCCCAGCCAAGGAACTTGACCGCGACCATGTCCTGGTTCTGAATAAAGAAAATAATCAGCAGCACCAGCACCGCGAGGCTGACCGCCACGGCACTCCAAATGACTGCGGCGCGGGTGACGCGTGGGGAAGCAGTCTTCCTGGGAGGCACAGGGGCAGGCTCGGTGCGCTGAACCGTGGGCTGGGACTCCGGAGCGGGCGGTACGACGACGGGCGGCAGCTGTTCTTCTGAGCTCATACCGCCATTGTCCCTCCATGCGGGGCTTTTTAGCGGGATGCCGCGGAATCCCGCCCATCGGCCCGCAATTGGGTTCAGTTCGGGCGGATGAGCGGGTTGCGTGGTGCACTGGGCCGACGGCTCCTGGGGCTATTCCTTGCCGAGCCCGGCCGCTGACGTCTTCTCCCCGGTGACCTCGTTGAGGGCAGTGAGGTCGAAGATGCCGTTGATGTCGGCCTGCTCGGTGGTGCCGGCTTCCACGCCGTCCTTGAGCAGCTTGGGGTAGGTTTCCGGCGAGCGGATCCACGGTGAACACGATGTTCTTCAGGGACCGCTCGATCACGCCGGCCTTGAGTTCGGCGCCTGCCGCTTCCTTGAGGGCAGCGTTGATGACGCTGGCCTTTTCGCCTGCAGCCGCGCTGTTCAGCCAGTCAACAGACTTGGCGTGGCCCTTGAGCAATGCCTTCACGGTGTCCGGGTGCTCGGCGGCGATTCTTGTTCACGATCAGGATGGTGGTGGGGAACTCGCCGGCCTCGCCGGAGAGTGAGCCGTCCCAGAGGTCCTTTTCGTCAACCAGGACCTTGGCGCGTTTTCGGTGGGGTTGATGGCCACGTCGCCGCCACCGTCAACGTTGGTTTTGTAGCCCTGGGCGGCGAGCCAGGCGCGGAGTGCCACATCCTGCGTGCCGCCGAGCTGCGGCGAGGCGAGAGTCTTGCCCTTCAGGTTCGCGGCGGAGTTGATTTCCGGTTTGACCACCAGCTGCGCGCCGCCTGCGGCCGCTCCGGCGATGATGTTCACGGACTCTCCGCCGCTCTTGACGAACGAATTGATGGCCGGGTTCGGGCCGATGTACGTGGCATCGATGGCGCCGGCGTTCAGGGCTTCGATCGCGGCGGGCCCGGCGTTGAAGACCTGCGTGCTGAGCTTGGTATCGCCCAGCTCTTGGCGATGTAGCCCTGGCTGACACCCACCAATGCGGGTGCATGTGTCACGTTGCCGAAATAGCCAAGCTTGAGCTCTGCTGCCGGGTTGCCGGTCGGGGCGGCGGAGGACGCTGCGGAGGTGCCGGCGGCGTTGCCGGAGACGGCCGATGCCACGGCCACGCCGCCGCCGACCAGGGCTAGAATGCCGGCCACGATGCCGATCTTCAGGCCGAGCGGACGCTTCGGAGCGGAAGTCTGGCCGGCCACGATGCGGGTGGCCGCCGGTTGGTTCTGCGGAGGAGTTGTCACGGTATCTCCTTTGCTTGCGGAGATGTTGAAGATGAGATTACGGACGGCCCCCACGCCCCACAACGGCGCCGGACACGGACGTTCACGCAGCGACGCGCAGGCTCAACAGAACGTAGCCCGGCGTCAAAAAACGTCGCCGGGCGACTCCACCGGACCAGCCGCCAGGGAGGAAGCTTCACGGCCCGGGAAGCCCCATGTCCCACGTAGACTGGCAGGATGCGGCTGGTAGCAAGTGATATTGACGGAACGATTCTTGGGCACGACGGAAAGATCAGCGACCGCACCGTCCGTGCCTTCCACGCGTGCCGGGACGCCGGCATCGAGCTCGTTTTTGTCACCGGCCGCCCGCCGCGCTGGCTCCACCCGCTGGAGGAACAGCTGGGCCACACCGGCACGGTCATCTGTTCCAACGGCGCCGTGGTGTGGGACCTCGAAGCGGACCGGCTGGTTTCCGCCCGGACGCTGGGCATGGATGCTGTGCTGGAACTGCGGCGGATCATCAAGGACCTGCGCCCCGCCGCGCTCTTCGCCGCGGAAACGCTGACCGGATTCCACCTTGAGCCGGGTTTCATCGAGAACGGTACCAGCGAGCTGCTGGCCGAATTTACCCCCGCCCCGCTAGCCGAAACGCTCACCCCGGACGACGCCGTCGTGAAGTTCCTGGCGATTGTCAGGGATGGCACCGCGGACGACTTCCTGGCAGCCGTGCGGCCCGCCGTCGCCCATCTCGCGTCCGCGACCCACTCTGCGCCGACCGTGGCGATGCTGGAACTGTCCCTCCCCGGCGTCAACAAAGCCGTCACCCTGGCCGAATACGCAAAAGCGCTATCCATTGACGCTGCCGACGTCGTGGCGTTCGGGGACATGCCCAACGACGTCGAGATGCTGCGTTGGGCGGGCCACGGGTATGCCATGGCCAGTGGCCATCCGGAAGCCATCAGCGCTGCCGGGCAGAAGGCGCCACACTTTGACGACGACGGCGTGGCCCAGGTCCTCGAGGCCAGGCTCGCGGCGCTGGGGGTAGAGCTGTCCTGATCCCGGCTCCCTGGCCAGGAATTCACAGCTTCCGCTCACCTTCCGTTCACGTTTGCCACCTACCGTGGGCTACGGATACACATCCGCAGCTAAGGGGGAAGTCATGGCAAGGAACGGCAACCAACGCGCGGCCGAAGCGCCGCTGCGCCCGGCAGAGCCGGTTGCGCTCTGGAAGGCACTGAAAGAGGGCGACCGCGTGCGCGTCCGCCTCGCCCGGGGATACGAAACCGGCGGGTTTGTGGATGCCATCACCTGGGACCACACCGCTGTGTGGGTGGACCTCGACAACGGCCATGGCCGCACGCTGCTGCACTGCAGTGACGGCGTGGAGATTGTGCCGCAGGACGCATAGCCCAGCGGCTCCGGTACGCTCACAAACGTGACTGAGCCGTTTTTTGATGCTTCCGGCGGTGCTGCCCGTCCCCCGCGTCCCATCGCCATGGCCCACCGCGGATTCTCCCGGGAGGGGCTGGAGAACTCGATGGCCGCGTTCCGGGCCGCCGCCGAACTTGGCTATCAGTACCTCGAAACGGATGTGCACACCACCTCCGACGGCGTGCTGCTGCTTTTCCACGACGAGACCCTGGACCGGGTCACCGACAGCCGTGGCCGGATTTCCGAGCTGACCGCCGTCGAGGTTTCCACCGCGCGGATCGGCGGGCTCGAGCCTGTGCCTCTGTTCGATGAACTGCTGACGGCCTTCCCGGCTGCCCGGCTGAACCTGGACGTCAAAGACTGGAACTCCGTGCAAAGCCTGGCCGCCGGCATCGAACGGCACGGCGCGCATGACCGGGTCCTCGTGGCCAGTTTTTCAGACCGCCGACGCCGGGCGGTGCTGAAGCTGCTGAGCCGTCCGGTGGCGTCGTCGGCAGGGATGGTGACGAACGCGCTGTTTGTCCTGCTGGGACCGGTGCTTCCCGCTGCCTGGCTGCGTTTTGTGTTGCGGGGCCCGTTGCGGGATGTCCAGGCGCTGCAGGTTCCGGTCCGGTACGGGGCGATCCGGGTGGTGACGCCGGCCTATGTCCGGCGGGCTCACACTCTGGGCCTGGTGGTCCATGTGTGGACCATCAACCACCCCGCCGAGATGCACCGGTTGCTTGACCTGGGCGTGGACGGGATCGTGACGGACCGTGCGGATCTGCTGAAGCAGGTCCTGCAGGAGCGCGGCGAGTGGCCCGGCAGCTGACCCGGATCTATTTGGCGCGTGCGGTCGGCCGCGTCCAAATCCCGTGGACGGGTCTTCGTCACCCTCGCCGGGATCGGCACGTAATTCGTCCGGGTCGCCCTGGGGCAAACCGCCGGGGGGTCGGGAACGTCACTCGGGACATCCGAAGCGCCCGCCGCTGACTCCGATGGCGAAGTCCGGGTATCCGACTCAGGTTCACCCGGGATGGTGGATACCGGTCCGGCGGCGGGGCCGGGCTACAGGGAGCCTGCCGGAACACTACCGTTCCAGAATTATCAGCATGCTTACAATTAGTCCAGAGCCCGGGGCGGATCCCAGGCCGATTCACGGAAAGGAAGAGTCGCCATGAGCAGCTATCATCCTGAAAATGATCCAGCGAACCCTGACCAGCCAGGATCCGATCAGGCAGAGTCGGATCGGTCGCCGAAAGAGCCACACCGGTCAGGAAAAGACTCTGCAGCGTCAGCCAATCCTGACCCCGCAGAAGGAAACATCACCGGTCTGGAGCCGGGCGGGGGCGTGCCTCCGGGCGAAACGCCGCCCGCCGAGGATCAGATGAGCGGCGACCAGGGCCACAGCGAATAGCCCGCCGTCATCCCGTGGCTGCGAGCAGGGCTTAGTGCCGGTCAGTGCCGCCGGGACCGTGGGTGGCGTGATCCGCTGCGGCGGTGAGGTGACGGAGCCCATCGGGGTCGAGCGGCGTATTCCACGCCGCCCAGTCCTTCGGCCGCACTGAGGGCCGGCCCAGCAGGTAGCCCTGGCCAGCGCTGAAACCCAACTCCGTCAGAACCTTCAGTTCCTCGGTGGTTTCAACCCCTTCGGCCACCAGGACACTGCCGATCTGCTCCGCGAAGTCCACCAGGCACGCGGCCAGGGCGTGCTGGGAGGTATCTGTGTCCACGCCGCTGATCACGTTCCTGCCCAGCTTGATGAAGTCAGGCCGCAGATGGAGCATCCGGCTCAGGGCGCCCGCGCTGGGGTGTGAATCATCGATTGCAATGCGCAGCCCGCGTTCCCGGAGCGGCGTAATTGCGGAAATGAAATGCGAGTATTCCTCGTCCGGAATTTCGTCCGTCAATTCGAGCACAATGCGGTCTATTGGCAGCTCGATGTGGTCAAACAATTCGGGCAACCGGGGATCCAGGCATGATGTGGGGGAGATGTTCAGGGAGACATAGAGGTGCGCGGGGAGTTTCGCGGCAGCTACGGCTGCGGACGCGAGGGCTGAAAATTCCAGGTTGGCGCCCAGGCCAACGGCGGCCGCCTCGGCGAACCACAGTTCCGCGCTGGCGCCGTCGTCGCTGACAAAGCGCGATAACGCCTCCACGCCCACAACGCCTTTGGATTCGAGGCCGTAGATCGGCTGGAACGCGGTCATCAGCATCTGGTTTTCCAGCAGCGCGCTGATCCGCGACAGGCTGCGCAGGGAATCCAGCCGCTCGGCCAGCTGTGGCGGCATGGCGCTGAGAGGCTGCGGGAAGCGGGCAATATCCGGAGTGTCGGCGGCTGCGCCGTCCTGTTGCCGGCGTTCCAGAAGATATTCCAGCAGGGCCCGTTCCGGCATACCGGGATTTTCCCCCAAGCGGTCGCTAAGGCGCTGACGTATTGCAGCCCCGGCAGGATCGGAATCCGCCAATACCGCAGCAATAACTCCCCAAGCTTGTACCCGAACCGTCATTAGCAACGCCCCCAGTTGACGAAGTAATGGCTCCTTGGCCCCTTTTGCAAATTTCCAGATGCCTTCGGAATGCGCCACTCCTGATTAATGCCGATCTTCCTAGCCTAGAAAATCGGATACTGCCACTTGATCGTATATCGGGATGATCCAAAAGCGCAGCCCTTAATCGATCAACCTCTATTACTCTTGGATGATGTTTCGGCCAGCAGCGCAGGAATCTGTTCCGGCGGGACGGGCTTGCTGAAGAAATAGCCCTGTGCGCTGAGGCACCCGAGGTTCCTGAGGTGCTCGACCTGTTCCGCTGTTTCCACGCCTTCCCATACGGCTTCGAGCCCGCAGGCGCGCACCAGCTGCAGGACTGCAGCCACCAGTGCCGGCTGGCTGGGGTCTGTGCCCAGGCCCTCGATCAGGGAACGGTCCACTTTGACCCGGTCCACCGGGAGCCGGCGCAGGTAGCTGATGGAGGAATATCCGGTACCGAAGTCGTCGATCTCGATTCCGACGCCCAGTCCGCGCAGCCCGCCCAGGGAATACCGGTCCAGTTCGTTGCCCCTGACGATGGCCGCTTCCGTCAGCTCCAGGACAACCTGCTCGGGACGGACGCCCGTCTGCTTGAGCACGGCGCGGACGTCCTCGATGAACTGCAGGCTCTGCAGATCCGTTGCGGAGATGTTGATCCGGACGGAAAACCGGCTGTCCACCAGTTCGGCATCAATCCAGCGGCGTAGCTGTCCTACAGCCGTGCTGAGCACCCACAGGCCCAGCTCGGAGATCAACCCGGCATCTTCTGCCAGTGGGATGAACTCGTCGGGCATGATCCGGCCGCGGGTGGGGTGGTCCCAGCGGACCAGGGCTTCCACCCCTTCGATGCGCCCGGTGCCCAGTTCAACCACGGGCTGGTAGTGCAGCACCAGACCCTCGCCCTTGATGGCGGCCCGGAGGTCCTCCAGCAGCTGGCTGCGGAGCCTGCGGACCAGCAGGAGACCGGGTTCAAAGACGTGCAGCCGGTTCTGGCCCTCGGCTTTGGAGGCATACATGGCCACATCGGCCTCCATCAGCAGGTCCTCGGCCCTCCGCCCGGCCGCCCCGACGCTGAGTCCTAGGCTGGCCCCGCAGCGGACGGTCCGGTCCGGCAGGCCTATGGGTTCCTTGATGGCTGCCAGGATGCGCTGGCCTACGACGTCGGCCTGGTCGGCGCCCGTGGCCGGCATAACGATGGCAAACTCGTCCCCGCCCAGCCGGGCAACAACGTCGCTGGTCCGGACGGCGCTGCGGATGCGGTGCGCCACGGTGATCAGTACCTGATCGCCGGCGGTGTGGCCGAGGGTGTCGTTGATGGATTTGAAGGCGTCAAGGTCAAGCAGGAGGATAACGGGCTGGCTGCGGGCATCGCCGTCGTGGTCTTGGGCGGACCTCAGCGCGGCCAGAAGCGCCGAGCGGTTGGCGAGGCCGGTGAGGGGATCCTGCATGGCCATCTTCTGCATTTCGCGGTGGGCTTCGTGCAGCAGTTGCGTGCGGACCTCAACACGCTGCTCAAGCTCCTCGTAAATGATCTGGAGGTCCTCGGCCAGGAGGTTGGTGCCCATGATGATGGCGTCGAGCTCGTCCCGGGCCGGCGAAACTTCTATCCGCGACTGGAGGTCTCCGGAGGCGAGCCGGACGATGCCATCGAGCAGCTGGGAGAGCCTGGGGTCACCGTCAGCGAACATCTGGTGCCTCCTTTCCGGGTCAGGTCTCCTGGGACGCGTGGGCTCCAAGGGGGAGGTTCACGGTGACAGTGGTGCCAACACCCAGCTCCGAGGTTACGTCAATGCGGCCGCCGTGGCGTTGGACGATGTCCTGCGTGATGGCGAGCCCAAGTCCGGTACCCGGAACCGCCCCGGACATCGCGTTCGAGGCGCGGTAAAAGCGAGTGAAGATGTGGGCAATCTCGTCACTGGAGATCCCCATTCCGGTGTCCGAGACGCTGACCGTCGCCCAGCGGGTGCCGTCTGCATCTGCCCGCGTCAGACTGACGACGTCGATCTGTCCTCCGCCGGGGGTGAACTTGATGGCATTGGAGACCAGATTCGTGAAAACCTGCTGCAGCTGCACTTCATCTGCAAGGATTTCCATATCGTCCGAGGCCATTGCCATGGCAATGGCGACGTTCTGTACTTTTGCGAGCGGCCTCAGCGCAGCGGTGACGATCTCGAGCGTCCGCGCCAGCCGGACAGGGGTCAGGTGCAGCGGACTTTGCTCATGCCCGTTGCGGGAGACGCTCAGCATGTCTTCGATCAGCAACCGCAGCCGTTCGGTGTTCCTGACTACGATGTCCAACATCTGGTGGACCTCGCTGGACACCGGATCGGCGGTATTCTCCTGGATCATGTCCAGGTAAGCCATGATCGATGTCAGCGGCGTTCGCAGCTCATGGTTGACGGTGGCCAGGAAGTCGGTCTTGGCTTTGTCCAGCTGCTGGAGTTGCTTGACCACCTGCTGCTGGCTGGTGATCAGGTGGCTTTGGATCAGGCCGTGGGCGGTATTGCCGGCCACATGCTGGATCAGTGCCAGCTCAGCCCGCGACCATTCCCGGGGGGAGTCCAGGAGGGCGATCCAGATAATTCCCAGTGACGAGCTGCCGTCCCCCATCGGGACGGCCACGGATGCGGCGGCGCGCAGTTTCGCGAGTTCGGCCGGCAGCCGGACGTCGCCGGCGCCGAGTGGCGCGAACGCTCCGTCCGCCGTCAGGGCCTCAGCCCGCGCCCACAGAACGTCAGCCGCCCTGCGTACCGGGCCTTCGTCCGTGAACAATCCTTCAGGTAGCGGAGCCAGGTCGGGCCGGTGCCACTGGGCGGTGATGGGTGCCACCCTGTCGTCGTCGAACGTGGTCAGCCAGACCCGGTCCGCGCCGAAAGTCTCACCGAACCCCCTGACCACAAAGTCGGCGATCTGTTGCGGATGGTTGGTTCCGCGGACCGCCGCGGATACCTGCCGTAGCCTTTCACGTAACGTCTCCGCTTCCTGCCGCGCTTCATTCCGGCGCGAGACCAGGTTGATCAGGGCTGTGGCGCGGTGGACGAGTTCCTTGGCAGTAGGCGGTTTGGAGATGCTGTCCCGTACGCCGGCGTGCTCCACCGCCTTGACTTCGGCAGGGCTGTCGAGATCAACGAGGACCAACACAGGGGCGGTCGCGTCGACGTCGGAGAGTGAACTGTCCAGGACCAGGACGGAGGGCTCGCGCTGGTCCAGAACGGCCGACAGACTGGTGGCATTGTCCACAGCGCCGACCGTGAAGCCCGCCGCCTCAAGTGCCGCCGTCGTGAATTCCCGGCGTCCGGCGTCGGGGTCCGCAACGACAGCCAGGTATGGCACGGTTGCGAAATGTGGTGTGTCCGCTGGCAACCTGCCCCCTTCGCTCCTGAGTGAGCACCCGTTTGCTCCTGACTCAGTACATTGTAGGGTGACGGAGCATGCCTGTTCCTATAAAAATGCGGAGAGGTTAATCGTGACGAGTCAGCCTGCAGAAGCAGCCAAAGCGGACCTGACGCTGGATGAACAGGGTGTTATCCGGCTGAAGTGGCCGCGGGGTGTGTCCATCGCGGAATCCGATGCCGAGGCCGCCATGCAGAACGTGAACGACCTGTGCGGTTCCCTCCGCCATCCAATGCTGGTGGATATGGCCACCACGGCCCAGGTCAGCCGGGGAGCCCGTGCCGTTTTTGGCCGCCCCTGCCAGGCCTCCCGCATTGCGCTGCTGGGGGCGTCTCCGGTTGATAGAGTACTGGCCAACTTCATCCTGGGCATCAACAAACTGCCGTGCCCCACCCGGTTCTTTACGTCCCGTGACGACGCCATGGCCTGGCTGCTGAAGGAACCCGGGGCCCCAGCCTGAAGGGACCCGCCCGGCCAAACCGCCGCGGCGCGTTTGGGGTCCTATATTTGTACGATGTCCTCCCCAGCGAAACCCGTGCTCTCCGCCTTGCGGAAGTACCTGATCCTGCCCAAACTGATCAGGCTGTCCTGGTCTGCTCCGAAGAACAGGACCGTGGCCTGGGACAGGTATTGGGCCGCGATCGCCAGGACGGGCGCCCGGAGTGACGTGCTGTGGGATTCCGGCACGGACCACGAGCTGCTGGGCTATCGGGACGTCCTGCAGCGGTACTTCGATCCCAGCCTTCCCGTGGTGGATGTGGGATGCGGGCATGGCGCATTCAGCCGCGCTCTGACGGCGTTTTCGCCGCAGGTCCTGGGCGTTGACGTGTCTGCGCACGCGGTGGCCCGCGCCCGCGACGAATCGGCAGGCGTTGAGGGTGTCAGCTACCTGGCGCGTGACATGACTCAGCCAGGGGCAGGCACGGGACTCGTGGGATCCACGGACGCTAACGTCTTTGTCCGCGGCGTGCTGCACGTCCTGGCCCCGACCGATCAGGCCGCGCTGATGGAAAATCTGAGGCAGCTCGTGGGCGCCCGCGGCACAGTCTTCCTGGCGGAGACGAACTTCCAGGGCAACCAGGTGGAGTACGTCGCGCACCTGGGGGCGTCGCCCCGGAGCATCCCTGCCCCGTTGGAGCTGGCAATCCGTAAGCTGCCCATGCCGGGCCGCTTCGGACCGGAAGAGCTCGCCCGCGTGATGCCAAAGGACCGGTGGGCGCTCGTGGAAGACGGGGTCGCAACCATCGAGACCAACCCGCTGATGGACGCCGCGGGAAGCAGCAGGGTGCCGGGCTACTTTGCAGTGCTCAAGCCCGAAGATCCCCCCGCCAGCCGGTAGGGGGCGTCCTGAGGTGTCCGCATGCCGGATCGGGCAAGCGCTTTCCTGGATATGGCTGGCATGATGGACGGCATGCGCATTCTCATCGCTCCGGACAAGTTCAAGGGCTCGCTCACCGCCGCGGAGGCCGCCGCCGCCATCGCTGAAGGTGCGCTGCGCGTCTACCCGGACGCTGTCGCCAACCAGTTTCCGATCGCCGACGGCGGTGAGGGAACCCTGGAGGCTGCCGTTTCAGCCGGCTACGAGGAGCGACTCAACGCCGTTGTGGGTCCCATTCTTGCCCCCGTGGGAGCCGCCTGGGCCATCCGGAAGAACACCGACGGCGGTGCTACCGCCGTCATCGAGACAGCGCAGGCCTCCGGCCTGGCTGAGATGGAACCCACCCCCGCTAACGCCCTGCGGGCGCACAGTTACGGCTGCGGGCAGCTGATCGCCGCGGCGCTCGACGCCGGCGCCACCGAGATTGTGCTGGGCCTTGGCGGATCGGCCATGACCGACGGCGGCAGCGGCGCCGTGCGCGCGCTGGGCCTCAAGCCGCTGGACGCCGCCGGAAACGTTGTCCCGCTGGGCGGCGGATCACTCGCCGACGTTGCAGCCCTCGATACCTCCGGACTGGATCCCCGCCTGTCCACCGTCTCGTTCAGGATCGCCGTGGACGTCCAGAACCCGTTGTATGGCGCCACAGGCGCGGCGCACGTCTTCGGCGCCCAGAAGGGTGCCGACGACGAGGCAACGGAACAGCTCGACGCCGGTCTCCGCAACTGGGCGTCCGTACTCCGGGAGGCCACTGGCCGGGACGTTAACATCCCGGGAGCCGGGGCGGCGGGTGGCTTCCCGGCGTCGTTCCTTGCCTTCACCAACGCCCGGCTGGAAGGCGGGTTCGCGCTGGTTGCGGGACTCACGGGCCTCTCGGGTCAACTGGACAACGCAGACCTGGTGATCACCGGTGAGGGCTCCATGGACTCGCAGTCACTGACCGGCAAGGCCCCCATCGCGCTCGCCGACGCAGCCCGGGAACGCGGGATCCCGGTGATCGTGGTGGCGGGGCGGATCCTGGTCACGCCCGAGGACCTGGCCGGGCATGGCGTGGTAGCCGCGGCGCAGCTGCTGGATGTTGCGGCCAGCCCGGAAGACGCCGTCGCCAACGCCGCAAAATATCTGACCTGGGCCACCAGCCAGGTTCTGGAAGGCGCCTGAAGCCAGGGCCCGGAGGTGCAGGCTGAACGACGCGACACCAAACAGCAGCAGCAGGACTACGGGCAGGGAGCGTTACATGGCCATCTGCAGGAACTTGGATTCCCAGTTTTCAAACGTGGCTTCGACAAAATCGCCGGTGGACAGGTACTCCAGAACCGTGACTCCCGGCTGCCCATGGGCCACCTGATCCTCGCTGTAAACCGCAGCCCCGGAGAGGGTCATGCCGCCGAAAAACGCCAGGAACAGTCCGGCGTTGGCGAGCAAAAGCCCGTGTTCCTTGGCCCACGTGCGCATGTGCACTCCTTCGATCGGATCCCTGCTTGGTGGCCTGGTGGGTGGCTACCGTTCCGCTGCGCGCCTGTTGAGCCGCAGCGGGACGTAGATCAGCAGGACCAGGAGGACCGCCAGTAGGATTCCGCCGGCGGTCAGGCCGGCGGTTCGGCCGGCCGTTACGTCAAAGACCAGGGCGGCTGTCCCCACACTGAGCATCCCCACGCCGGCCAGGGCGATTTTGGTAATGCTGTCTGCGCTGGAGACCAGGGTTTCCTTGAGCCGTTGGCGGAAGAGCCTGCGGTGGACGCTGACGGGAAGCAGGATAAAGGCGGTGGTCAGCGTCGCGATGACCACGTTGACGAGATAGAGGACCACCTGGAAATCGTCCAGGTCCTCGAACCGCTGCTGGAAGGGCAGCGTCAGGAGGAAGCCGGCAAGGATCTGGACCCCGGTCTGCAGCACCCTGAGTTCCTGCAGCAGCTCGGCCCAGTTCCGGTCAAGCTGTTCTTCCCGGGTTTCATTCCGGCCGGTGCTTCCGGTGAAGTCCTCAACATCCGACATTGGTTTCCTCGCTTCCGGGGCATAGCAGCGTGCTCCAAAACTAGGCCCAAGTTGCGCCCAGGGCAACGTTTGATAAGTTTACTGATTATTCGCTCCGTGCGGTGGACTTGCTCCTCCGGGCGGGATAGTTTCGAAGAGCCGGTGCAGGCAGAAGCCCTTCCAAACCCGATTCAATGAAGAGGTGGACTATGAGCGACACGCAGAAACGGACAGGCCCGCCCACAGACCCCCGGGACGGCTATCACTCCGGGCCCTTCCCGAAGCAGGAACAGAAACAGCCGGGACTCACCGCGCCCATGGATCCCAAGCCGGACCACGGCGAACTCAGCTACGAAGGGCGCGGTGCGCTGCAGAGTAAGGCGGCGCTCATC
Source organism: Pseudarthrobacter adonitolis (assembly GCF_055412845.1). NCBI lineage: Bacteria > Bacillati > Actinomycetota > Actinomycetes > Micrococcales > Micrococcaceae > Pseudarthrobacter > Pseudarthrobacter adonitolis. The sequence continues at coordinate 184,118 of NZ_JBVAYW010000006.1, read as the reverse complement.
ACCGGCGGAGACTCCGGAATCGGCAAGGCGGCAGCCATCGCCTTCGCCCGCGAGGGTGCCGACGTTGCAATTTCCTACCTTCCGGAAGAAGAGGAGGACGCCCAGGACACCGCCGACTGGATCCGCAAAGCGGGCCGGCGTGCGCTGCTGTTGGCCGGAGACGGACGGGAAGAGGACTTCAGCACCCGAATCGTCGCAGATGCCGTGGCTGAATTTGGCGGTCTGGATGTGGTGGTGCTTAACGCCGCCTACCAGAAGAACCGCGAGAGTTTCGAGTCCCTCCCTACCGAGGAATTCGACCGCGTGTTCAAGACCAATCTCTATTCCCTGCTCTGGACCGCCCGAGCCGCGGTCCCGCACCTCAAGGCTGGCTCCTCGATCATCACTACGGCCTCCGTCCAGGCCTTCAACCCGTCCCCGGGGCTGATTGACTACGCCATGACCAAGGCGGCGCAGGTTGCCTTCACCAAGGCGCTGGCCCAGGAACTGGGACCGAAGGGGATCCGCGTCAACGCGGTGGCCCCGGGCCCCATCTGGACCCCGCTGATCCCCGCCACGGAATGGCCGGACAAGCTGCCCACCTTCGGGCAGGACACGCCGTTGCAGCGCGCGGGTCAGCCGGCGGAGCTCGCCGCGGCTTATGTGCTGCTGGCGTCCGACCAGGGATCCTACATCTCCGGAGCAGTGCTGCCGGTGACCGGCGGCAAGGGCCTGTAGCGAAGTTTGCACGTCAGATTCACATCCACAACAGGAGGAACCATGAGTCAGGACAACCAGCACACGGAACCAGACGAGGAAGTGGGCGGCTACGGCACGCCGACGGCGGAACAGGAGACGGGCGGAGCGGAGACCAAGCAGTTCGCCCAGCCCCGCGAGGAAGAGGATTTTGATGCCGCCGGCCTGAACCAGGACAGCCCTGACGGCGAAACGTTTGTCACGGGCACTCCCAATCTCAGCCACTTCGATGAGGAAGACAAGGACAGCGCCGGCGAACCGGGTGCCGGCCGCTTCGGCGGCACCGATGACCAGCATCACGCCGAAAGTGACACCAACGATCCGGGCTTCGAACCGGGCGAACCGCCGATTCCGCGCGACGCCGACGTGCCCTCCGCCGAGGCGGAGATCAACGAGGCCAACGACGATTCGCAGGGCTCGGAACCCTTCTCGTCGGAATCCGGACAGGATGCTGCCGGCCTGCCGGACGGCAGCGGAACCGACCGCCCCAAGGACAAGTCACCGAAGGACGACGACGAGAAAAGTTTCGACGCCGGGTAAGCACTGTTCTGTTCGCGGGCTGCGGTTTTTGTGTGGCTGGACACCGCCCGCGGACCGGTCACCGGACGTATCCTAGAAATAGGTTTTGCAGTGGGCCACGCGTTTCGAACCTAGGCGTGGAACATGGCCGCGGAGACACCGGGGGAGCCGGGCTGGGAATCGCTTCCCGACCCCCAAGATGTGGTGATCGACAGCACGGATGTTGAAGATTTCCTTGCTGCGGTCACCCGCGAGTTCATGCGCGACATCGACGGCGATTCCCGCGGTATCAGCTGGGCTGTAACCTTCTTCCGCCACGGATCGGCCCGGACCGCCGCCGCCGGGACGTCCGCAGCCCGCGCCGCGGACGAAGAACAGTGCTCGTTTGCGGACGGACCTGTGCTGGAAGCCGTGCGCGCGAGTGATTTTGTGCACCTGGCCGACGTCGCCCGCGACCGGCGGTGGCCGGGCTATGCCAGTGCTGCCGCGGACCACGGCGTCAGGTCGTTGCTGTCCATGCCGATTGTGGCCGCTGCCGGATGGAGTGCCGCACTGAGCCTGTACGCGTCCACTCCCCATGCCTTCACCAGCGAGGACATCATCAGGACGCGCCGGTATGCGCGGCAGGTGGCCCGGTCGCTGCGGATGGTGGTGCGTGTGGCGGAGCGGGCCGAAGCCGGCGCGCAACTGGCGGTAGCCCAAAGCTCCATGGTACTCATGGACCTGGCAGTCAGCACCCTCAAGTCCGAGTACGGGCTCGGCCATGAGGCCGCCCTGCAGTACCTCCGGACCGTTGCACGGCACACGCGCCAGGGGCTTCGCGAGACGGCCCTGAATATTGTGGCTGCCTCGCGCCCGGACCCGGCAGGACCCGGCCAGGAAAATGCCGTCTTCCGGGGTCTCGCTGACATTGAAATACGCGCACTCCGCCAGGGACCTCACAAAACAGGGAGTCCGGCATGAACGTCTGGAAGCAGGACATTGCAGCCAAGAAGGCCGCTGTGGAACTGGCGCCCCACCCGTGGCACCGGCTGGTTGCGTTGGGCGACTCCTTCACTGAGGGCATCGGTGACCCCGAGCCGCGCAGCGAGGGTGGTCTGCGCGGCTGGGCGGACCGCGTGGCCGAGGAACTCAGTGCGAACCAGCCTGATTTCGCCTACGCCAACCTTGCTGTCCGGGGCCTGCTGGTACAGCAGATCTTCGACCAGCAGCTTGCACCGGCGCTGGCCCTGAAGCCCGACCTGGTGACGCTTTCCGCTGGCGGCAACGATATTGTTTTCCGGCGCAGCGATCCTGACCGGCTCGCCGAAAAGATCGACGACGGCGTGGAGCAGCTGGCCCGGTCCGGCGCCACCGTGGTCCTCTTTGCCGGGCCGGACTGGGGTGCGACGCCGGTCTTCAGCCAGATCCGCGGCAAAGTGGCCATCTTCAACGAGAACCTGCACGCGGTGGCCGCCCGCCACGACGCGGTCATGGTTGACCTGTGGTTCCTGCGCGAACTGTCGAACGCGGGCATGTGGGATCCGGACCGGCTGCACTTCTCACCGCTGGGGCACCACACCATCGCCGCGGCCGTGCTGAAGGCCCTGGGTGTCCCGCACACACTGGAGCCGTGGGACCCTAAGCCCCCGCTGCCCCACAGCTGGAAGGAAGCCAGGACCGAGGACCTCATCTGGGCACGGGAATATCTCGTTCCGTGGGTGATCCGGCAATTGAGGCACCCGCCAGAAGCGGATTTGACCGCCAAGCGTCCCGACCCGCGGCCGGTTTTCGGCATCGGAACCCCGCCCGGCCCATTCATCGGCGGCGGTCACGCAGCCTGACGCAACAGCTTGACGCGCCTGCGGACGGGTCAGCGCTTCTTCGGTGCGCGTTTCGCTGCTGCGTTAGCGGCGGCCGTGACGGCGGGCGGCAGGCCCGCCTTGCTCCGTTTCCGGTTCAGCCACCGAGCTGCGGGCCTTCGCGATGGCTTTCATGCCGTGGTAGATCACCAGGGCGGCGGCTGAGCCGAGGGCGATGCCGGTGAACGTCAGTTCCCCGATGGTCCAGGTGTAGTCGGCGATGCCGATGATCAGCGCGACGGCGGCGGTGGTCAGGTTCACCGGGTTGGAGAAGTTCACCTTGTTCTGCACCCAGATCTTGACGCCCAGGATACCGATCATGCCGTAGAGCATGGTGGCGGCACCGCCCAGCACGCCTGACGGGACCGTGGCAATCAGTTCGCCGAATTTCGGCGAGAAGCTCAGCACAATGGCGAAGATGCCGGCAACCCAATACGCCGCGGTCGAATACACTTTCGTGGCCGCCATAACGCCGATGTTCTCCGCGTAGGTGGTGGTGCCGGAGCCGCCACCCAGGCCGGCGAGGACAGTAGCGGCGCCGTCCGCCATCAGCGCGCGGCCGGAGACGCCGTCGAGGTTCTGGCCGGTCATGGCCGCCACGGACTTTACGTGCCCGATGTTCTCGGCAACCAGGACCAGCACCACGGGGACAAAGAGACCCAGCACGCCCACATGGAACTCGGGGGTCTGGAAGTGCGGCAGGCCGATCCAGGCGGCGGCCTCCATTTTTTCGTAGCTCACTTCGCCGCGCAGCATGGCCACGAGATAGCCCACCACCACGCCCACCAGGATGCTGAGCCGGCCGACGATTCCGCGGAAAAGAACGCTCACCAGGATGATGGTGGCCAGCGTGATGACGGCGGTGACGGGGGCGGCGTCGAAGTTCATTTTCGCCGCGGGGGCAAGGTTCAGGCCGATCAGCGCCACGATGGCGCCCGTGACGATGGGCGGCATCAGCCGGTTGATCCAGCCCGCGCCGAACTTCTGCACGATCGCACCGATCAGGGCCAGTGCGACGCCGGCGAGCACCACTCCGCCCAGCGCGCCCGGCACGCCGAACTGCTGCTGGGACGCCATGATGGGCGCGATGAACGCGAAGCTGGAGCCGAGGTAGCTGGGCACCCGCCCCTTGGTGATGACCAGGAACAGCAGTGTGCCGATGCCGGAGAAGAACAGGGTGGTGGCCGGCGGCATCCCGGTGATGATGGGAACCAGGAAGGTGGCTCCGAACATGGCCACGACGTGCTGCATGCCCACGCCGATGGTCAGGGGCCAGGCCAGCCGCTCATCCGGAGCGACCACGTGGCCGGGCTTAATCGATTTGCCGGTGCCGTGGAGCTTCCATTTCATTCCGAGCATGCTCATGGTCGGGGCCTTTCAAGGGGGTTGCCGCTGGGGCTGGGATCTTCCGGTGCAACAATACCGCGCGGCCAGCCCGGGTTTAGCAGCTGCTGTCGAGTGCCTTCCTCGCGATCCTCAGTACTTCCCAGGCCAGCTCGTTACTCGGCACGTACGGTGTGAGGTTCAGCTGGTCAGGAGGATATGCAAGGGTAATGGTGAGCTGACGGCTGCTGTCTGGGGTTGTCAGGACCATGGTTCCGTATCCCGCCGTATCGCCGGCATGGCTGTAGTAGAAGCCGCCCTCGCAGGCGTCGCCCCACCGCTCGAGGCCAAGACCGTAGCCCCTTCGGCGCCAGCAGCATTTCTTTGACGGTGGCCGGCTTCAGGAGCCGTCCGTCCATCAGGGCAGCGTAGACGTATTGATGTCACCAACAGTTGCAACCAAGCCACCCGCGGTGTCGCCGATGAGCCCGCCCAGGTACCCCATGTCCCGCAGCGCACCCCAGGCCGACCGGCTGCGCCAGGAGCTCGGGGCACAGATATGGGCGGAGGAGATCGGCATCGTCCCGGTGTCCTCCTTCACCATCACCAAGCTTGCGTGGCTCGCCGACAACCATCCCGAGCTGGCCGACCGCGTCCGCAAAGTCCTGCTTCCGCACGACTGGCTGATCTGGCAGATCCTGGAGCGCAGAACTACCCGACCACCGACCGCAGTGACGCGTCGGGAACGGGCTATTACTCTGTTCGCAACGACATCTATCGGCACGACCTCGTGGAGTGGGCGTTCGGCAGATCCCCCGACCTGCCACCGTGATCGAACCCTCTGCCACTGCAGGTGCAACAGCGACAGGAACCCTGGTGGCTGCAGGGTGCGGAGACAACGCGGGAGCAGCACTGGGTTTAACCCATAAACCGGGTGAAGTGGCGGCATCGATTGGAACCAGCGGGACCGTCTTCACATCCACGGAACGACGAATCAGCGATCCTACCGGCACCATTGCCGGCTTTGCTGACGCCTCGCTGAGGTCGATCTCGGGGACAGGCTGGAGGGTGGGGGTGGCCTTGTCCATGTAGTCGAGCAGGAATTGGGTGAACAGCGGGTCCTGGCAGACTTCGTGAGCGTAGCGGTAGCCGAAATAGCACAAGCCCTGGTGGCTGGCGTTGAGGAGGCGCAGCTTCATCACGGTGAAGGGGGCCAGCCCGCGTTTCCGACGGCGGGAGAGTGCTTCGATGACGAGACCGAAGGTCGTCCGCGGAGCGGCTCCCGGCTGGAAATCATGGAGCACCGGGTACCGGACAGCCGTCCAACGGCGTCATAGCTGTAGCTCAGGGTGGTGCCGCGCCCGTTGGTGGCCGTGGCCGGCCTGCCCCAGGTGTCGTAGGTGAACGTCCGGGAAGCGAGCGAGGACCCGGTGACCGGGGTCAGGGTCGTCAGCTGGTGGCTGTAGTCGTACCCGTACTGGGTCTTGTTGGTCCCGTTGCCCGGCGCCAGGGCGGCGGCAACGGTGCCGTCGGTGTTGTAGCTCAGGGCCGCGGCCGCGGCGAGGCATCGGTGGACGTCAGCATGTTCCCGGCCCCGTTGTAGGTGTACAGGGACTGGTTGCCGGCATCATCGGTGCTGGACGTGGCCAGGTACTTTGTGTTCGCCGCGGTGTTCCCGTATGCCCCCTGCCCGGCGGCCCCGCCAGGGGCCTGGGACGCGGTGATGGACTCCCCCGTGTTGGCCCCGAAGGTGTTTGTCGTCGTCTCACCGCAGCTGTTTGGCCGCCATTTGGGCAAAGCAAAGGCCCCTGCTTTCCTTATGAAGGGGGAAGCAGGGACCTAACTACTCGCTTTCCATGGGTATCGCCGCGGACGGGACTGTCTGGAGCAGCTTGGCGGCGGCGCTGATGGCGATCACGGCCGGGGCTTTTCCTGTGATGTCAGGAAGCCCTATCGGGCAGCTGATCTGATCGATAACGGCCAGAAGGTGCCCTTCACCCTTGAGCCTCTGACGAAACCGCGCCCACTTAGCCTTGGAACCGATCAGACCCACTGAGCCTAAATCGTCCCGACGTAGCGCGGCGTCGCACAGCAGAAAGTCCTCGGCATGGTCGTGCGTCATGATGAACACATGAGTACCGGAGGGCAATTCTCCCAGCAATGTATCCGGAACCGGGCTGTGATGGGAATGGACCTCGGCAGCCCCCTCCATCACATCTGCGAGCCGCTCTGAACTCAGCTGATCGGCTCTGCTGTCCACAAGATGGACGTTTAAGGACAAGCGGGAGAGTATCCTGGCCAGTTCATGTCCAACGTGCCCTGCCCCAAAGATGGCAACAGTGGGGCGGGAAGGAAACGGCTCGAGGAGCACACGGACTACGCCTCCGCAACACTGTTGTCCATGCTCAGTTGCAGCGTGCTCGTTGAGCGAGAAGTCCAGGCTTTCTGGAACAGCAGTGCCGGATGCGATCATGGGACGGGCCCGATCCACCACTGTTGCCTCCAGGTTTCCGCCACCAACGCTGCCCCAGAGGGCCTCGGCGCCGATCAACATCTTCGCTCCGGCCTCCCTAGGGGCGTGCCCACGTACTTCAGTGACGGTTGCCAGAACACCTGGCAGCCCGTCAGAACGCAGCTCCTGCAGCGCTTGTAGCCAGTCCATGTTAGTGAACAGGAACCGGTGAAAGAGGAGTCTCAGCAGCGGCCAATGAAGCAGCAGATGAAACAGCAACTGTCTCTGAAACTGAAGAAGGATCCTTAGCCCGCTGAACGGCCCAGAAGATGCCTTCTGGAGTGGAAGGGCTAGGAAGTTCTACGGCTCCGTTGCTTGTGCTGAAGGCTGCAACAGCTTCACGCAAAGCCTCACGAACACTGAAGGCGAGCATGAAAGGTGGCTCACCCACGGCTTTGGAACCGTACACAACTCCACTTTCGGTGGCCTGCTCAAAGAGGTGGACATTGAATTCTGCAGGCATCTCAGAGAAGCTCGGCAGCTTGTAAGTACTTGCAGACTGGGTAGCAAGACGCCCACGGTTCGCCCCATCAGAAACATCCCAGCGGAGTTCTTCAAGAGTCAACCAGCCGGCACCCTGGACAAAACCGCCTTCGATCTGCCCGACGTCGATCAGCGGCGAAAGGCTGTCTCCGACGTCGTGAACAATATCAGTGCGCAATTGACGGTACGCACCGGTAAAGCCGTCCACCTCAACCTCGGAAACCGCAGCACCAAAGGAGAAGTACTTGAACGGCTCGCCACGCATCTTCACGGGATCCCAGTGCAGACCTTCGGTGCGGTAGAACCCGGCAGCCCAAAGCTGAATGCGCTGGAAGTAAGCGTCGCGAACCAAATCATTGAAAGCAATCTCTTGATCAGGACTACTGATAGCAGTGACCTTGCCCTGAGAGAAACGAATATCGTCAGGGTGCACGTTGAACTTGCGGGCAGCGGCTTCAGCCAGGCGTGTACTGATCTGATCACAAGCGTTCTTGATTGCACCACCGTTGAGGTCGGTACCCGAACTCGCAGCAGTTGCCGAGGTGTTGGGCACTTTGTCAGTACGCGTCGGGGCCAATTTAACGGCTTCCAACGGCACACCCAGAGCGGTTGCGGCAACCTGGCGCATCTTGCTGTGCAAGCCCTGGCCCATTTCAGTTCCACCGTGGTTGATCAGTACGGAGCCGTCCTTGTACACGTGTACAAGAGCGCCCGCCTGGTTGAACGCGGAGAAGTTGAAGGAGATGCCGAACTTCACCGGAGTGATAGCCAGGGCACGCTTAGTGTTCGGGTGTGCAGCGTTGAAGGCAGCGATCTGCTCTTTACGAGCCTTGAGATCAGAACGCTCAACAAGCTGGTCCCAAATGGTCACCAAGCGCTCTGCATGCCTTACCGGCTGACCATAAGGAGTGCTCTGGCCGGGTGAATAGAGATTACGACGGCGCAACTCGGCTGGATCCAGGCCCAAGAGTGGAGCGCAACGGCCTAAGAGATCCTCGATCACGATCATGCCCTGAGGGCCACCGAAACCGCGGTAAGCAGTCTGCGAAGTCTTATTGGTCTTCGCAATCCGGCCGTTGACCTTCACATTAGGGATCCAGTAGGCATTGTCAATGTGGCACAGTGCGCGGGCCAGAACTGGCTCGGAAAGATCAAGGCTCCATCCGCCGTCGCTAGTAAGCGTGGCCTTCAACGCCTGGATGTAACCATCCTTATCGAAGCCAACTTCCCAGTTAGCGAGGAAGGGGTGTCGCTTTCCAGTCATGGTGATGTCCTGGGTGCGGTTCAGGCGCAAGCGTACTGGACGTCCGGTAAGGGTTGCACCCAAAGCGGCAATTGCTGCAAAACCGTGCGGCTGCATTTCTTTACCACCGAATGCACCACCCATGCGGACACACTGAACTGTCACCTCATGGCTGTTCAAGCCAAGAACGTGAGCCACAATTTCCTGAGTCTCTGAGGGGTGCTGAGTACTTGACTGAACAAAGAGCTGCCCGCCCTCATCAACACGGGCATACGAGGCATGAGTCTCCAGATAGAAGTGCTCCTGGCCACCGAACTCCAGCTCGCCGCTGAAGCGGTAGGCAGAAGCCTCAAGGGCTGCATCGGCGTCGCCGCGGGTAACTGTAGGCCGGTGGCCCTGAAAACTCTCCGCTGCAATAGCTTCAGGAACGGTGATCAACGAGGGGAGTACTTCGAAGTCAATGGTGACTGCTTCGGCTCCCAGACGTGCTGCTTCAAGGGTGTCACCCAAAACCCAGCACACCGCGTGGCCATAAAACATGATCTCGCTGGGGAAGAGCGGCTCATCGTGCTTGATGCCTGCATCGTTGATGCCTGGCACGTCTGCAGCTGTAAGAACGCGGACAACGCCCGGGATCTCTAGAGCTGCATCGGTGTTGAGCGAGGTTATTTTGGCGTGGGCGACCGTGGCTTGAACAGGCCAGGCATGGAGCACATTCTGATCTTTGTAGTAAAGGTCATCTGTGTAGAGCGCGGCGCCGGTGACGTGCTGGGCAGCGCTCTCATGGGAGACGGAAGTTCCAACAACCGGGTTTGCGGGACGATCGGCCAGAGATTTCACTTGCTTACCTCCAACGTGTTGGCGGACTGGGTTTCCGCATAGAACTTGAGCATTACTTGTCCGAGCATGGTTGAGCGGTACTTGGAGCTGGCCCGGAAGTCATCAATAGGAGTACCTTCAGTGGCCATTGCAGCCGCAGCTTCGGCAGCTACCTCAGGAGTCCACTGCTTGCCAAGAAGAACCTGCTCGGCTTTTTGTGCCCGGATAGGTGTGGCTGCAACGCCGCCCAAGCCGATCTGGATGGAGGTGATAGTGCCTTCATCCAGCTGCATTGCAATACCGATGGCAACACTGGAGATGTCATCGAAGCGACGCTTAGCGATCTTGTAGAAGGCAGTTTTCTCCGCGAGGGGAAGCGGGATCTGCACCGTGCGGATGATCTCGCCGGGTTGTTTCACCGTCTGGCGGTATCCGGTGAAGTACTCGGAAAGGGGGACCGTTCGCTCGCCGTTCTTGGATGCCAGGACCAGGGAAGCGTTCAAAGCAAGCAGGGCCGGAGCTGAATCACCGATGGGGGATCCGGTGCCGAGGTTGCCACCAAAGCTTGCGGCGTTGCGGATCAGCCGTGAGGCGAACTGGGGGAATAGCTGGGCCAGCAGGGGAACTTTTCCGTTGAGTTCGCGTTCGATCTCTGTGAGGGTCAAGGCGGCTCCGATTTCGATCAAATCGCTGCCAATCCGGAGCTCCCGTAACGGCTCGAGCCGGTCAATGGCCAGAGCTAACGGAGGCCGGGTGTGCCGGATGTTTACCTCCACCCCGAGGTCGGTAGCACCGGCCACCAACTTGGCCTCAGGGTTCTGCGCGAGACGCTCAAAGAGCTCTTCCATGGTTTGTGGGCGAAGGAACTGTGCGCCGTCCACGGTGGTTTGAGTGTGCACAGCGGCCGGCGCGGGGCTGTCCTGGCGCTGCAAGAGGGGGTCGGTTTCCGTTGGGGCGCCGAGGGCATATGCCGCATCCCGGATAGGCCGATAGCCGGTGCAGCGGCAGAGGTTGCCGCTCAAGGAGTGCAGGTCGAAGCCGTTGGGCCCGCACTCGTGGTCGGTTTCGTGCTCCTCGTTGGGCGCTTCTGCACTGGCCTGCACGGTGTTGCCGGAAACAGTGTTGCCGGAACCGGAGGCGACCCGCTCGGGGCGGTAAAATTCGGCGGCCATGGAGCAGACGAAGCCGGGGGTGCAGTAACCGCACTGGGATCCTCCGCGGTCAGCCATTTCGCGCTGGACCGGGTGCAGCTCCTCTTTCACATTGGGGCTCGGTGCGGTACCGAGGCCTTCGGCGGTGATGATTTCCTGGCCGTCGAACGCCAAGGCAGGCGGCAGGCAGGCGTTCACTGATGTCCATCTGCTGCGATCGGTTCCGTCTGGCCGGGCTACCAGCACGGCGCAGGCACCACACTCGCCTTCGGCGCAGCCTTCCTTGGAACCGGTGAGGCCCTCTGACCGCAGCCAGTCGAGGAGCCGGGTATTCGGGTCCACGCCGTCACAGCCTCGGACTTGACCGTTAACGGTCACTTTGATTTCATCCATGTTTCACGCTCCTCAACGTTCCTCTTAATTCAAGAGGACCTCTCAACTACTGGCTTCTTTGCTCGTCAGTTCAGTGGTGTACAGCGGCGGTTCTGCTTGGCATCAGTCGTACGTGACCCGTAACACATAGGAAACTCTACACCTTTGTGGAAGATATTTTCCACAATCCGGATACGACGCATGCCAACACGGCAGGTTTACCATCACTGAGCCGACAGGCCGAGCGATGAAACGCTGACAGCGGCCTTGACCGGACCGACAAGCAAACATAGGCCGCCTGCGCCCAATCGATAGCAGACGGCGGCATCGCGGATCGCCGGACCCTAACCACCACGCGCGGGGCGTAGACCTGCCGGGAAGGCCAAAAAGCTGTCCAAAAAAGATGCTTGGCCACAGCTCGGCAGCCATGACGCCGGATGTCTACGCGGACCTCTTTGGCGCGGATCTGGACTCCGTTTCAGACGCCCTGGATCACGACGTCTTGCTGGCAAGTGTGCCCAAAACACTGATACGGGCAAGCGAAGGCCCCTGCTTTCCTTGTAAACAAAGGGAAGCAAGGGCCTTGCATTTCGCGGTGACGATGGAATTTGAAACCTCTCCCGCGCCTGGCCCGGCGCGGGAAACCCTTAGATTTCGGGGATTTTCACGCTAGATCATTGGTTTTTACCATGAATGTGGGCAGCATGTGGGCAAAGCGTGGGCGCTGCGGGGGGTTCTCAACGAAGCGGTCGTTCTGGAAGCGTTTTCCGGCGGGACTTTGATGCCGGTTTCCTTGGTGAAGTTATCCGCGGTGAGCCCGCTGCAGATCCTCCATCTGCGGATTGTTCACCATCAGGACGTTGACGGAGGTGCCTTCCCGCCGGGTCCCAGAGCTGGATGACGCCTTCCTCCACCGGCTTCAGGACCGAAACGGCCACCATGGACTTGGTGACACTGGCGACGTGCACCGGGTCGGTGACCTCGGCCGGCGTCGGGGTTTCAAGGCTGCGGACCCCGCCCGCCGACGAAAACCTCTCGCCATCGATCCGCGCCTCGATCAGGACTGCCGGGGCTCCAAGGTCCAGCATCCTTTTGCTGAATTCCTCCAGGATGGTCCTGTAGGTCACGGTCTCGCGGGTGACTTGCACAGGCGCCGGCGGCGCCGCTGTACAGCCTGTCAGCAAGGCTGTACAGCCCGTCAGCAAGACTGTCGGGCTGTACAGCCCGTCAGCAAGACTGTCGCGGCGGCGGCCAGAACGGCGGAGAGCCGGACCGGCAATGGGCGTTTCCGGGGCTCCGACATGTCATCACGTCCCTGCTGGGTCGGGAGACGCAGGAGCACGATCACGCAGGCTGCGCCGATACCGCCCATGTTCCTGCGTACGGGGGGCAACGGCAATCCCGGCTCCGCTGTGGTGAACGTCACGCGCTTCATGGGAAGAGGAACGGCGTGCTTGAAGTTACAACTATGGAAAGCAGACTGCCGGCCCATCATTTACGATGAGCGGGCCCAGCGAAAGGTACGCCATGACTATTGCCCACGAAGAAGCGGTTATCGATTCGGCCGCCGTCGACGCCATTTTTGCCGAGGCCCGCACAGCCAACTCCTTCACCGGCGAGGTGACCGAGGATCAGGCCCGCGCCATCTACGAACTCACCAAGTTCGGCCCCACGGCTTTCAACTCCCAGCCCCTCCGCGTGACCTACGTCCGCTCTGATGAGGCCCGCGCCACGCTCGTCGACACGCTGGCCAACGGAAACAAGGCCAAGACCGCCTCAGCACCGCTGGTTGCAGTCCTCAGCTACGACACCGCCTGGGCCGAGCAGTGGGACAACTTCCTCCCCGAGTACAACGCACCGAAGGCCATGTACGACGCCGCTCCCGACCTGGCCGCGTCCACCGGCAACAACAACGCCCACCTGCAGGCCGGCTACTTCATCCTGGCCGTACGGTCCCTCGGCCTCGCCGCCGGCCCGATGACCGGAGCCGACTTCAGCGCCATCGACGCCGCCTTCTTCCCCGCCGGCGACCAGAAGAGCTTCCTGGTGGTCAACATCGGCCAGGCCGGCGAAGACGCCTGGGGCGCAGCAAAGCCCAAGTTCAGCTACGAGGACGTTGTCCGCACCGTCTAACCTCGATTTTTCATGATGGTCGCTGATTCGCGCCAGCGGGTTGGCCGGCGGTTGCTTCTGTTTCGGGCAGTACTGTGTGGCCCGTTGGTTCGCTTGAGGTTGGTGCCGTTTCACGTCCGGTGATGGGGCTGTTCGTCGGGACAGGATCAGTGGCGGCTCGGCCGGGGGGCAGGTATGAGTTGTATGAGGCGTCCGGTCGTTCTCCAAGGCAGTTTCAGGGTCTTTCTCGGGCGCTGATTCCGGTAGCAGCAGCTGGTTGCGCGGGTGCGGGTGATAATTTTCCCGGTGGAGGGCGGGTGCGCCAGTTCCTGCGAGAGCTGGTGCACCCGTCCCTGGCGTCACGTGTCCAGGGGTACGAGCATGTCTCCGTGTGAGGGACTTGATGACCAGCTGGCGGATCCGACGATCAGATTTGCCAGATCAGTGACGTCGGAGACGACGACGGAAGCTCCAGCGCGAACCGCATCGGAGGCAGCCGTCGGATCCGGAGCAAGCGCCCACGTCGTACAGCCTGCGGCCACCGCCGACTTCACCCCGATCGACGTGTCTTCTACCGCGAGGACCGGCGAGGTGACGTTCACGAGTGCTTCCCGCGCGCGGGCATACACTTCCGGATCCGGCTTGCCTTTGCCGCATTCGTCGCTGGTGATCGTCGCATCAAAGGACTTGAAGAGATCATCCAGCATTTGCACGGCGACGTAGCCCGGGGCGCTCGTAGCCAGAGCTATTGGTACATTCCCCCGGAGGTGCTCTACGGCCTGACGCATTGCGGGAAACACCAGATCCTCTCCCCGGCAGCGTCGTAAGAAATCTCCATGGAGATAGGTCACAATGTCCTCGATCTGCCCGGGCGAAACCCGGTGCGCGATGAGTTCATCAAGAACGTCCCGGGAACGTCTCCCGGCGGACGTTGACTCGTAATTTCGGACCTCAGCCCAGGGGGCATTCGATGCGAACTCGAGCCAGACCTCGCGGTGGATCCTCGGTGTATCAAGGAGGACACCGTCCATGTCGAAAATGACTGCGCCCACGGAATTCATGTGGCGTTGTGTGCTGGTGTGCGGTTGATGTCGGACGAGGTTTCGTTTCCTTCCCCCTGGGTCTGCACGATGTGGTGGTACACGCGGGTGTAGTCGGCATTGCCGTCATTCCCTGCGGCAGCGGCAAAGAGCCCTGCCAGCGCCGCGGCGACAGGGGCCGGGACCCCGGAATTACCCGCCAATGCGTCCAGCAGGGAGACATCCTTGGCTGCCAGGCGCAGCGCAAACCCCCTAGCGGGAGGTTCACTTAGCATGGTTTTGCCGATGTCGGCAAGTCCGACTCCTCGTCCTCCGGTGGCCGAAAGCGCTTTGAGGAACACGTCGTGGTCCACGTCGAGGGCCCGAAGCACCGCCAGAGCTTCCGCCATTGCCGCAACCTGGGCGGTGAACAGCTCATTTGCTGCGAGCTTCGCGGCGTGACCTCCGCCGACGCGGCCCAGATAGAAGACTTTCCGACTGACGAGGGACAACAGCGGCATCAGCGGTCCGGCATCCGCCTCCGTCGCGCCCAGGAGCAGAAGTAGTGATCCGGTGCGGGCAAGCGGCGGATTTCCCAGCATGCCGGCATCTGCGAAGAGGACGCCGGCGCTGGCGAGCCGTTCCCCCACGTCTCGGGAAACGGTGGGGTCGCTCGTAGTGCAGTCGATGATGCCCTTAAGGCGCCGAGGCGCGGCCAATATCTCGGATCCGACTGCGGCGACTTCCTGCGGGCCGGGGAGGAATAGCAGCATCCAGTCGACTTCGTCGGCCATGGCCGCGGCAGATGTTGTGGCCGTCGCGCCAAGCTGGACGAGTCCGCTGGTTTTGCTAGAGTCTTCGTCGAAGACTATGACGCTGGCGCCGATTTCAAGGAGATGCTCCACAACGGGGCTGCCCATCGCGCCCAGGCCGAGAACGCCCACCCGGAAAGTCTGGCTCACTGGAATTCTCCCATCCGCGTCATGTCAGCGACTTCTTCCTCGATGGCATCGAGCGCGCGGACCCAGTCCTCGTCGGTGATGACCAGTGGCGGCATGAGCAGCAGTGTCGATGTATATGAGGACGGCTCGGCGAAAATCCCCCGCTTGAGAAGGCGGCTGGTGAGGTTCTCCATGGGGGGCCGGGCGAAGGGATTGCCGTTCTCATCGGTAAATTCGATGCCCATTTCCAGGCCCTTGCCCCGGACAGCAGCGACGCTCGGGTAGGTGGCGACGAGACCGGAGAACCGGTCGAGGCCCCGCTGCCCCAGGGTTGCCGCCCGCGCGACCAGGTCTTCGTCAGAGATGACATCCAGCGACGCATGGGCGGCCGCGCAGGCGAGCGGGACCCAGCCGAAGGTGGAGGAGAACCCCGGCCCGGCGACCGCCGCGGACAGCTCCTCCTTCATCAGTGCTCCCGCCATGGGAACCGCACCGGACGTGAGGGCCTTGGCGACGACAACGATGTCGGGATCCATCCCCCAGTGCTGGAAGCCGAAGGCGTGACCGGTTCTGCCGAATCCTGTTCCGACTTCGTCCATGATGATGAGCGCGCCAACCTCTCGGGCCGCCTGTTGCACAGCGGCGTAGAACTGGGCATCGCCGTGGATGACGCCAGGATTCGTGAAAATGGGTTCGAGCAGGATGGCTGCCGGCGCGGGTCCGCTCGCCAGCACCTCCCGCAGGGCTGCCGCGTAGTCCACCCCATTGGAGCGCAGTGCGTCCGGGATGGGGGCGTAACGGTGAAATTCGGTGCTGGGGACATCCACGGCATGGAGTTGCGGAACGCCGCCCGCTTGCATCGAACCCAGGGTTCCGCCGTGGTACGCCTCGGTGAATCCGACGATGGCCTGC
Organism: Pseudarthrobacter adonitolis; assembly: GCF_055412845.1. Lineage (NCBI taxonomy): Bacteria > Bacillati > Actinomycetota > Actinomycetes > Micrococcales > Micrococcaceae > Pseudarthrobacter > Pseudarthrobacter adonitolis. Next base: position 168,136 of record NZ_JBVAYW010000006.1, on the reverse strand, counting down.
CGACCGGTGGCCCGGCGGGCCACCTTGAGTGCCGCCTCGACAGCCTCGCTCCCGGTCGCACCGCAGAGCGCCTTGTATCCGCCGCCGAGCAGGTCGCTGAGCCTTTCGGCGACGCTGGAACGCCCGTCGTGGGTGCACCAGGGGGGCGAGAAGGACATCTGGCGCGCCTGCCGTACAACGGCTTCGACGACCCTGGGGTGGTTCCACCCGGTGTTTGCCACGTTCCAGCCGGAGGTGAGATCGAGAAGGCACCTGCCGTCGGCGTCCACGAGATAGGCGCCGTCACCGCCTTTGACGGCGACGGGAATCCGCGTCGTCGGGCGGGCGACGAATTCGCGGTCCCGGTCGGCGAGGGTTTTCGCGGAGCCGGTCGTTCCATGGATGTTATCCAGCACAGTTGACATGGGTACGTCACCTTTCGATTGGGAATAATTCGTTGCGGGGAACTTTCGTTGACGCCATGAAGCCCGAGGACCTGAAGATGGCGATCAAGCAGAGGAGAGAAAGCAGGCAGAGCATGAGGATGAACCAGGCGGCGGCCATGGCATTCACGGCGCCCATAAGCCAGCCGGCGACCACACCGGCAATAGTCGCGCTGAGGCACTTGGCCATGGCTGAGGCTGATGCCTGGGAGAAACCTGCCTGTCCCGGTTTTGAGTAATGCCTGACGACATTGACCTGCAAGGACGCCCACAGGGCGGCCGCCACGGCATGAGTCACGAGTGCAGCTGCCTGGAGCAGGATGTTGCCGTCTGCCACCATCAGGGCAAGCCAGGAGAGCGCCAGACATCCCATCGCGACCGCGTACAGGGGAACCAGTCCATGGCCGGGAATGATCTTTTGCACCAGCAGGAAGGCTGGCACTTCGAGCACCGCCAGCAGAAGCAGTGTGACGAACGGTGCGCCAGGGTGTGTGACACCGAGTGACTGGAATGCAGCCCCAGAAAAGACGAGGTAGACGTAGGCCGAAATCGGGATGGGAAGGCCGATCAGGACGAATAACACCACGGGTCGCTGGAGGCGCCATTGTGTTTGTCTCCGCTCGGGCGCCGTCACGTTGCCCGAAGAGCTGGCAATCAGAAGGTATCCGAAGAGAGCGCCGGCAAGAAGATAGACGGTTTCCAGTGTTCCGGTGATGACTCCCACGGATGCTGCCGCCAGGCCCAGCACCCAACCGCCCGTTCCAAACAAGCGAAGGCCCGGGTACTTTGCCATGAGCTGCAGCCGTTGTATGTGCGCCGATATGAGCGGTTCGATGCCTCCGCTTGAGGCTCCGAACAGGGCCAGGCTGATTGTCACAGCGAATCCACCGGAGGGCCCCCAGGTTGCGCAGATCCACAGAAGTGCGCATGAAATCGTCGCAACACCGGAGGCAAGGCGCATTCCGAGCCCGTTCGCCTTGTCGTCAAGGACGCCCCACATTGGAGCGAAGACCACAGCGGCGCCCGTCATGAGGCTGACGGCGCCACCGGTAGCGGCGGGACTCCAGCCCCATTGCGCGCAAAGGTAGCTGGTGGTGGGAATGACCAGGGCAGTCCCGGCAAACAGGGTCAGAAGCCGTGAGCGTACAAGGGGTTTACTCATGCGCCACCGTTCGGCTGTGTTCGGCGCCGCTGGCCATGCCGGCGTAGCCTTCCACCGGGGAGATCGGCGCTAGTGCGATGTCGGCCTCGTCTACGAGGTATTCGTATCCGGTCTCCTGAAATTTACGATCAGGATCCAGGCGCAGGTAGCGCTTCATCCGCTGCTCCCGGTCCGCGGCGTGCAGCATCTTCATGTGGTAAAGGTTCACGTCTGTCAGCAGGAAACGATCCGTTCCCAGAAACTGGGCGGGGTACCATTCCCCGTGCCACTGGGCCGGGTCGAACTGGTGATCAGATTCCAGGTTCCGGAAGATCGACACTTTCCGCTTCCGTCCCCAGACCCCGTCACAGCGATAATTATCGGGGCGGTCCCATATCTCCCGGAGTGGTTGGCTGATCCCGATTGCCCCTGATGCGTCCGCCACATCGGTCAAAAGGTTCCACTGGTTCCAGAGCCGGCTGTCCGGGCGCTCGTCGGCGTCGTAGGCGACGAACCAGCCCGCTCCCAGTGCCTGACCAGCAGTCACCAGCAGCTCGCGATTGCGCGGTTCGTTCCATTCCGTCTTTTCGTCCGGATGGATCCTGATGATTTCTGTGATGCAGGCAGCGGACGTGAGGATTTTCAGCGACTCGTCGGTGCTGCCGTCATCGAGTGCGACAACGCCATCGACATGCTGGCTTCCGCGAAAACTCTGCTCTCATGCGCCTGGGCCGGTCAGCGGCGTTCGGAGTGCCGACGAGCCTTCGATCGCGACCAGGACCGTCGCCTCACCGGTGCTGACCCGGTGCGGCTCGTGGGCGGAGATGCGGATGAGCTGGCCTGCGCCGGCCGTCAAGGCTCCCTCTCCCGTTTCGACGGTGCATCGACCGCTAAGGACCAGTAGCACCTCGTCGCTGTCCTGTGAGTGCCATGCTCCCTGGAGAATCCCTGCCCCGCTGTGAAGAACGACGTTTTCGTTGACCAGGGCGAGGTGGGCGTTGGTCCAGGACGGGGGAGCGGTCGGTTCTTTGCTTGCCAGACTCTCTTCGATGTCGTGCAGAACTGCCATTTTGTTCTCCGGTTCTATGCAGTGTTGGCTGGTGTGGTTCGGCGGAAGCTGCTGGGGGCGTCGACGGACGATGAGCGGCACTATGGCCGCTGTCAGCGCCGCGGCCGTAAGGAAAACACCCATGCTCCCTGGGTGGGACGTGACCGAGAGGAGTGCGGCAGGGATGCAGGCGCCGCCTGCCGCGCCGCAGGCGACCAGTAGGCCGACCGCTTTTTTGGCGTCCTGGACTTTGACCCGGGTCAGTCCGATTCCTAGAATCAGGGAGTACATCGGCCCCAGGCACACAATGGCCACGCCCGTCGTGACCAGAGCGGCCACGGGGTGGGCCTGCCTGAGGGCACCCGCCACGGCGAGGCCCGTCACGGCGATGGAGCAGGTGGAGATGAGGACCGCTGATGGCGTCACTGTGGTCTTGAGGACGAACCATGCTGCGTAACGGCCAGCGGCCATCAGGACCCAAAAAGCGGACGTTCCGGCTGCTGCAGCGGTGGCGTCCAGTGCCAGAGCTTCGGCGGGGATGACTGCGGACCATCCGGCGAAGATTGTTTCGACGCCGACGTACACGAAGAGGGCTGCCGACACCGGCGCCAGCAGGAGGAGCAGTGCTGTCGGGCGGGTTCTGGCGGGATCGGTCAAAGCGCCGGTCCCCTGCGGTCCGCTGCCGGTCTTTGGCGCAAAGAGGAAGAGGGCGGCCGTGGTCAGGTGGACGAGCGCGATCGATGCCAGCAGCGGGACCGCGTTCGCGCCGAGAAGCCCCGCGACGATAAGCAGGGGGCCGAGGGCCGCGACGAGGGCGACGGTTCCGGTTAGTGCAGACAGCAGGCTCGTGGTCCCCTCGCCGGCGACGACGCGTGCCATGATGCTCCCGCTGGCTTCGCACAGGCCGAACCCCACGCCCGCGGCCCCGGCCGATATCGCGAAGGCAGCACCGTCCGGTGCAGCGGCTATTGCGATGAGTGCAGCGAATTGAAGCAGCGATCCGGCGGAAAGCGTGGCGGCCGCGCTCGTCGCCCGCAGCAGAATTGACGAGAGCAGCACCCCGGCCATCAGTCCGAAGAAGAGCGCGGGTACGACGCCGAGGTATTCGGAGACCGGGCTGTTTGAGTTGTGGGCAGTCAAGGGGATGATCGCCGGAACTATCGATGTCGTGCCGCCCATCCCGGCGAAGGCGGTGAACAGCCCTGCTTTTTGTACCCGTTGTGGCAGGGCCGCGGTGTCCCGACCCGGTTCCGTCGTCTTCGAGGTCCGGGCCGGAGTTTTGAATTTGTCACGATTGCCGAGAGCCATGCACGTACCGATCCTTCCCCCAGGGCTGCCGGCCGCATGCGGCGGGCAGGTCATCTTTGACTGCTTCGTAATTTACTTACCAAGTTATGAGTGGATTGGTAAAAAAATTACCAGCAGGCTTGTTAGTCGTCAATGGCTTCTTTCGGTCCAGAAAAACGTTTCGTTTCGAGGGCCTGAAGGCCGTCATTCCGCGGCAGGACGCCCCCGCGGCGTCGCTGCGGGGGAAGTGGCGCAACCGGGCTTACGCCAGCTCGGCGGCGGCCTATTTTTGGTGCAGGGTTTCCGGTCAGGCGCCTGACGTGACGGCGGGGATGGCGGCGAGGAGCTCGCGGGTGTAGGCGGCTTGAGGGTGGTCAAAAATGTCGGTGGGGGTGCCGCTTTCGACGATGCGGCCGCGCTGCATGACGTGTACTGCGTGGGAAATCATTCGGACGACAGCGAGGTCGTGGCTGATGAAGAGGTAACTCAGGCCAAGCTCCTTTTGTAGCTCGGCGAGCAGGTCCAGGGTTTGAGCCTGCACGAGAACGTCGAGTGCGGATACCGCCTCGTCGAGCACGACGAGTTCGGGGGAAAGAGCCAGCGCGCGGGCAATGGCCACGCGCTGGCGCTGCCCGCCGGAGAGCTCGTGGGGCAGCCTGTCGGCCATGGTTGCTGGCAACGCAACCTGGTCCAGCAGCTCCAGGCATTTGCTGTGCCGTACGGTCTTCGTGCCCATCCGGTGGACCCGGAGGGGTTCGGTAACCGACTCTGCGATCGTGTATCTGGGGTCGAGCGACGCGTACGGGTTCTGAAATACCGGTTGGACGCGCCTGCGGAAGGCAAAAAGCTCACGTCTTCCCAGGGTCGAGACGTCGGTGCCGTCAAACAGGATCTGGCCCGAGGTGATGTCATCCAGTCCCAACATCAGGTTCGCCGTCGTTGATTTCCCGGAACCGGACTCCCCGACAATTGAGACAGTATGGCCACGCGGGATACTGAAGCTGATGTCGTCCACCGCGGTAAACGTGGTGCCTCCTCGGCCTCCGGAGCCGCGGATGGTGAAGGTCTTGCTCAGGTTGCGGACGTCGGCAATCTTCGCCGGAGCCGCTTCCATAGGGTGCGGGCCAGGCTCGACGCCGACGGCCGTATGCGTGACAATCGACCGGGAGGTCAGGCTGGGCGCTGCCATAAGGAGGCGTTGGGTGTAGTCATGTTGGGGATCATTCAGGATTTGGGCCGCGGGGCCCGATTCGACGATTGCCCCCTGCCGCATCACCACAATGGAGTCGGCTCGCTCGGCGGCCAGTGCGAGGTCGTGCGTGATCAGCAGCACGGCCGTGTCCATCCGTTCGGTAAGCTCCTCGAGCTGGTCGAGGATGCGCCTCTGTACGGTCACATCCAGCGCAGACGTGGGTTCGTCGGCGATCAGGAGGCTCGGTCGGCAGGCCAGACCCATGGCAATGAGTGCCCGCTGACGCATGCCACCGGAGAATTCATGGGGGTATTGGCTCAGCCGCCGCTCCGGCTCTGGAATCCCGACCATGTCGAGCAATTCGATGACCTGCCCGCGGCCGCCCTTGCCCAGGGAGCGCCCGTGGACCTCCAGGGCTTCGGCAATCTGGTCGCCGATTCGCATGAGCGGATTCAGGTTGGACATCGGATCCTGGGGTACGAAGCCGATCCGGGCGCCACGAATTGCCAGCATTTCTCGTTCCGTGGCATCGGCCAGGTTGCGGCCATCGAAGAAGATGTCACCGCCGATGATCCGTCCGTTCGCAGGAAGAAGCCGGTTGACGGCGGCGGCGGTAGTTGACTTTCCCGAGCCCGATTCGCCGACGACGGCAACTGTCTGTCCGGGGAACACCTCGAAGGAAACATTCTGAACCACAGCCAGCTGGCGCGCACCGGAGCCGAAAGCGATCGAAAGGTTTTGGATGGAAAGGAGCGGGGAAGGGGGAGTCATGGCGTGTGCCTCTCTGTTGCAGGGCTGCGGAAGACGTGGATGGCTGATGCGACGAAAGTGGCACTCATGGGCTGCTGCGTCCGATTTCGTCACCGGCTACTTCGAGAAGCTCCGCCCATAGTTCCTCTGTCACGACCGGCGCCCCGTCCACGAGCAGGCGGTTGCTGGCCAGCGCAAGGACTATGCCTCGGTCCGGCAGGAACCCGACAGCGCACCCCACGTGGCCGGGATGGCCGAGGACCGTGAGAGTTTCATCATTGATCTTCAGCCTGTAACGGCGGAATCCGAGCGCCTGCCCCGCATCCGGTCCAGCCGAGAAGAACTCCTCGGCGACTTCTGATCGCCACAGGGAATCGTGCTCCCGGTAGGCCGCCAGTGCGGCGGCGAACCGGAGGAGATCAGGAGCCGTCGAGAAGAAGCCCGCATGCCCCGAAACACCATCGAAGACGTGGTGGGCATTACCGTCCGCAACTTGTCCTCTTACCGGCTGACGGCGCCATCCGGAGAAGTCACTGCTGCTGAAGGGACCTGCGTAGGGGATATGGGAGTCGACAATCGCGGCTTCGATCCTGTCGTCGCGGGATCCCGTGGCCACGTTGGTACCGGCTGGCCGCGCATACCGGGTCGACTCGAGGCCGAGTGGTCGGGTGACCTGCTCTGCGGTGGCAGATGCGAGGTCCTGGCCGGCTGCGGCGGCGACTATTCGGCCCAGGAGAATGAAGCCGAGATCGGAATAGCGGCGCGCGGTCCTGGGTGCGCAGACCAGGGGAAGCGTTTCGACGAGGCGGTGGGCGTCCCCAGCGCTTGCAGCCGCGGCGTAGAGGGGATAGCACTCCTTGAGGATGATGGTGGCGGGGGCCTCCGGGCGGGCGTCCCGGAAGGATTTCGACAGCCGGCACGTGGGTTCGCCGAATTCCCGGCTTCGGGCCGGAGGTTTGCTGCCGGGAAGCCAGCCGTGATGGGCGTAAAAGGCGACGGAAGCTGCGTTGTCGGCGAAAACCCACAGGCTGGCCGATTCGGCGCCCACCTCCGCCAAAGAGGATTCCGCCCCGCGGAGCAGGCGGGATCCGATGCCGCAGCCCTGCGAGGACGGGTCAACGTAGCGCGACCAGATGATTCCGTGGCCGGGGTATTTGAGACCGTGCCTGACGACGCCGCGGATGGCGCCCGTACCGGCGTCAGCGGCGACGGTGATCTCTTCCTCAACGTCCTGAGTGGACAACACCCGTTCCCGCAGGGCACGAGGGCGTTCTTCCGTCATGCTCTGTAGGACATGGGGTGGCAGAACGCCCGAATAGCTGTCCCGCCAGCAGGAAAGGAACACTTCGACGATTTCTTCGAAGTCGGCCGCGGACGCTCTCCGAGAGGTGAGGGGCACGATCACCGCCTCTCTATCCCCGGCGGAGTGTCAGGGCCATGGGCGCTGACGTGGCAGGTGCTGGAAGGGTCAGCGGTCCGTTTCCAGGGGTGATGGTGCCGAGGATTCGGCCTTCCCGGGCGCCCGTTCCCGCAGGGACCGTGCCGGGCAGCCCGTGAGCGGTGCACCACCCGATGAGCGCGAAGGCAATTGCCTCCTTGTCATCGGCCGGGGCACCGTAGTCGTCCGATTGTGTAATGAGGACTCCGGGCAGCGCGCGCCGCAGTCCTTCCATGAGGACGCTGTTCCTGCATCCGCCACCGGAAGCGACCACGAGGTCGATTCCGTGCGTGCGCACGTCCCGGGCCACGGAGCGGACTGTCAGTTCGGTGAGGGTTGCTATCAGATCGGCGTCGCTGGGACGGGCACCGGCTGCCTCCAGGCTGTCCTCGACATAGGGGAGGTGAAAGTGTTCTTTGCCGGTGGACTTAGGAGCTGGCAGCCGGAAATAGGGGTCATCGAGGAGCACGTCAAGCAAGTCGGCGTCCACCGTGCCGGTGGCAGCAATCCTGCCGTCTGCGTCGTAGCCCTTATCGTTCAGGTCCCGGCCGACGACGACCGCGTCGATGAGCGCGTTGGCCGGTCCGATGTCGTAGGCGAACAGCTCCGACTCTCCGGAGACCACTGTCATGTTGGCGATACCGCCGAGGTTCAGGGCGGCGGCGGTACCGTGGTGGCCGGCCAGCAGCAGGGCGTCCAAGTACGACACCAGGGGCGCACCGTGACCGCCCGCCGTGATGTCCCGGACGCGCACATCCGACAGCACAGGTGTCCCGGTCGCTTCGGCGATCCAGGCTGGTTGTCCTATCTGCAGCGTTCCCCGCGCCTGCCCGTCCTCCACCCAGTGGAAGACCGTCTGACCGTGTGAAACGACAAGGTCTACGGGGCCGGCGTCGCGGATGACGTCCAGTGCCGCCTGCGCAAAGCATTGGCCGACCAGTGTGTCGAGTTCGCACATCTCGGCCAGGGTCGTGGCTGCTGGAGGAAGCGACTTGATGAGCCGAGCCCGGAGTGCCGGGGGGTAGGGCGTGCTGGTGGACTGCAGAACTTTTCCCGTCAGGTGTCCGTCGCGTTCATCGAAGTCCACGACGGCGGCATCGATTCCGTCGTGGGAGGTTCCCGAAATCATCCCTAGAATTCTCATGCTTGCTCCCCTAGTGCCGCTCGAAGGAGGCCGCTGTGCTTAGTGAGTTGCGTCGCCGCTTCAACCGGGTTGAGACCCAGACGAAGTGCGACTATGGCTTGTTTGACGGAAGAGTTGTTGGCGCCCAGGGCTTCGAGGGCGCTGACACGTTCTACGCCGGTGACGGACCGGACCATTCGGACGGCGCGTTCCCGGAGCTTGGCATTCGTGGGTTTCACATCGACCATAAGGTTGCCGTAGGTCTTGCCGAGCTGGACCATGACGATTGTTGAGAACATGTTCAGCACTAGCTTTTGGGCGGTCCCTGCCTTGAGGCGGGTTGAGCCGCCGACGACTTCGGGACCGACGATGACTTCGATTTGGTGTTCCGCGGCGGCCGCCAGGGGTGTCCCTGTGTTGCAGGTGAGGGCAACGCTGAGGGCGCCCCTGGATCGCGCGCGCTCCAGGGCTGCGACGACGAACGGCGTCCGGCCGCTGGAGGCGATGCCGATCACCGTGTCCAGCGCACCGACGTCGGCCGCATCCATTGCCTGCGTGCCGGCGTCGACATCGTCTTCCGCGCCTTCGCAGGGGGCGACGATGGCGCTGGCCCCTCCGGCGATGACGGCAAAGATCTGATCCGGCGAAGTCCCGAAGGTCGGCGGGCATTCCGAGGCGTCGAGCACCCCGATGCGGCCAGGTGTTCCTGCGCCAACGTAAATCATCCGGCCGCCGGCCTTCATGCGCGTCGCGGTGGCTTCGATCGCGGGTGTTATCTGTGGAAGGGCGCGTCTGACCGCGCCAGGGACAGCGGAGTCGGCTGTGTTCATTGTTTCTGCCAGCTCACCGACGGACATTTTGTCGATGGTGGCAAATCGAGGGTCTGCGATTTCCGTGTCGAGAGTTGTAAGCCGGGCGATCTCGAGAGGGGTAAGGGTCATCGTTTGCCTCGGTTCCGTGGGTCGAGTCCATCGCGGAGGCCGTCCCCGAGGAGGTTCAGGCCGACGACGAGAAGGACGACGAGCGCGCCGGGCGCGATCATGGTCCAGGGCGCAACATAAACCAGTGTGCGGGCCTCAAAGATCATTGATCCAAGCGACGGGGCCGGCGGGGGAGTGCCAAGCCCCAGAAAGCTCAGTGACGCCTCAGTGAGGACCGCCCACGAGAGCGAAAGGGCCACCTGGATGATGATGATAGAGGTGATGTTCGGCAGAACGTGCCGCAGCATGATCATCACCCGGCTCTGTCCTGTGCTGGTTGCCGCCTTCACATATTCAATTTCGCGCAGCGACAGGACCGGGCCGCGGGTGACCCGGATGAAGATCGGCACATAGACGACGGCGATCGCGACGGCGATCGTGAACCAGTTGCGGTCGAAGACTGACGCCAGGGCGAGAGCCAGGAGCAGGGGAGGGAAGGCGAAGAGTACGTTGGTGACGCCGCCGATGAGCCCGTCGGCCATGCCGCGGTAGAACCCGGCGACAAGGCCGGCCAGTGTGCCAATAACTGCGGCGAAGGCCACTGCGGTGACTGCGATGAGGGATGAGTTGGAGACACCTGCGGCGACCCGGGAGAACACGTCCCGCCCGAACTGGTCCGTCCCGAACCAGTGCGAGCCGGACGGTGGGAGCAGCCTGGCAGGCGAGTTCTGCGTGATCGGATCATAGGGAAGGGCGCTGCTGAAAGACAGCGCCGAGAGCAGAGCGAGCAGGCAGATAATGATGAGCCCGGTCAGACCTGTGGGACTCTTCAGCAGCGCCAGGGAGCGGCGGGCGGCCCCCGTGAGGATCATATTGTTTTCCGTGGTCAATGGCATGCCGGTCATGAGGCACGTACCCGCGGGTCAATGATCCGGTAGAGGACATCGGTCAATAGATTCACGATGACGAAGGTCAGTGCGATGACGAGCACAGTGCTCTGCACGAGTGCATACTCTTTCTGTTGTATGCCGAGCAGCACCTGCCGGCCGATCCCCGGAATCGAGAAAATCTGCTCTACGACAACCGCCCCGCCAAGGAGGTATCCGAACTGGAGACCGGTCATCGTGACAATCGGGACGAGGGCGTTGCGCAGTACGTGTCTGGTCTGCAGCCGGCTCTCCGGGACGCCTTTGGCGCGGGCGGTGCGGATGAAGTCATTTGAGCGAATCTCCAATACGGCGGTGCGGGTGGTCCTGATGATCGGTGCGGCTATGCCGAATCCCAGGACTAATGAGGGCAGGAGCATTTGTTGAAGGTTCAGCAGTGGGTTCTCGGTGAAGGTGGCGAATCCCCGCCCGTTCGGGTTGAAGCCGAGGGAGGCGGCGAAGACAGAAAGCAGTGTCGTGGCTAGAAGAAACGCGGGGACTGAGAGCCCGGCCAGGCTCACGACCTGGGCCAGTCCGTCACGCGGGGAGTCAGGCCTGGAAGCGGCCAGCATGCCGAGGGGCACACCGATGAGCAGTGCCAGGACGATCGCCAGGATGGCAAGTTCGAAGGTCACCGGAAGGGATCGGAGGGTGAGGTCCAGAACGCTCTGCTGGGCCCGGGCCGAGAAGCCGAGGTTTCCCGTGAACAGATTGCCCAGCCAGGAGAAGAACTGGACGAAAAGCGGCTGATCCAGGCCGTAGTAGCGCTCCAGGGAGGCCTGCTGGGCCGGGGTGAGGGCAGCAGCTTCTGTTCCGAGGCCGGCGATGATCTGATCTCCCGGGATGGCACGGAGCATGATGAATACGAAGATAGCCACCCCCAGCAGCGTTCCCGCTGCGCCGGCGGCGCGACGCAAGATGGGATTGTGGGTAAAGGTCTGAAGCATGTCCCTGGTTTTCTCGCCAGTGGTGGGCCCCGGTGGAACGGGGCCCACTGTCGGGGCGGCTAGTTGATAGTCGTGGTTCGCAGGTACTGGAGTGAGCCGTTTGCCATGGGGATAAACCCCTGGACGGAAGAGCTCGTCGTTGTGTAGGTGTAGCTGGTGAACAACCAGACCCAGGCAGCGTTCTTCTCCAGCTCGCCGGAGACCTTGGAATAGATGTCCTTGCGCTTCTCCGAATCTGAGGTTGTCTTGCCGGAGGCGAACAGGGTGTCGAGCGCTGGCGAGTTGTAACCCGCGACCTTATTCAGGTTGCCGGTGCTGGTGAAGTACCGCCCGTACATGCCGTCAGGGTCGGGGCGTCCACTATTGAGTGCAACTGCGGCATCGAAGTCTCCGGCCTTCCACCGATTAACGAAGGCGCCGGATTCGAGAACGTCGATGGTGAGCGTGATCTTGGCGTCGGCGAGCTGGGCCTTGAGGTTTTGTGCCTCGTCAACGGATGTGGCGTATTCGCCCTGGGAGACGATCGTCGACAGTGTCACTCCCGCATCTTTTCCTGCCTTCTTGAGGTACTCAGCGGCTTTGGTGAGATCGCGCTTCGGACACGGGCGGTCGTCCGCGTTCGATTTGTAGGCGGGCGAGGTGATGGGACCTGTCACCTCGCCTTCACCGAGTGCCGCGGTATCGAGCACCTGCTGACGGTCCACGGCGCACTGGATCGCCAGGCGAACGTTAAGGTCGGCGAGGGCCGGGCGTCCTGCGTTCAGCTGGAGGGCGTGATAGCTCAACTGAGGCGTCTTGGCCACTGAAGTGTTGGGGCCGCCAGCGGTCTTCGCAACCAGCGGGCTATTGAAAACGGCGAAATTTACGTTGCCGGACTGCATCGCGGCGACGATGGAGGACTCGTCCGGGATCACCCGCAATTCGACTGTGTCCAGTTTCGCTTTCTCCCCCCAATAGGAATCATTCCGGCTCAGCTTCATCGACTGGCTGGGGATGCGCTCCTTCAGCGTGAACGGACCGGATCCGTTCGGCGTTGTCATCAGCGACGTTTCGGGGTCCTCGGAGGAGAGTATTGCCATGTTGATGACGGCCAGGTTGGCCGGCAGCGCAGCGTCAGCCGACGTCATCCGAAGGATGACCGTCGCAGGATCGGGAGCCTCGACCGAAGACACTGCGGCCAGCGAGGTTCGCGCCACAGCACCCGTCGCTTCTTCTTTGATCTTGTCCAGAGAGAACTTCACGTCCTTCGAATCCAGGGCGCTGCCATCGCTGAACACCGTGCCTTCGCGGAGCTTGAACGTGACGGTCAAACCGTCCGCCGATGCGTCCCAGGACTTGGCCAGCCCAGGAACCACGGATAGGTCTTTATCAAACTCCGTAAGTGTGCCGTAGATGTTCTGGAGCACTGAGACAGCCTGGAACTGCGTGGCTTTCCAGGGAAGCAGAGTGTCGGGGTCTGTCGTCACACCCACGACAAGATTCCCGCCGGATTTTCCCGCTGAAGTCTGTTGAGATGCCGGGGCGGAGCAGGCAGTGGAAGTTATCGACACAGCTGCGGCTATTGCGAATGCCGAAAGCGTGCCACGGATGAATCGGGAACCGCTGTGCATGGGTTGGTCTCCTCTGTGACATGTGATGCCTCCTGCATGCCGCGCCGGCTTTCGCAGGTCCCCCAGAGAGCATCGGTGATCCGGGTTGGTCATTAACGTACCTTCATGGAGCAATCTATGTAAAGATATTCCCCGGATAGTTTTTTAGACGTGTCCTTCCCATGCCATCCGTTACCTTTGGCTAACTGCCGGAGGAACACCCTGACGAGGGAGCTGAATGTGAACAACGCGGTAGAAACACCCGATTCCGAGACGGTGCTGATTCGGATCCGGGCCGCCTTACCCTCCTTGAGGCCGTCCGAGAAACGCATCGCCCAGGTCTTCATCGAAAGCCCGTCTGAGGGGGCAACCCTGTCCGTGGCCGAACTGGCCGATCGCTGCGACACCTCGACCACGTCGGTGGTGCGTTTCTACAAGCGGATGGGCTACTCGCACTACAAGGACCTGTTGATGGACCTCACCCGGGAGGCGATGCGTCAGGAAATGACGACTTCCAGCCTCCCTCCGGTTTCCGGGGACATCGGACGGAACGACTCACTTGACGACATTGTGGCGAAAGTGGCCATCAACGAGACCCTCTCAATTGCCGACACGGCCCGGGCGCTGGACACAAAAGCCCTGGGCATGGCCGTGGGTCTAGTGTCAGGGGCCCGCCGGATAGACACTTTCGGCATGGGTGCCAGCTCTTTCGTCGGCCTTGACCTGCAGCAGAAGCTTTCCCGGATCAGCCGGACGGTGATCAACTGGTCTGACTCGCACTCGGCGTGGACGGCTGCTGCGACGCTCAACGACTCATGTGTCGCTATCGCCATCTCCCACTCGGGAAACACAAAGGACACGGTGGAGTTCCTCTCCGTCGCACGGGAATCCGGTGCTGCCACGATAGCGATCACCAACTTCCATGATTCCCCGGTCGCCGCGGCCGCCGACGTTGTGCTCACGACCGCCGCCAGGGAAACAAGGTTCCGGTCCGGAGCCCTTGGCAGCCGTATTGCCCAGCTCATGGTCGTCGACTGTCTCTTCACCGGTGTGGCGCAGGCATCTTATGACGCCTCAATGGAAGCCTTGCGCAACACCTACCGTGTCGTCCATGAACGCAGTCAGCACGGCGGGGCCTGATGGACGCGGACGTCCTTGCCCCCGTGCCGGCGAGTTCCCGTGCTTTCGATCGCCTTGCTTTGGCACACGATGCGTCGCACTATCTGCTGGTTCCCGAGCTGACGGCGGTCCCGCGACATGCCGAGGACGTGGCCCGATTGTTCAAGGTCAGCCGTGAACATGGGATTCCGTTGACGTTCAGGTCCGGAGGCACCAGCCTCAGCGGGCAGGCACTCTCAAACGGAATCCTTGCCGACGTGCGCAGCAACTTCAGAGGCATTGAGGTCCTTGACGACGGCCTCAGAGTGCGGGTCCAGCCAGGGGCGACGCTTCGCAGCGTCAACAACCGTCTTGCCCCGTTAGGCCGCAAACTCGGTCCCGATCCGGCCAGTGAAATCGCCTGCACCATCGGCGGCGTGGTGGCCAACAACTCCAGCGGTATGACTTGCGGCACCGAATACAACACCTACAACACCCTTGAATCGCTGGTGGTCGTACTTCCCAGCGGCACAATGATCGACACCGGTGCCCCCGATGCAGATGAGCGCCTCCGGCATGCCGAAGGCGATCTCTGGACCGGACTGGCACGGCTGCGGGACAGAGTGCGTGCCGACCAGAGCTCGGTCCAAACGATCCGCCGGCAGTTCGCCATGAAGAACACCATGGGTTACGGAGTTAACTCGTTCCTGGACTTCGACTGTCCTGTCGACATCCTTACCCATCTGGTCGTCGGCAGCGAAGGCACCCTGGCTTTCATCGCCGAGGCTACCTACCGGACAGTGGCTTCGCACCCGCGCGCGGCCACGGGACTGGCGGTCTTCCCGTCGCTGAGCAGTGCGACAGCGGCGCTCCCGGCGCTCGTGCGCACCGGGCTGGCCACCATCGAGTTGATGGACGCCACGTCCCTGCGGGTTGCCCAGGCCCTCCCTCAGGTCACTCCGGAACTGACTGCGCTGACGATAGACCACCACGCCGCCTACCTCATCGAATACACCGGCTCGACACCGGACGACGTGGAAAGGCAGCAAGCCCGCAGCGAAGGGCTGTTCTCCTCCTTGGAGCTGGCTGCCCCGCTGACCATGACACGCGACGCCGGCGCGCGGGCAGCCCTCTGGAGCGTCCGCAAAGGTCTATACACCGCTGTCGCCGGCGCCCGGCCCTCGGGAACCACCGCGCTCCTGGAGGATATCGTCGTCCCCGTCCCGGAGCTTCTCGGAACCTGCGAGGGCCTCCTTGGGCTCTTTGAACGGCACTCGTACGAGGAAAGCGTGATCTTCGGACACGCGAAAGATGGCAACATCCACTTCATGATCAATGAACGCTTCGAGGAGTCCTCAAACCTCCAGCGGTACCGGGATTTCACTGAAGACATGGTTGACCTCGTCCTCGGCAGGGGCGGCTCTCTGAAGGCCGAACACGGAACCGGCCGCATCATGGCCCCGTTCATCCGCCGACAGTACGGTAGTGAACTCCACGAGGTCATGCGCCAGGTCAAACTCCTCTGCGATCCCACCGGGATGCTCAACCCCGGTGCAGTGCTCTCCGATGACCCGGATTCTTATCTACAGGACCTAAAACTGGCCCCCGCTGTGGAAGAAGAAGTCGACCGCTGCGTCGAGTGCGGTTACTGCGAGCCGTCGTGCCCCTCGAAAGATCTGACGCTGACACCCCGCCAGCGCATCGTGCTCAGACGCGAAATGCAGACGGCAGAAGCTGACGGCGACGGCAAGCTGCTCCGCGAGCTCCAATCCGCTTTCGCTTACGAAGGGATCGACACGTGCGCGGTCGACGGTATGTGCCAGGTCGCCTGCCCAGTGAAAATCAACACGGGAGACCTCGTACGCCGGTTGCGCGCGGAAAACGCCGGCGCGGTCGAATCATCCGTCTGGGCGACAGCCGCCAATCACTGGGATGGTATGACGAAGCTGGGGGGAGCGGCTCTTACTCTTGCAGATCGGGTGCCAGCAACTGCCGTGACCGCAGCTACCCGCTTAGGACGTGCGGTCATAGGAGCCGATACCGTGCCGCTCTACGACCGGTCGCTGCCGGCTGGTGGGTCCCGGCGTCTTCCCGTGCCTGCAGAGAAACCAGTGGCCGTATATTTCCCCGCCTGCATCGGGACCATTTTCGGGCCGGCCGGGAACTCCCAAGGGGTTTCGTCGGCTATCCTCGCGCTGTGCCGGCGGGCAGGCGTTCCGATCATCGTGCCGGAGGAGATCGCATCCCTCTGCTGCGGAACCCCCTGGAAGTCCAAAGGGTTCACGACCGGCCACACGCGTATGGCGGAGAAGGTCCTGCCGGTGCTGTGGGAGACATCTCGGCAGGGCGAGCTGCCCATCATCTGCGACGCCTCCTCCTGCACGGAAGGCCTCGAAACCCTGCGTGATACCGCGGGCAGCACAGCCAAGTATGCCTCCCTCCGTTTCGTGGACGCCCTCGAATTCGTCCATAACAACCTGCTGGAGCACCTCACGGTGTCGGCGCCAATGTCATCTATAGCTCTGCACCCGACCTGCTCTTCGACCCAGCTGGGAATCAACGCGATGATGACATCCATCGCAGGCCGTATCGCCACGGAAGTATTTATTCCGGTGGACTGGTCCTGCTGTGCCTTTGCCGGGGACCGTGGGCTGCTGCATCCAGAACTCACATCCTCAGCAACCGAATATGAGGCCGCCGAACTCAATAGGCGGGAATTCGACGCTTACGCCTCGTCCAGCAGGACCTGCGAGCTAGGCATGTCCAGGTCAACAGGGAAAGAGTACCTGCACCTATTGGAGCTCCTGGAACGGGCAACAAGAAGCACCACAAGCCCCGCTCCATAGCCAGCGCAGCGTTCAGTCGTTCGCCGGGAGTTACAAGGCATCGTGAGATTTATGGTGAGCATCACGATTCAACTGCCTTTGGGGCCGGGGTGTGGGTGGTGTGCATCTCTCGCCCGTCCACAAGTGGCCCGCGCGTCCATGCAGCCGGTGAGGACCGTGACTCCGGCGTGGGCGATCAGCGACTGGCCGGTGAAAGTGACCGGAACGGACGGAAAAACAGGGGTAGACTTTTGCGTCGAAAGGGTGCTCCTTCGCTCGGCAAATATCGGTCTCGACAACCACTATTTCCCAGTTCAGGGGGCCCTTTCACTGCTTAAACAACGCCTACCATGCGGCGCGCCATGAATCCCCGGGCTGACGCTCTCTCACTTTCTGCGCTTTAAGGGCGAACGCTCTCTCACTTCCGGTGAGAGAGCGTTCGCCTTTCCCCGGCAGGCTAGGCGATCACACCGTCCACCAAGGCCTTGGCTTCCGCCTGGACCTGCTTGAGGTGCTCCTCGCCCTTGAACGACTCGGCATAGATCTTGTAGACGTCCTCGGTCCCGGACGGGCGTGCGGCGAACCAGGCGTTCTCTGTGACCACCTTGAGCCCGCCGATTGGCGCGCCGTTGCCAGGCGCCTCGGTCAGCTTGGCGGTGATCGTTTCGCCGGCCAATTCAGTCGCAGTGACGTCCGACGGCGAGAGCTTGCCGAGTGCCGCCTTCTGCTCACGCGTGGCTGCTGCATCAATGCGAGCGTAGACGGGGGCGCCGAACTGGTCGGTCAGGCCCTTGTACAGCTGAGACGGAGACTTGCCGGTGACTGCGGTGATCTCCGAGGCCAGGAGCGCCAACAGGATGCCGTCCTTGTCGGTGGTCCAGACGCTGCCATCCAACTTGTTAAAGGAAGCGCCGGCAGACTCCTCGCCACCGAAGGCGCCTTCGCCGGACAGCAGCCCCGGCACAAACCACTTGAAGCCCACAGGGACCTCAACCAGTTTGCGGCCCAGGCTTTCCGCCACACGGTCGATGATCGAGGACGAAACCAGGGTCTTGCCCACCACCGAGTTGGGGTTCCAGCCGCTTCGGTTGCGGTAGAGGTAATCGATGGCGACGGCGAGGTAGTGGTTTGGGTTCATCAGGCCACCGTCAGGGGTCACGATGCCGTGCCGGTCGGCGTCGGCGTCGTTGCCGGTGGCGACGTCGAACGCGGCTGAACTGCCGCCGTCGGACATCCTGTTGATCAGGGATGCCATCGCGAACGGCGAGGAGCAGTCCATCCGGATCTTTTCGTCCCAGTCCAGGGTCATAAAAGCCCACTGGGGATCTACAGTGGGGTTCACCACCGTCAGGTCCAGGTGGTGGCGCTCGCCGATCTCGCCCCAGTAATCCACTGCGGCACCGCCCATGGGGTCGGCGCCGATGCGTACGGCAGCCTCGCGGATAGCGTCAAGGTTCAACACGGACGGGAGATCGTCAACGTAGCTGCTGAGGAAATCGAACTTGCCGGTGCTGTCCGCGGCGAGGGCGTCCGCGACGGGGATGCGCTTCACGCCCCGCAGGTTGTTTTCAAGGAGTTCGTTGGCGCGGTTGGCGATCCAGCCCGTGGCGTCGGAATCGGCCGGGCCGCCGTGCGGAGGGTTGTACTTGAAGCCGCCGTCTCCGGGCGGGTTGTGGCTGGGCGTGACCACAATGCCGTCCGCCTCAGGAGTGCCGGGCTGGCCGTTGTTGTTGTACGTAAGGATCGCGTGGCTCAGTGCCGGCGTGGGGGTGTAGCCGTGCCGCGCGTCGATCAGCACGTGTACGCCGTTGGCCGCGAGGACCTCCAGGGCGGAGTTCTGCGCCGGCTCGCTGAGGGCGTGGGTGTCCTTCGCCAGGAAAAGCGGGCCGGTGATGCCCTGCCCCGCGCGGTATTCCACGATTGCCTGCGTGATCGCGACGATATGTTGTTCGTTGAACGACGCCTTGAGGCTCGAGCCGCGATGCCCGGAAGTGCCGAACGCCACGCGCTGGCCGGGATCACTCAGATCCGGAGTGATGTCGTAATACGCGTCGAGAAGCGCAGTGATGTCAACAAGGTCCTGGGATTGGGCAACTGTGCCCGCGCGGCTAGCCATGGCACCAGCATGCCAGACGTGGGCGGGAGTCAAAACGCCGGGTCCATAATCCGGCCCCTATGACGCGGAAACTCCCCTCCGGGCCGTGGGCAGCAAATAGTTAAAGCGAGTACTGGCCCCAAAAGTACCTATATACCGGCTCCCTGCGGCGCTGCTACTTTCGGAAAAACTCAGGAAAGAATGCCCGACGGCGGGGAGCGCCGCCATCGGGCACTGCAGTAAGCGTCGGGCATTGCAGTAAGTCGGGACGCAGCGATCAGGGGGCAGGTCATGGGGGCAGGAGACGGCGCGGCGGAGCAGTCGAGGCTGGCTGCAGAACGCGTGCAGCGACTGAAACGCCAGCTCGATCAGGCCGAGCGTGCCACGAAGTCGTGGGACGCCGGTGCCGTGGGCGCGCGGCTCGTAGAGGACAGGCTAAGCCGGCTCATTCCGCACGGCTGGTACCTGCTGAACGATGTGCACTGGCCCGGGCGGCCCAAAGCCAACCTTGACCATGTGCTGGTGGGTCCCGGCGGGGTGGTGGTGGTCGATGCCAAGAACTGGACCGGCGAGGTCCGTGTCTCCGCCGGTGTCCTGTGGCAGGGCCGTTTCGCCAGGACGCAGTCCGTGGACGGGGCGTTGGCGCAGTGCGCCGCCGTCGCGTCTGTGCTGGCGCCGCCCCACCGGCGGTTCGTCCGTCCGTTGATCTGCCTCGCCGGGCAGCCTGACCTCTTCGGCATCACCAATTCCGATGTCGCCGTGGCAGGTGCCGACCGCGTTGTGGCTGCCGTCCTGGCGCTGCCACCGGTGCTCGACCAGCAGACGGTGGCGGGCCTGTCTGCGCACCTCGGCGAGCAGCTGACGCAGGAACTGGCTGTGGAAGGTCCGGCGGTGAACTCGCTGACCGTGAAGCCGGCAGCCGGACGGCCGCCGATAGCTGGGCCGCCGCGGTCCGGGCAGACTGGAGTCCGGCCGGGACCCCGGCAACTCGCCCACGGCACCGGCCGCGGGGCGCGGAGTGGGGCGGGCAGCGGCGGAGCCGGACGCGCCAGGAAGTCGAAAGCGCAGCACCACGCAGCCACTGGAATTACCCGATTGATGTTCCTGGCTGCCTTCGTAGTTTTTACCGTCTACGTGCTGTCGTATTGGGGGCGGTAGGACTGGAATGAGGGCGGCGGTAGGCCTTGTAATGCAGGCGGCGGTAGGCTGGGAAGCGAAGACTTCGAATGGGGAGAACCATGACTGACCAGCCAACTCCGCGCCCAGATTCGCAAGGGTCCGGTGCCCAGGGACCAGGCGATTCGCCGGCAGGCTACGAGCCGCCGCCGGGTCCCGGCATTCCGGCGCCGCCTCTGTATGACCAGAATCAGTACGGCCAGAACCAGTACGGTGCAGGCCAGTATAGCCAGCCGCGCGATCAGTACGGCGCGGCATATGCCCAGCCTGCAAGCCCTTACGGCCAAGGTGCCAGCCCTTATGGCCAGCCGGCGTACGGCCAGCCGGCCTACTACGGCATGCCGGCCGAACCCAAAGGCCTCAGCATCGCCAGCATGGTGTGCGGCATTTCTTCGGTCCTCCTGGGCTGGTTCATGATTCCGCAGATCGCCGCAATCATTACCGGCCATCTGGCTCTGCGCCGCGAACCCTCAGGCAAGGGCATGTCCATCACCGGGCTGGTCCTGGGCTACCTGTGCCTGCTGGGGTACGGAGCGTTCTGGCTGCTCCTCATCATCGGGCTGTCGTACAGCTCGATCTACGGTTACTGACCCCGGTCGAAACTGACCCGCCTGGATACAGACTGCCAGTCAGCGGAAAGGCCCCCGTCAGGGGGCCCTTCTTCAGGTGGGCCTGAACAACAAAATCAGACTCTCTCGCGCGTACTCTCAGCGGCCGGTTCCTGGGATTCGTGGGTCTTCCGGCGACGCGGGAAGGCCCAGAAAGTTAAGTCCTGGGCCGTGTAATGCGGCTCCTGACGGTCCGGCGGTGTTTCGTGGCGCGCTTCGGGTTTCCGGCTGGCTTCTCTCTTGTTACGCCACCCGTATTCCTCCATCGATGAATAGCACATCACAGACCTCCTCATAGTGACTGCCCCTTAATCGTCCTCCGTCTCGGCAGCGGAGTCGACACCCAAGGGCCCCTCAATCCAGCCTCAGAATCCGAGCTGGGCCGCCACCTGGAGCAGGAGCAGTTCCGATCCCGCCGGCCCCACGAGCTGGATTCCCATCGGGAGGCCATGAGCCGGTAGTCCACCGGTCCAGTACACCGGAATCGTGATGGCCGGCAGGCCACACACGTTCACCATGGAGGACCAAGGCGCGAACTCGCACTGCCTGCGGTAGTCGCCGTCGGCGTCGCCGGCCCATTCCGCAGCCGGCCAGCGTCCGTCACCGTGCGTTGCACCGGTAAACCAGCCCACCGGCCGGGGTGTCTGGGCCAGTGTCGGCATCAGCATCAGGTCCCACGCCCCGTACTGCGTGATGGTATCGCGCTCGAATTGCCGGAGGAACGCCAGCGATTCGTTGAGCTTGGCGACGCTGCGCTGTTGGGCACGGCGCCTGAACGTCCGGGTCAGCGGGGCCAGAAGGGCTTCGCGGTGCGGACTGATCCGGGCGGTTCCGACGGCGGCGGTCCACGCTGTGGTGAAGGCGTCCGGGTAGCGGTTGTCGTAGCGGATTGCGGCTTCGCTGACGGCGTGCCCGGCATGCTCTAGCATGTCGCTGCCCGTCTGCAATGCAGCCAGGGCTTCGGGTTCCGGCGTGAACGGGAAGGTGGCGGACCAGGGGCTGTCCAGGGTCAGGCCGATGCGCAACGGGCGCGGTTCGTGTCCCACTGCGCCGAGATAACTGCTGCCAACTGACGGTGCCAGCGCATCCATCAGCAGGGCTGCATCGGCGGCGCTACGGGCCAGCGGCCCCGCTACCACCAGGCGCGCCGGGTCGCCTGAACTCTCGCCTGACGGCACCACACCGCGGCCGGGTTTGAGGCCCACGAGGCCACAGGCGGCGGCCGGAATACGGACGGAACCGCCGCCGTCGGTCCCTGGCGCGAACGGAAGCAGCCCCGCGGCCACCGCGGCAGCGCTGCCCCCGGAGGAACCGCCGGAACTCCGGCTCGGCGCATGCGGATTGCGCGACGGCGGTGCGATGCGGTTCTCGCTGTACGCCGTCAGTCCAAACTCCGGAACCTGCGTCTTACCCAATGAGACGACGCCAGCGGCCTTGAGGACTGCAGCCAGGGCGCCGTCGGAGGGCGCAGGTTTGTGGTCAAGTGCAGCGCTTCCGTGGGTGGTCACCACACCGGCGACGTCGGTCAGGTCCTTGAACGCCACCGGCATGCCATGCACGAGCGGCAGGCCGTCCGCGCTGCCTCCGGGGCCCTCCGCGGAGTCCGTTCCGAAGTCATTTCGGAACCGGACGAACCGGGCATCGGCGGCGGCTGCATCGGCCATCGCCTGTTCTGCCGTGACCGTGACAAAGGCGCCCAGCAACGGATTCTGCTCTGTAATCCGGGCCAGGAAATGTGCAGTGGCGTCCCGCGCTGAAAGCTCGCCTGCGCGGAGGACATCCCGGAGCCGGACGGCCGGCAGTTCGTGGATGTCAGCCAAGGAAGCGAGGCTCCAGGCGCCTCTCGGAAGCGGTAGCCCCACCCGCTCCACCGGCTTCCGCGGTGACGATGTAGGCGCCCTTGCCCCGTACTTCGGCAACCGCTTCCACGAGTTCCGTGCCGTGATAGACCAGCCCCACGCCGTCGTCCGTGCAGTGCGTTTCCCCCAGCTTTCCGTCAGCCACGAGCCGGTGCACCAGCGGCCGCCGCCTTACCTCTGAGTCGTAATGGACGCCATTGGCGTATGGGAGGAAGGCCAGGCCGTTGGTAACTGCACGCAGCTCCGGCCCAAACGAATCCGTAGTGCCGCCCTGGTACCAGCAGATGGATCCGGCCGAAACCCCCGCCAGCACAACTCCGCGCTGCCACGCGCGGTGGAGGATCCCGTCCAGTCCGTGGGCGCGCCAGACGGCAAGCAGATTCACCACGGAGCCGCCGTTCACCCACACCACGTCCTGTTCCAGCAGATGCGCCTCTGGGTCTGCGTAGTTCGGCATGGTGAAGAGGTTCAGGTGGCTGAAGTCGAAGCCAGCAAGCCGCGCGGCCTCGTCCATTTCCGCATTGAACCCGCGCTGATCCCCCGCCGCCGTACCCACGTGGGTGACCCGCGGCGGCCGTCCGCTGACGCCGGAAAGCTCCACGGCATAGTGCAGCAGGCGGTCAAACTCCAGGCGTGTTCGCACACCTTGCCTGTAGCCTCCAGACGTGGCCAAAATGGTGGGCTGCTCAGCGGGCAAGGATCCTCCTAAGGGTCATCAACAGCGTAACTTGTCCCTGGTTTCGGGAGCGGGGCGATCGGCTGGCGCTAGGCTGGAAGGAGACCCGTGATTCTCCGAAAAAGGACTCCCATGAGCGATTTCGATTCCGTGCCCGTCAACGACGTCCCAGCCGACGCCGTGATTCTGGACGTCCGCGAAGACTACGAATGGGTAGCCGGACACGCCGAGGACGCCGTGCACATCCCCCTGGATCAGCTTCCGGCGCGGCTTGACGAACTGGACCCGGACCAGGACGTCTACATCATCTGCCGCACCGGCGGACGGTCCTTCCGCACAGCGCAATGGCTCACCGGACAGGGCTATACAGCCATCAATGTGGCCGGCGGAATGGACCAGTGGCTCGAGTCCGGCAAGCCGCTCGTGTCCGACAACGGCCTCAAGCCACTCATTCTGTAGTTCAAGCCCGAACCTGTATCCCGTCACCACAGAGGAATTCATGCCCGCGACACCCGTTACGTACACCTTCCTCGGGCCTGCGGGCACGTTCACCGAAGCGGCGCTGATGCAGGTTCCGGGTGCCGCCGACGCCACCCGCGTCCCGGCCTCCAACGTTAATGCCGCGCTGGACATGGTCCGCGACGGCTCTGCGGACGCAGCGATGGTCCCCATTGAGAATTCGGTGGAAGGCGGGGTCACAGCCACCCTGGACGCTATCGCCGGTGGGCAGGAACTCCGGATCATCCGAGAAGTTCTGGTGCCCATCAGCTTTGTGCTGGTGGCCGGACCCGGTGTGGAGGTGCCGGATATCCGCCGGATCTCTACCCACGGCCATGCCTGGGCGCAGTGCCGTCTCTGGGTAGAAGCGAATATTCCGGGTGCGGAATATGTTGCTGGCTCCTCCACCGCGGCGGCTGCCATGGGGCTGCTGGGCGGCGATGCCCACTACGACGCCGCGATATGTGCGCCCATGGTGGCGCAGGAGCAGCCGGGGCTGACCGTCCTGGCAGACAACATCGGCGACAACCCGGGAGCAGTGACGCGGTTCATCCTGGTGAGCCGGCCGGGCTCATTGCCCGAACGGAGCGGTGCGGATAAGACCACAGTGGTAGTCCCGCTTCCGGAAGACCGTCCGGGTGCGCTGATGGAAATCCTGGACCAGTTCGCCACTAGGGGCGTGAACCTCAGTCGGATCGAATCGCGGCCGACGGGCCAGTATCTGGGCCACTACTTTTTCAGCATCGACGCCGACGGGCACATCGCGGACGCCCGTGTGGCCGACGCCCTGGCCGGGCTTCACCGCATCAGCCCGGCCACACGCTTCCTGGGCTCCTATGGACGGGCGGACGCCCAAAGCTCCAGCGTCGCGCAACACACGTCCGACGAGGCATTCCGGGCGGCGCATGAATGGGTGGGGCAGATTCTGGGGAGGGAATGAATGCAGCTAGACGACGCTTAGGGCTTCGCCCACAGCGTAGATCAAGGTACTTCCGCGGGATAGTTACTGTGCGTATGCTTGCTTGATCCACTTGGGGGATGGCCCCTAACGAAGGGAGCAGGTCATGAGTACCAGCAGCACAGATAATGACGGCCAGGGCATGATCGTTAATCCCAAGCCCGCGGCGGACAACCAGGACTGGGGCGGCGACGAGGCTGACCGCGCTGACCGCCTGCGCTTCGAAGAGGAACAGGCCATGATCCGCGAGCAGTCCGAGGCGCGTGCCGCGAAAGCCGCCGCAGAGGCTGAAGCGGTCAAGAAGGCAACCGCCTGAGGCCTGGCCCGCTTCAGGCCTGCTGGCCTTTCACCCTTATCAGGAGGGACCGCGGCTCCACCCGGACGGTGAGCTTAGTGGCCAACCCGGACGTGTCCCCGTCGGTTTGTGTGGGCATGGGCTCCGGGCACTTGATGACAATTCGCCCGGCCCGGTACATCGTCATAATGGGCAGGTTGCCCTTGTGTTTGAAGAGAATTTTCGCGTACATGGCCAGCCAGCCGATGGCGCTGCGGGGGCTCATGACCACCACGTCCAGCATGCCGTCATCGATCATGGCTTCCGGGATGAAATCGATCCCGCCCGGGACCAGCCCACAGTTGGCAAAGAGGACGCTGCGGATGTTACGGACCTGCTCCGGCTTGTCATCCATCGCGACTGATACTTTCCTTCGCCGCCCGGGCAGGTGACGCATTCCGGCCTCGGTATATGCGAGCCAACCCACAGCTTTCTTGAGGCCGTCATTGGTATCAGCGAGAATTTCGGCGTCCATGCCGATCCCGGCGATCACCAGGAACGCGTGTTCGGAGGAGTGTCCCGTGCGGGAATTTTCGATGCGCATACGCGCGGTATCGATGTAGCGTTGGTGGCCGAAAAGCGCTGTCTGCACGTTGGCGTGAAGGTCGTTGACGTCCAGATCAACGTTTCGCGCCAGAAGGTTTCCCGTCCCCAGGGGAATCAGGCCCATGGCCACATCCGTATGTGCGAGGGACTCAGCCACCACCCGCACAGTTCCGTCGCCACCGCCCACCAGAACGACGTCGGCCTTGTAGTCCAGCGCCGACCGGGCCTGGGAGTATCCGGGGTCCTCGGCGGTCGTCTCCAAGAAGAGGGGCTCGTCCCAGCCGGCTGCCAAGCAGGCGCGCTGGATGGCTTCCTTCGCTTCCGGGGCACGTGCCTTGATGGGATTAAGGATGACCGCCACGCGTTGCTGGGTGAGGCCGGTTTCGTGGGCTTCTTCGTGGACCGCGCTGCGGATGTGCAGGGCCTTGAGCCTCCGGACGCCCCACCAGCTGGAGACGGCGAAAGCCAGCGCCGCCGCGCTCAGGATGTAGAGAAGCCAGTCGTTCATGGTGCTTCAACAGTATCCCGGCCGGCGCGCCGCGATTCCCCCCGTCCGGCCGGGCAGTGTTGGTTCCGCCGGATTCGATACTCTTGTCTGGTGATCGACGTAAAAGACCTCAGCGAAAACCCGGACAAGTTCCGGGCCAGCCAGCGCGCCCGCGGCGCAGACGAATCAGTGGTGGACGCGATCATCGCCGCAGACTCCGCCAGGCGTGCCGCCCTGATCCGGTTTGAAAACCTCCGCGCCGAGCAGAATGTCTTCGGCAAGAAGGTGGCGCAGGCCAAGGGCGACGACAAGAAGGCCCTGCTCGCCGAGGTCAAGGAACTGGCCAACACTGTGAAGGCCGCATCGGCCGAAGCGGACGCTGCCCAAGCCAAGCAGGACGAACTGTTGCGCACGATCGCAAACCTTATTGAGGACGGCGTGCCCGAGGG
Source organism: Pseudarthrobacter adonitolis (assembly GCF_055412845.1). NCBI lineage: Bacteria > Bacillati > Actinomycetota > Actinomycetes > Micrococcales > Micrococcaceae > Pseudarthrobacter > Pseudarthrobacter adonitolis. The sequence continues at coordinate 141,744 of NZ_JBVAYW010000006.1, read as the reverse complement.
CGGCGAGGACGACTACGTGGTGGTCAAAACCGTTGGCACGCCCCGCGAGTTCCCCGATTTCGAGCCGAAGGACCACCTGGAAATCGGTGAGCTGATCGGCGCGATCGACATGGAGCGCGGCGCAAAGGTGTCCGGCTCACGCTTCTACTTCCTGCGCGGCGTGGGTGCACGCCTGGAGATGGCGTTGCTACAGATGGCCATGGACCAGGCCATCGAGGCCGGCTTCGTTCCCATGATCACGCCTACTCTGGTGCGCCCCGAAACCATGCAGGGAACCGGCTTTGATGTAAAGCACGACGCCGAGATCTACCGTCTCGCCGAGGACGACCTTTACCTGGTGGGCACCTCCGAGGTTGCCCTGGCCGGCTACCACGCGGACGAGATCCTGGACCTGACGGCCGGACCGATCCGGTTCGCCGGGCAGAGCTCCTGCTACCGCCGTGAGGCCGGCTCGCACGGCAAGGACACCCGCGGCATCATCCGCGTGCACCAGTTCAACAAGGTGGAGATGTTCGTTTACACCACGGTGGAAAAGGCCGCAGCCGAACACGAACGGCTCCTGGCCTGGGAAGAGGAGATGCTGGCCAAGTGCGAGCTTCCGTACCGGGTGATCGACACTGCTGCCGGTGACCTCGGCATGTCCGCGGCCCGCAAGTTCGACTGCGAAGCCTGGGTTCCCACCCAGGGCGCCTACCGTGAACTCACGTCCACCTCGAACTGCACCACGTTCCAGGCCCGCCGCCTGAACATCCGCGAGCGTGTGGTCAACGACGAAGGCGTAACCAAGGGCACCCGTGCCGTGGCCACCCTGAACGGCACGCTAGCCACCACCCGCTGGATCGTGGCCATCCTGGAGCACCACCAGAACGCCGACGGCTCGGTCAACGTCCCGGCCGGACTGCAGAAGTACCTTGGCGGCATGGAAGTCTTCCCCGTCCTCTAGCTTCCGGCCACCCCGGACGCCCAGGAATCTTCTTTCCGAGGCTTCCTCCGTCGCCTCCCTGGTCCACATAGGGCTCGGCGCTTGCTGACTGCGGGCTACGTACCGCCAGCCCCTTCCCTCGGAGCGCTTTGCCTGGCGACGGCGGTTGCCCGGTCAGTGAAGGGCGCCGTGCTGTGCGGGGAAACGGCCGCCCTGGCCAACGGCCTGCCCACCCTCAGGACGCCCGCATTCGTTGAGCTTGCAACAACGCTTCCTGGACGCAGCGGATACGGCGATCGCCGCTCCTGGTCCTCGGTGAGGACACGGCAGTCAAGGAAGTGCGGGAAACGCGTTCCTATCCGCTCCGGCACCGACTGAGGACAACTGTAGAGCCCGTGGTGCAGGGTGAATTCCGTTGCGCGGGGCTGATCCAGACCGCAATGGATGTCATGGGGTCGAGCAAGCTCAGCCATGCTCTGGTGGTTGCTATGCCGGGATCCGTGGTGACATAACCGCCGACGAAGCCTGTGAGTATTTACCGGGTGTTCATGGGGCGCTGTGGCCTGCGTCCTAGCCGGTGTCAGGGGTCTCTGGTCTACTGGATGTATGACTACATTGACTGAAACCACAGTCGCTGGCATCGATGACCAGCGGATCGCAAACGAAGACAGCACCAAGTTCATGGTTGCCCTGGACGTGGACGGAACCCTGGTGGACCACGACGGCCACATGTCCGCGCCGGTCCGTGAGGCCGCACAGGCCGTGGTGGCCGCGGGTCACGACGTCCTGATCGCCACCGGCCGCTCCTTGAACGCCACCTTGCCCATCATCGAACAGATCGGCATCGACAGCGGCTACGCCGTCTGCTGCAATGGCGGCGTAACTCTCCGGCTGGATCCGGACCTGGCCGACGGCTACGAAATCATCCACAAGGCCACCTTCGATCCTGCCCCGGCGCTGCGGGCGTTGCGGGAGAAGCTGCCCACCGCGAAGTATGCGCTGGAGGACGAGGACGGCAACTTCCTGTCCACGGAACGCTTCCAGGACGCCAGCTTCGGCGTCGAAGCGATCGGCGTGGACTTCCAGACCCTGTTGGAGGCCACCGCGGTCCGCCTCGTGGTGTTCAGCACCGAAAACACGCCGGAGGAATTCTCCGCAACCATCAGGGAGATCGGCCTGGCCGGCGTCACCTACTCGGTCGGCTGGACGGCGTGGCTGGATATCGCCGCCGCAGGGGTCACGAAGGCCAGTGCGCTGGAACGGCTCCGCGGCCAGTTGGGGATTGAACCCCACAGCACCGTGGCCATCGGGGACGGCCGGAACGACATCGAAATGCTGGGCTGGGCCGGGCGGGGCGTCGCCATGGGCCAGGCTCCGGCCGAAGTCATCGCCGCCGCGGATGAGGTCACGCATTCGGTGTTCGACGACGGCGCCGCGCATGTGCTGCGCAGCCTCCTATAGAGGGCTGGCAGTTGCGGCAAGTGGTTCTGGAACGGCGCACCTAGACTGGGGCTGTGCACTTCGAGGAGTGCCCGGCGCCGCCCGGGCTGCAACCGTTCGTCACGGGTTTTTGGTTTATCCGGGCCAGCCCGGCAGCACGCTGTGAAAAGATCCTGCCCGCACCCTCGGCGCACCTGGTCCTGAACCTCTCTGATCCGTACCGGCTCATCGACCCCACAGGTTCCGCGGGTCCGGCGCAAGAAGTCGCCGCCGGGTTCTACTCAGGACTCCAGGGCACGTATCAGTGAAAACCCCGCACAGATCCTCAACGTCGGAGCTGTTCTCGCACCCTTCGGGGCGGCCGCCTTCACTGACGTGCCGCCGTCGGCCTTAAGCGGACGGGTGCTGGACGCCGAGAGGATCTTCCCCGGATTCGGCACCTTGCGTGCCGCGCGGGGTCGCGGAACTGAGGGCCCGACGCCGGAGCGCGCCTTCGCCGCGTTGGAATCGTTTCTCAAGGCGAGGTTCCGCCCCGGGTACCGATCCGATGCGAGGACGGCAGCCGCCGTCGGCCTCCTTGCGGAAGAAGACATCCCGGTGGGGGACCTTTCGCGGCGGCTGGGACTCAGCACCTCCACGCTGCAGCGGATCATGATGCGGGACTGCGGAACAACGCCCAAAGGGTTCTCCGACGTGTGCCGATTCCATCGCTTCGTCAAGGCCGCGGCTGCTTTGCCGCCAGGCGCCGGGGCGGGAAAAGATCTCCTGTCCCTGGCCGACTACTACGATCAGCCCCACCTGGTCCGGGCATTCCGCCGCTTTGCCGGCTTCACGCCGTCGGAATATCTGAGGATCGTCCGGGAACACGGCGCCGATTACGCCACGTTTGTTCCGGTGGAGGAACTGCCCGGCCTCAGAACCGGACGTCTCTGACACTGCGGCATTTTTACAAGACCTGGCCTGTGGCGGCCGCTAGCATCGGGCTATCACCCTTCGGAAAGGCGGATGCCCCCTCATGGACATCAACATCAACTGGCTGGCCGTGCTGCTGGCCGCGCTGGCGGGCTTCATAGTGGGAGCGCTCTGGTACTCAGTGCTCTTCGCCAAAGTATGGCAACGCGAGGCCGGCGTGACGGATGAGCAGCTGAAGCACGGAACGGTGCGGGTGTTTGTGGGATCGTTCCTGCTCGCAGCGGTGATGGCCGTGGCGCTCGCCGCCTTTATCGCCGACGGCGGCGCCGGATTCGGTGCTCTTGCAGGGTTGGCTACCGGTACGGCGTGGGTGGCCGCCGCGTTGGGCGTCAACTACCTTTTCGAACGCCGCAGCCTGACGCTGTTCGCCATCAACGCCAGCTACAACATCGTGACCTTCACTGCAATGGGGGCAATCATCGGCGCCATGCAGTAAAGGCGCCCTGCAACAGGCCCCTTCAGCAGCAGGCGGCGTGACCTAACTGGGTTCAGCGCACTTCGAGGATGAGCGCCAGTAACCGCGCGGCCGCGGGACGGGCAGCGTGTTCCTCGTTCCACTGGGCCCTGGCCACTGCCTTGCTGACGGCCTGGGTGGTGATGCCGAGTTCCTGGGCCACCGCTTTCTGCTGTCCGCGGACGCCGGGGGTCATGAGGTCCAGTACGCGCCATTCAGCCCCGGATCTGTCCCGCACAATATGGCCCAAAAGCCGCAGCACGGCCTCGGCTTCGTGGGCGACGTCCGCCAGCGGTCCTTCTACGGCAACCGGGATGCGTTCTTTGCTGTTCCGGAGCCGGTCCACCGCGCGCCGGGCGTAGATCAGGCCGTGGCCGGAGGCATCCTTGATCTGGTTGGGAAGCGGCTCGTTGACCGGTCCGACGCCGAGCCCCACGTACCAGGAGCCGCAGCGCAGGGCGATCAGGGCAGCCTCCACGGCCTGGTGCGGGCAGTCCACAATGCCCTGGACCTCATCCTCCACAGAACGGTCGAAGTCCAGGCGCGCGGGTATGTGCCGCAGGTCCTTCAGCAGCTGAGGGACGCGGTCGCCGTCGCGCCGGCTATCCGTTTGATTGATGGTCAACGTGAACATGTGGATCACAGACTACCGGTTAGCAGCTGGCCCAAGGCAAGTTGGCGAGGAGTCCCTCAGAGGGCAGGGTTGTGCCGGCGTACCGATAGATGTTGCGATGGAGGCACAGCCGCCGACGGCGGCGCGCAGCTACGTGAGGATGGTCATGGCCGGAAGCATGGGGCAGGACGAATTGGGGCAGGAAGCCCTGGATCTTGTGGACCGTTGGTGGCGGGCTGCGAACTACCTTTCGGTAGGTCAGATCTACCTGCGCTCAAATCCGCTGCTGCGGGAGCCCCTCGCTGCGGATCACACCAAGTCCAGGCTCCTGGGCCACTGGGGCACCACTCCCGGGCTGAACTTTGTCTACGCACACCTGAACCGCGTGATCCGCCGGGACTCGCAGGAAATGCTCTTCGTTGCCGGCCCGGGCCACGGCGGTCCTGCGGTAGTGGCGAACGCCTGGCTCGAGGGCACGTACTCGGAAATCTACGGCCACGTGGGCCCTGACGAAGCAGGAATGGCCGAACTTTTCCGGCAGTTTTCCTACCCCGGCGGCATTCCCAGCCACGCGGCGCCGGAGACGCCGGGTTCCATCAGCGAAGGCGGCGAACTCGGGTACGCGCTGGCCCACGCCTACGGGTCGGTGTTCGACAATCCCCGGCTGATCACCGCCGTCGTGATCGGCGACGGCGAAGCTGAAACGGGGCCGCTGGCGGCGAGCTGGCACTCCCATAATTTCCTGGATCCGGTGGCGGACGGTGCCGTGCTGCCCATCTTGCACCTGAACGGCTACAAGATCGCCAACCCCACCATCCTGGCGCGCATGCCGCAGCAACAGCTGGAGCAGCTGCTGCGCGGTTACGGCCACGAACCGCATTTCGTGACGGTCCAGGACGCGGACAACACGGAGCAGGCGCACCGGGACTTCGCGGCTGCCGTCGACGGCTGCCTGGCAGGCATCCGCGCCATCCAGGCCTCCCGCCGGGGCGGGGCGGACGGGACGGGCGGGAAAGCGCACGACGGCGGCACTTCAGGCGGTGCCCCCGGAAACGGCGCTGCGCCGCACTGGCCCATGATTGTGCTGCGCTCGCCTAAGGGCTGGACGGGACCGCGGATAGTGGACGGACTCCAGGTGGAGGGCACCTGGCGGAGCCACCAGGTCCCGCTGGCGGAAGTCCGCACCAACGGCGCACACCTGAAACAGCTGGAGGAGTGGCTGAGGTCTTACTGTCCGGAGGAGCTGTTCGACGCCGAGGGCCGGCTCCGGCCCGACGTCGCCACGAATGCGCCCACCGGGAACCTCCGGATGAGCGCCACCCCGCACGCCAACGGCGGACTCCTTCGCACACCGCTGAAGCTGCCCGCCTACGCCGCCCACGCCGTTGACGTCGCGGCGCCGGGGACCGAACGGATCAGCCCCATGATCACCTTGGGCTCGTGGATGCGGGACGTCATCTCGCTGAACATGGAGAACTTCCGCCTCTTCGGGCCGGATGAGACGGCATCCAACCGGCTTCAGGCCGTCTACGAAGTCACCGACAAGGTCTGGCAGTACCGGATTGACGACGCCGACGAGGACCTCGCCCGCTCCGGCAGGGTTCTGGAAGTGCTGAGCGAGCACCTGTGCCAGGGCTGGCTGGAGGGGTACCTCCTGTCCGGCCGGCACGGGGTGTTCAGCTGTTACGAGGCCTTCATCCACATCGTGGATTCCATGTTCAACCAGCACGCCAAGTGGCTCAAGGTCCACCGCAAGCTCCCGTGGCGCCAGCCCGTGGCGTCGCTGAACTACCTGCTGTCGTCCCATGTGTGGCAGCAGGACCACAATGGTTTTTCGCACCAGGATCCCGGCTTCATCGATCACGCGGTGAACAAGAAAGCCGAGGTCATCCGCGTGTACCTGCCGCCGGACGTGAACACGCTTCTGTCGGTCATGGAGCACTGCCTGGCATCTACCGATTACGTGAACATTGTGGTCAGCGGCAAGCAGCCATCGCCCACCTGGCTTGGGCCGGCCGACGCGGCGAACCACTGCCGGCGGGGGCTGGGCATTTGGGAGTTCGCGGGTTCGGAGGTGCCGGGGGAGGACCCGGACGTTGTTCTGGCGTGTGCCGGGGATGTGCCCACGGTGGAAACGGTGGCCGCGGCCGAACTGCTGAAGCGAGGTGTCCCGGGGCTGAAGGTCCGGGTGGTCAATGTAGTTGATCTGATGCGGCTCCAGGACGTGAGTGAGCACCCCCATGGCCTCCCAGCGTCGGACTTTGACGGCATCTTCACCCCGGACAAACCGATCATCTTCGCCTACCACGGCTATCCGTCGCTGATCCACCGGCTGGCCTATCGCCGCACCAACCAGGACGGCCTGCACGTGCGCGGCTACAAGGAGGAGGGAACCACCACAACGCCGTTCGACATGGCCATGCTCAACGGGATCGACCGCTTCCAGTTGGCCATCGACGCTGTTGACCGCGTGCCCGGTCTGGCCGAAAAGCACTCGCTGCTGCGGCAGGACCTTCAGGACCGGCGGATCCAAGCGCGGCAACACACCCGCACCCACGGCGAGGACCCGGAGGAGATCCGGAACTGGGTGCTCAACGGCTGAGAACCCTCAGAGTTCTTGTCCAGCTATCGGGCCTTTGACGCTGCTGAAGCCCCGATAGCTGGACAAAAACTCGGGCTCATACCGAGCGGTACTGGAGCGCCCCCGGAATCCCGCCCGTCTCAGCCAGTCCTTCACCCCGGGCAAAGGCGGCCCACAGCCGGCGCATCTCGCGGCCCACGGCGTCGATCTCATCCCAGGTTGCGCCCTTGAGAAGCCCGGCGGCGGCCCAGGTCTGTTGGTTTCCGAAGAGCAGCGGCAGGTCAACGGTGTGTGCGGCGCGGTAGAAGTTTCCGGGTGCGCCCCAAGACAGCACATAACTGTAGGCCTTGCCCCCGGCGCGGGCGTGGCGGCGGGCAAACTTTCGGGCTGCCCGGCCGTAGACCGCCTCCGTTACGGCCCAATTGATGGCCTTCACGGCGGCGGCGCCCACGAGCGGGATCTTGCCCAGCCGGCCGACCACTGGACTGCGGGGCAGGAACAGCCGGGCCTCATCCGACGTGTGCCCGATCAGCACTTCGATGCCCGGGGCCGTGGCGTTCCAGGCGGCTTCAATGCCGGATTCCGGCGGCAGTGGGTCGTGTCCGTACTGCGTGCCGAACGGCATGGCCGCCAGCAGCCCATACTTCCGGGACACCTGGGACACCTGGTCCTCAATGGCCACAACGTCCATGGCAGGCGTGTCTTCTGTAACTGCTTCGGCCGCGATGCCCATGGCATGGCTCATCTTGTGCCGGCCGCGGGTTATCCCCAGCGGCGCACTCTGGATGATGGCCCGCTGGAACAGAGACGGCGCCTCCGGGGCGGCCATGAGGTGGGCCACGGAGTCACCCCCTGCGGACTGCCCGAACGCGGTGACCCGCCCCGGGTCCCCGCCGAAGGCCGCGATGTTGCGCTGCACCCACCGGAAGGCTTCGAGCTGGTCCAGAAGGCCGAGGTTCGCGGGCCGGCCGGTGCCGGTGGCCAGGTATCCGAACAGGCCCAGCCGGTAGGTCACGGAGACCACGATGACCCGGTTCTCGGACACCAGGGACTTGGCGTCAAAGATCGCCAGGTCACCGGAACCCGACGTGTAGGAGCCACCGTGCAACCACACCATGACCGGGACCTGCTCACCGTCGGCAAGCCCGGCCGGAACGGTGATCGACAGGCGCTGGCAGTCTTCACTTCCGGGGAGTTCGCCGTACCGGGTACCCAGGACGTCGTCCAGGAACGGAACGGGGCCCTGCGGGCAGGCCGGCGCGAGGGTGGTGGCGGCAAACTCGGCGGTCCAGTCGGACGCGGCAACGGGAGGGTGGAAGCGGCGCGCGGTGGCGTAGGGGATGCCGGTGGCGCGCAGCACGGCACCGTCCTGCCACCCGGTGATTGGTCCGCACGGAGGATTAAGCAATGGCTCGGAATTCACAGGGCAACGATTCCATAGTTTCCTTTGGAGTTTTTGTCCAGATATCGGGCCTTTGCCGCTGCTCAAGCCCCGATAGCTGGACAAAAACTAGCAGATGACGACGGCGGGTGCCGGGCTCTCGCGAACCCGGCACCCGCCGTCGGACGTTAGGGACAGACGCTAGTGGGCTGCCGGCACGTAACGCTTGATGGAGGCTTCCAGCTCGGCCTCGGCGGCGGCGCGGTCGCCCCAGCCCTCAGCCTTGACCCATTTGCCGGGCTCCAGGTCCTTGTAACGGGTGAAGAAGTGCTCGATTTCCTTAATCAGGAAGTCGCTGACATCGCTGATTTCCTGAATGTGGTCGAAGCGGGCGTCAACCGGGACGCACAGGACCTTGGCGTCTCCGCCGCCGTCGTCGGTCATGTTGAATACGCCGATGGGGCGCGACTCAACGATGACGCCGGGGTGCAGATCGAAGTCCTGCAGGAGCACCAGTGCATCCAGCGGATCGCCGTCTTCGCCCAAAGTGTTCTCGAAGAAACCGTAGTGCGTGGGGTACTGCATGGAGGTGAAGAGGACGCGGTCCAGGCGGACGCGGCCGGTCTCGTGGTCAACTTCGTACTTGACTCGTGATCCCTTGGGGATCTCGATGGTCACGTCATGCTTCATGGAATGCTCCTCGGCAATTGCAGGGGGTTCGCGGCACAGGAGACGAACAACAAAAGGAGTGTCCGTGCCGCCGACTACTATTGAGGATATAGCGAGAGGCCCAGGTTTCAGGAACTTGCGGGGAAATTTCAGGACTTGAGGACCAGCACCAGCATGAAGGAATCATCGGGCCCCGGCGCGTTCCGGCGCACGGTCCAGCGCGGGCTGCGTGCCTGGCCCACGGCTCTGCTCCTGGCCGTGATCGTCATCCTGGCACTGCCCGCCGCGTGGCTGGTTGCCCCGGCTTTCGTCGGCCCGCCTCCAGTGGCGACGCCCGTGGTGCCTGCCTGGCAGCAGCGCCCTGCCACGCTTTCCGCCCGGCAGGGCCTGGCTCCGCTCTCGGAGTCGGCGTCCGTGCCGCTGCCCTCCGCCGTCGCCGCGCAGTTGGACGCCTTGTTAAAGCCCGACGGCGACGGCAGCTTCACAGGGCTGGTCCAGGATGCGCTCACTGGCCAGGTCCTGTTTGACCGCGGCGGTGCGGAGAGCCGGATCCCCGCCTCCAATATGAAGCTGCTCACCGCGGTGGCCGCCCTCCGGGCAATCGGGCCGGACCACCGGTTCAGCACCAAGGTTCTGGCCGGTTCGGATGCCAACGATGTGGTGCTGACCGGCGGCGGCGACGTCCTCCTGGGCGCCGGAGATTCCGCGCCCAACCAGGTAATGAGCCACGCCGGGCTCGCTACCCTTGCCACCGCCACCGTGAACGCGCTCCAAGCCACAGGAACAATTGGCGAGCTGAAGGTCCTGGTGGACGATTCCCTGTTCAGCGGCCCCGCCCTGAACCCCGCCTGGGCTGAGGGGGACGTTGCGGCGGGCGAGGTGGCCCCGCTGTACCCGCTTGCGTTGAACTCGGCGCGCTTTGACCCGGCTGTGACCACCGGCCCGCGCCCCCAGGACTCAGCCATCACCGCCGCGGAGGCGTTTGCCGCGCAGCTCAAGGCGGCAGGTGCAGCTGCGGGACTCACGGTAGCGGCCGGCGTCGAGCGTTACGCCGCGCCTTCGGGCGATACGCTTCCCGCAGAAGAGCCGGCGGTCCTGGCCGAGGTCCGGTCCGCCACGGTGGGCCAGCAGGTGGACCTGATGCTGCAGACCTCGGACAACTATCTGGCAGAGGTTCTGGGCCGGATGGCAGCGGCGGCAGCGGGGAAGCCCGCCAGCAACGACGGCTCCACCGTGGCAGTCGGCGCACAACTCGCGGACATGGGGATCCCCACAGACACCATGCGGCTCGCGGACGTGTCCGGGCTGGCGCTGGCCAACCAGGTTTCGGCCCGCCAGTTCGCCGAAGTGGTGCGTGCCATCACCACCGGTTCCGACACCAGGCTGCGGGCTGCGCTGGATGGATTTCCCGTCGCGGGGCTGACCGGAACCCTGGACGCCCGCTACGGGGATGACGCCACTTCCCGGGGCGCCGGCCTGGTGCGGGCGAAGACCGGGACCCTGAACTCGGTGATGGCACTCAGCGGGTACGTGGTGGACGCAGACGGCCGGCTCCTGGTCTTCTCCTTCATCGGCAACGGACTGACGCCTGGCGCGGCCGGGAACCGGGAAGCCCTGGACCGGGCCGCCACGGCGCTCGCTGCCTGCGGCTGTCGCTGACCTGGCGGCCCCGTCCTCGAAGCACCTGTCCTGCCGGCACCAGCGGTGCTGCCCCGAAGACCGGTGCCGGGGCAACACCGTCCGTGCGGGTCCCGACCGCTGTTATGCGGGCAGGGCCTTTTTATGAGCGCGTACTTGCGGCGCAACGGGAGGAAAAACAAGTACCGGCTACTCGTGACACGTGACGAAGGCCGGCCCTACACTCGACCACACGGGGCTCCGCGTTTGGCAACGCAAAGAACCTCCGACGTCGAAACCGTCATGAAGGGGTGAGGCTGGTGTCCATGTCCGATCAAATTCCGTGATGCCGCCCCGACCCACTCCCGCCAAGACGCGGCACGGCATGACCTTGTGCTTGCAGCCGCGCGTTTGGCGGCTCGCCGCGCTCCCGTAGGCGGCGTCTTCTGATCGCCCCAGACCCGGCGCGGGTTTCGACAGCGCTGCCCCTAGATGAACTCCCGAACGGGGCGCCCAAGGCAGTTGCTGAAGCAATAAACTCCGACAGCGAAGGCCACAATGATGTTCCAGTCAAAAAGACGACTATCAGCCCTCAGTTCCGCTTTCACGCTGCTTCTGGCGATGTCGGCTGTAGCGTCGTGCGCGGCGCCGAATGCCGGGCAGGCGCAGCCCAACTCCACCGGCACTTCGGAGCCGGCATCGCCGTCAGGATCGCCGTCAGAGTCGCCGACAGCTACGTCGCAGGCGCCAGAGCTGTGCGGGCCAGGGTCTTCGATCAACTTCGACAAGACAGACTTCCAAAGCTCTCCGACGATCAACAACAAGTGGTTTCCGCTAAAGCCTGGCACCACATACACCACCACCGGCACAGTCGAGGCTGAAGATGGCACCACCGAGCGGAGGGTCACACACACCGTAACTGGCCTGACCAAAGTTATTGACGGTGTGAAAACCCTGGTGATGTGGGACCGCGATTACCAGGACGAGGTGCTGGTTGAATCGGAACTGGCCTTCTTTGCCCAAGATAACGCTGGAACGGTTTGGCTCTTCGGTGAGTATCCCGAGGAGTTTGAAAACGACAAATTCATGGGGGCGCCCAACACCTTCATCCACGGAATTTCCGGGAGCCAGGCCGGAATTGCCATGCCAGCGGAGCCGCAGACCGGCACGCCGGAATACGTTCAGGCGCACGCGGCTTCAGTAGGTTTCTTGGATTGCGGAGGTGTCATCCAGGAGGATGTAGCGCTGTGCGTCCCCACAGGCTGCTACGGAGACGTGCTGATTATTAACGAACGCAATCCGTTGGAACCGGAGGTAGGCCATCAGCGTAAGCACTATTCAGCCGGGACAGGGCTTGTGAAAGTGACAGCTGAGGGTGGCGTAAGGCAGGAAACTCTGGACCTCGTGCAAATTGAACAGCTCTCCGACGCCCAACTGGCAGACATTAATAAGCAAGCACTCGAGCTCGACCAACACGGCTATGAGGTCAGCCCGGAGGTCTACGCCAACACAGCACGTGCCGAGGTCACTACGAAGACTACGGGAGGGCAGTAACAGGGCCCGTAACTGGCCGGACGGGATGCCCGGAGGCGTTCGCCGGTCAGCGAACTTAAGGACCATCCGCCGTCGGCTGTGATGTGATGGGGACTATGGAGTCCACTGCACGTGATTCGTCAGCCCCGGCATCATCCAGCCCGCCCCAGGCCCTGATCAACTGGGACCTGGCCGCATCCACGGCGGCCCGGCTGGCCTCCGCCGGGCCAACACTCAACTCGGCGGAAATCGGCGAAGCCGTGGACAGCCTGCGCCGCCTCGCGGATGCCTCCGTCCCGCACGTCCACGAAATCACCGGCCTCGAAGCCGCACGGGACCTCCGCGACTCCTCTGTCCTGGTGGTGGACCGGGCCAACTGGGCCAAGGCCAACACACAGAGCTTCGCCGTGATGCTCAAACCCGCCATGGAAAAAATGCTCGAAAGCCGCCGCGGCACCGTCAGCCCGGCGGCGGCCAGCGTCAGCGGCGCCATCACGGGCAGCCAACTCGGCGCTGTCCTGGCGTTCCTGTCCAGCAAAGTCCTGGGCCAGTACGATCCGTTCGCCGCGCTCGCCGACGGTTCCACGGCGCCCGCAGCCGGCCGCCTGCTGCTTGTGGCGCCCAACATCGTGGCTGTGGAGCGCGAGCTCAACGTCACGCCGGAGGATTTCAGGCTCTGGGTCTGCCTGCACGAACAGACGCACCGCGTGCAGTTCGCGGCCGCGCCGTGGCTCCGCCACCACATGCTTTCCGAGATCGACAACCTCAGCGGGCACCTGCTGGGCAACGTTGATTCGCTGATGGAGCGTGCGTCCGCGGCCGCGCGTTCCCTCAAAGACCGGACCGCCACGGGCAATACTCCAGGCCGCGGCGCCATCCTGGACCTGCTGCAGAACCCCGAGGAAAAGGCGTCCCTATCCCACCTGACGGCAGTGATGAGCCTGCTGGAGGGCCACGCCAACGTGGTGATGGACGCCGTCGACGCCAGCATCGTCCCCTCCGTCAGGACCATCCGGCAGCGCTTCACCGACCGCGGCAAGGACCGCGGCGTGATGGAGAAATTCATCCGCAGCCTCCTGGGCCTGGACGCCAAGATGCGTCAGTATTCCGACGGCGCCAAGTTTGTCCGCGCCGTCGTGGCTGTTGCCGGCATGGAGGGCTTCAACCGGGTGTGGGAAGCCGCGGACAACCTCCCCACCGAGCCTGAAATCCACGACGCCAAGCTGTGGGTCGACCGGATGGGCCTGTAGGTGCAGCACGCTCCAAAGATGCCGGACGCTCGCAAGGCTCCAAGCGGACGACGGCGGCCCGGCAGGTTGGCGCCCGTCGTCGGCACAGCGCGCAAAGCGCTCCAGAACGCCCTGGCGCACGCGGGCTATCCGGCCCATGTGCTGGTGGCCTGCAGCGGTGGCCCGGATTCGCTTGCCCTTGCGGCGGTGGCAGCCTATTTCGCCCGCCGCGGCCACGTTGACGGGCACCCACTGACGGTCGGCGCCGTGGTGGTTGACCACCAACTGCAGGAGGGCTCGGCCCAGGTAGCTGCCGCCACCGTCCAGGCACTTAAGGAACTGGGCCTCTCCCCGGTGGACCTCCGGACCGTTACCGTCGCCAGCACAGGGATGGGCCCGGAGGCTGCCGCCCGGGATGCACGCCACGCAGCGTTGGAGGCTGCGGCCCGGGACCAGGGAGCCGCGGCGGTCCTGCTCGGTCACACCCTGGACGACCAGGCCGAACAGGTCCTGCTGGGCCTGGCCCGCGGCTCGGGCACCCGTTCCCTCGCGGGCATGAGGCCTGCCCGGGGCATGCTGCTACGGCCGTTCCTGGGCCTGCGCCGCGCGGACACCCTGGAAATCTGCGACGTCGAGGACCTCGACCCTTGGCACGATCCCAGCAATTCAGACCCGGCCTTTGTCCGCTCCCGGACCCGGGTGGAAGTGCTGCCGCTGCTCGAGGAAAAACTCGGGCCCGGAGTGGCTGAATCACTTGCGCGGACTGCGTCCATCCTGCAACAGGACGCCGACTATCTGGAGGACGTGGCAGATCGCACATTTACGGCCCTGGCCGAGCGGTCCGGGCCGGAGATCAGCCTCCCGGAGGAAGCCCTGGGCGGACTGCCCCCGGCCATCAGGTTCCGGGTCATCGCCAAGGCAGCGGCCGACGTCGGGGGCCAACAGCCCAGCTACCAGCGCCTTCTGGCGGCGGAAGCGCTGCTGCGGCGGCAGGGTTCCGCCGGTCCCGTGGAGCTGCCCGGCGGGGTGAGCGTATACCGGCTCTCCCTCGCCGAGCTGGCCCAGCGGGACGCTGCGGGCGGGCGGCCCGGCACCGCGGAGGGGTCCGACGGCGGCGCCCCTGTTCCCCGCGAAGCCGCCCGCTGTGGGAAGCTAGTATTCCGGCCTCAAAAACCGTCCCAAGAATAGTCGCACCCCGCATCTACACAGGAGCCATTGGTGGATTCAAACGACGTCCAGGCAGACCTCAAGCACGTTCTCTGCACCAAGGAACAGATCCAACAGCGGATCGGCGAGCTCGCTGCGCAGATCGACAAGGACTACGAAGGACGCGAAATCCTTCTGGTCGGTGTGCTCAAGGGTGCTGTGATGGTCATGGCCGACCTCGCCCGGGCGCTCCACAGCCACGTGTCGATGGACTGGATGGCAGTATCCTCCTACGGCTCCGGCACCCAGTCCTCCGGCGTTGTCCGCATCCTCAAGGATCTGGACACGGACCTGATGGGCAAGGATGTCCTGATCGTCGAGGACATCATCGACTCCGGCCTGACGCTGTCCTGGCTCAAGTCCAACCTGGAATCCCGCGGCACCGCCTCTGTGGAGATCTGTACTGCCTTCCGTAAGCCCACGGCCGCCAAGGTGGAGCTCGACGTCAAGTACGTCGGCTACGATATCCCCAACGAGTTCGTGGTGGGCTACGGCCTGGACTACGCCGAGAAGTACCGCAACCTAGACTTCGTGGGCACCCTCGCCCCGCACGTATACGAGTAACCACTCCCGCCGAGATGGCACTTCACGGCAGTCCCAAGGACTGAACAATGCCGTGAAATGCCATCTCGCTGCGTTTAAAGCGAACAGGGGGAGACCGCTGGCGCCTCCCGCGGCGCCGCCGGATCCCGCTACGCCCAGAGGGAACTTTTGAGCAGCACCGTGCGTGAATTACTCCGAACGGTGTATAGCTAGTAGCTGATGCAGCACCACACGCGCGCAGACCCACTCGCCGTGCAGCACTACCAGGAGGGACGGGGCCAGCCCCCGAACAGATGAAAGCTAAGAGTTTCTTCAAGGGCCCGGGCATCTGGATCGTTGTTGTGATCGCCATGCTTCTCGTGGCCTTTGCAACACTGGCTCCCGGTGGTGCGGCGCGGATCGACACGGACAAGGGCCTTGAGCTCCTCGCCGACAGCGGCAAGGTTGAGCAGGCAAGGATCTTCGACGGCGAAAACCGCGTTGACCTGACACTGAAGGACAACCTGGACCTCAACGGGCAGGACAAGGGCAAGAGCGTCCAGTTCTTCTTCGTCGACGCCCGCGCCGCGGATGTCGTCAAGGCCGTCACCGCTGCCAAGCCCGCCAACGGCTACACGGACCAGCCGATCGAAAGCAACTGGTTCTCCGGCCTGCTCTCGCTGCTCATCCCCGTCATCCTGCTTGGTGCGCTGTTCTGGTTCCTGATGACCCGGATGCAGGGCGGCGGGTCGAAGATCATGCAGTTCGGCAAGTCCAAGGCCAAGATGGTCAACAAGGACATGCCGCAGGTGACCTTCGTTGACGTTGCCGGCGCGGACGAGGCTGTGGAGGAGCTCCAGGAAATCAAGGAGTTCCTGCAGGAACCGGCCAAGTTCCAGGCCGTGGGCGCCAAGATCCCCAAGGGCGTGCTGCTCTATGGCGCTCCGGGAACCGGCAAGACCCTCCTGGCCCGTGCAGTCGCCGGTGAGGCTGGCGTGCCGTTCTTCTCCATCTCCGGCTCGGACTTCGTGGAAATGTTTGTGGGCGTGGGCGCGTCCCGTGTCCGCGACCTCTTTGAGCAGGCGAAGGCCAACTCTCCGGCCATTATCTTTGTCGACGAGATCGACGCCGTCGGCCGTCACCGCGGTGCCGGAATCGGCGGGGGCAATGACGAACGTGAGCAGACCCTCAACCAGTTGCTGGTTGAAATGGACGGTTTCGACGTTAAAACCAACGTCATCCTGATTGCGGCCACCAACCGCCCCGACGTCCTGGACCCGGCCCTGCTGCGTCCCGGCCGTTTTGACCGCCAGATCTCGGTGGACGCCCCGGACCTGATTGGCCGCGACCAGATCCTGCAGGTGCACGCCAAGGGTAAGCCGATGGCCCCGGGCGTTGACCTCAAGGCCGTGGCGAAGAAGACCCCGGGCTACACCGGCGCGGATCTCGCGAATGTCCTGAACGAGGCCGCCCTGCTGACCGCGCGCTCCAACGCCAACCTCATCGATGACCGCGCCCTGGACGAGGCCATCGACCGCGTCATGGCAGGCCCGCAGAAGCGCAGCCGCGTGATGAAGGAACACGAACGCAAGATCACCGCCTACCACGAAGGCGGACACGCCCTGGTGGCGGCCGCGCTGCGGAACTCGGCCCCGGTCACCAAGATCACCATCCTGCCCCGCGGCCGGGCCCTGGGCTACACCATGGTGGTCCCGGAGAACGACAAGTACTCCATCACCCGCAACGAACTGCTGGACCAGATGGCCTACGCGATGGGCGGCCGTGTGGCGGAAGAGATCGTCTTCCATGATCCCTCCACGGGAGCCTCCAATGACATCGAAAAGGCCACCTCCACGGCCCGCAAGATGGTCACCGAGTACGGTATGAGCGAGCGAGTCGGTGCGGTACGCCTGGGCCAGGGCGGCGGCGAACCCTTCCTGGGCCGCGACGCCGGCCACGAGCGGAACTACTCGGACCAGATCGCCTACGTGGTGGATGAGGAAGTGCGCCGCCTGATCGACCAGGCGCATGATGAGGCCTACGCCATCCTCACCGAAAACCGGGACGTCCTGGACCAGCTGGCCTTGGAACTCCTGGAACGGGAGACCCTCAACCAGGCCGAGATCGCGCACATCTTCACGGACATCCGCAAGCGTGACTTCCGCGAGGTGTGGCTGTCCAAGGAGACCCGTCCGGTCCAGCAGGCCGGCCCCGTGGAATCCCGCCTGGAGAAGTCTGAGCGCGAAGCCCAGGAGGAAGCCAAACAGGCCCGCCTTGAGGAACCGCTGGACGTGCAGCCGCCGCACCCGCAGGGTGTCCCGGAGGATGCTCCGTTTCAGGGCGGCATTCCCGACTCGGGTCCCGACGCCCTGCGCGGCTAAGCTTTCTTCTGTGACTCACTTCGACGACGACAACGCCCATGCCTCCGCCGGACTCCCGGCGGAGGACGGCTCCCACCACAAAAAGCACGAGAAGGTGGACCGGCCCCGGATCGAGGCAGCAGTCCGTGAGATACTCCTGGCTATCGGCGAGGACCCGGACCGCGGCGGCCTCATAGACACCCCCCGGCGGGTGGCCAAGGCCTACGCCGAGGTGTTCGCGGGACTGCACCACGATCCCGCGGACGTCCTCTCCACCACGTTTGACCTGGACCACGAAGAACTGGTCCTGGTCAAGGACATCCCGTTCTACTCAACGTGCGAGCACCACCTGGTGCCGTTCCACGGGGTTGCGCACGTCGGCTACATTCCCTCCCACGACGGCAAAGTGACCGGGCTCAGCAAGCTGGCACGCCTCGTGGACATCTACGCCCGGCGCCCCCAGGTGCAGGAGCGGCTCACCACCCAGATCGTCGAAGCAATGGTCAGCCACCTCAAGCCCCGTGGCGCGATTGTCGTTGTCGAATGCGAACACATGTGCATGTCCATGCGCGGTGTCCGCAAGCCCGGAGCAAAGACCGTCACCAGCGCGGTCCGCGGGCAGCTTCATGACCCGGCCACCCGTGCCGAAGCCATGAGCCTCATCCTCGGAAGGTAAGTAACAGACCATGGACTCACTAGCTGCCGCCCCGGGAACCGGGCCCGCAACAACTCCGCTGCCCATCCTGCGCAGACCGCGCCCGGCCGCTAAATTCGCGGACCTGCCCACCGGCCGCACCCTGGTCATGGGCATCCTGAACGTCACCCCGGACTCCTTCAGCGACGGCGGAAAGCACGTGACAGCGGACACCGCCATCGCGGCGGGCCTGCGGATGTTCTACGCCGGAGCGGACATCATCGACGTCGGCGGCGAATCGACGCGCCCCGGTGCGGAGGACGTCAGCCCGGAGGAAGAACAGCGCCGGGTGATCCCCGTCATCGAAGCCCTGGTCAAAGCGGGCGCCCTGGTCAGTGTCGACACTACCCACGCTTCCACGGCCGCTGCTGCCTTGAAAGCCGGTGCCGCCATCATCAACGACGTCTCCGGGCTGACCATCGAGCCTGAGATGGCCGAGCTCGTAGCCGCGTCCAAGGTGCCGTATGTCCTCACGCACCGCCGCGGCGATGCCCGCACCATGGATTCGCTGGCCGAATACCAGGATGTGGCCGGCGAAGTGGTGGCTGAACTCGCCGGCGTCCGCGACAAGCTCTACGCAGCCGGGGTGAGTAAAGAGCAGATCATCGTGGACCCGGGCCTGGGCTTCGCCAAGAACGACGCCCAGAACTGGGAGCTCTTGCAGCACCTGGACCAGTTGGACAGCCTGGGGCACAAGGTCCTGGTGGCCGCCTCCCGCAAGCGTTTCCTGGGCACACTCCTCACAGTCGCCGGCAAGTCCGCCGTCCCGGAGGAACGCGACGCCGCCACGGCCGCCATCACCGCGATCAGCGCGTTCCGGGGGGCTTGGGCCGTCCGTGTGCACGACGTCGGTCCAAGCCTTGACGCCGTCAAGGTGGCCGCGCGGATGGCCGCCGCCCCTACCACCACCTAGGCCGGGCACCCATGGACAGGATCACGCTGAGCGGTGTCACCGCCGTCGGCCATCACGGAGTCTTCGATTTCGAGCGCCGTGAGGGCCAGCCGTTTGTGGTGGACGCCGTGCTGCATCTGGACTTCGCCAAAGCCGCAGTGTCCGACGACGTCCGGGACACCGCCCACTACGGCGAAGTGGCTGATCGGATCAAGGACTGGATTACGGGGGAGCCGCTGAACCTGATCGAGGCCCTGGCCGTCCGGATCGCCGATGGCCTGCTCGCCGAATTCACCATCCAGGCCGTGGACATCACCGTCCACAAGCCCAAGGCACCCATCGAGGTGCCCTTCGGCGATGTGGCCGTCAGCGTGCACCGGGAGAGACCATGAGCGGCGGGTACACCAAAGCCGTCCTGGCCCTCGGCAGCAACCTGGGCGAGCGGAACGACACCCTGTCCGAGGCCGTTGCTGACCTGGTGGACCCGCCGGAGGTACGCCTGCAGGCCGTTTCCCCGGTGGTGCAGACCAAAGCCGTTGGTGGCCCGGCCGGCCAGCCCGACTTCCTGAACATGATCATCACCGTGGAAACCACGCTGTCCCCGACGGAGCTCCTGAAGCACTGCCAGGCGGTGGAAAACAAGCACCTCCGCGTTCGCGAAGTACGCTGGGGACCCCGGACGCTCGACGTCGACATCATCACCTACGGCGACCTCACCAGTGACGACCCGGTGCTGACACTGCCGCACCCGCGTGCCGCCGAACGCGCCTTTGTGCTTTATCCGTGGTCGCTCATCGAGCCGGCGGCCACCCTGGGCGGGAAACGCATCAGCGAGCTGGCTTCCCGCGCCCCCGACTTTGGCGACCTCGCCCCGTTCGACGGTTTCGGCGATAACGACGGCGTCCCCACAGCCGGGGCGGTCGAGTAACCAGTGAAGCCCATCAACCCTGTCCGCCTCCTGCTGATCGGCCTGGTCCTGACCGTGGCCGGCTGGTCGGCCACCGTGGTGACCACGCGCTACAGCATGGCCACGCCGGTTCTTCCGGCCACCGCGCTGGCCACCATGGGCGTGATTGTTGCCATCACCCTGGTTCTTGGCATCCGCGTGCTCCGGTGGCGCAACAGCACCAAACGCGAGAAGGCCCTTGACCCGATCCTTGCCGCCAGGACCCTGGTGCTCGCCCAGGCCTGCGCCTACGCGGGCACCGTCCTTCTCGGCTGGCACGGGGGGATCTTCCTGGACCAGCTGCGCATCTGGAACCTGCGCAGCGACCAGGGCATCACCTGGGTGGCAATCGCGATCGCCGTCGGCGGTCTGGTGATGATCGTCGTCGGCCTGCTGGTGGAACGGTTCTGCAAGATCCCGCCCGAAGACAGCGATGCGACACCCGGCGACGGAAAACCCGGCCGCGGGGTACGCGGCGAAGCCGCAGGGGAAGGCGAATATGCGTACAGAGGCGATTGATCCACCAGGCATTACCTGGCAGCGGGTATCCCCGAAATACGTCACGGTGCGGCTGGTGCAGTGGGCCATCGGGAACCTGGTCACGGTGATTGTCCTGACCCTGCCGCTCGTCTTTGTCCTGCTCGGCTGGTGGCGGTGGCCGCCGCTGTGGCTGGCCATCACCGTCCCGGCGGTGACTCTGGTCATGGCCCTCTGGCGGCTGCTGCTGATCCCGCGCCAGGTGCGCGCCATCGGCTATGCCGAGCGCGACGATGACCTGCTGATCCGGGGCGGCATTTTCTTCCAACGGACCATGACCGTTCCCTACGGCCGCATGCAGTACGTGGACATCGGCGTGGGCCCGGTGGAACGCGGGCTGGGACTCTGCACGCTCAAACTCCACACCGCCTCACCCGGAACCAACGCCACCATTCCCGGCTTACCCGCTGCGGAGGGGGCACGCCTGCGCGAGCAGCTCGCCGCCCGCGGTGAAGCCAGGCTGGCAGGGCTGTGACGGCAAACGTTCCGGAGGCCGGCGCGCCGAGTGCGGTTCAGGTAGCGCCCGACGGCGAGTGGCTGCGTGTGCACCCGGCGTCCCCCTTTGTGCGCGGCTGGGTGGCCCTGGCGGCCATTGGCTTTTTCTTCGGGCGGGACTTTTTCGAGCGGTTGCTGCAGGGCCGTCCGCTCTTCGAGGAGGGTTTCGCCGGCCGTGCACCCTGGCTGGTGGCTGGCGGCGGCATCGTCCTGGTGGTGACCGTGCTGGGCTTTCTCCTGACCTGGTACTTCACCAAGTACCAGGTCTCCGAAGGATACGTCCGGGTCAACTCCGGTTTCCTCTTCCGCCAGCAGCGGCAGGCACGGCTGGACCGCGTCCAGGCCATCGACATCGTGCAGCCCCTCCTAGCCAGGATCTTCGGCCTGGCCGAACTCAAATTCGAGGTGGCCGACGCCGGCGAATCGGCCGTCAAACTGGCGTACCTGCGGATGGACGACGCCCGCCAGCTCCGGGCCACCATCCTGGCACGGGCCGCAGGCGTGGTCCCGGACCCGGCCCGGCCGCAGGAGGCCGCACCCGAGGCGCCCGAAT
The DNA here is from genome assembly GCF_055412845.1 of Pseudarthrobacter adonitolis. Taxonomy (NCBI): domain Bacteria; kingdom Bacillati; phylum Actinomycetota; class Actinomycetes; order Micrococcales; family Micrococcaceae; genus Pseudarthrobacter; species Pseudarthrobacter adonitolis. The sequence continues at coordinate 120,128 of NZ_JBVAYW010000006.1, read as the reverse complement.
ATCCGGTCCTGTCCGTGCCGCCGTCGCGCCTTATCGGTTCGCTGCTCCTAAGCGAGCAGAGCTTCTTTGTGGTGGTGGGCGGCATCGTCTCCGTGATCCTGTCCGCCGTAACGGAAAACCGCGGCTTCTTCTTCTACCTGATCCCGGCGGTGCTGGGCCTTGCAGCCAGCTACTGGGGCTCCTTCAACAAGGGCTACAACTTCACTGCGGCCACTTCGCCGGACGGGATCCGGCTCCGCTACGGGCTGCTGGACACGCAGGCGCAGACGCTGCCGCCGGGCAGGGTCCAGGCGCTGAAAGTGGCCCAGTCCCCGCTGTGGCGGATCTTCGGCTGGTACCGGATCCAGGTCAACGTGGCCGGGTACGGCGCGGCCGGAGGGAACGGTGAGACGGCGTCCCGGACCACGCTGCTGCCCGTGGGCAAGCTGCCCGACGTGATGAGCATGCTCGCACTCGTGCTGCCGGATCCGGGAACGCCGGAGCCTGGCCGGATCTTCGCGGCCGGGCTCTCGGGGTTGGATTCCGACGGCGGATTTGTCACCACGCCGCGCCGCGGCAGATTCCTGGCGCCGCTGGGCTGGCGCCGCAACGGCTTCGCCACCACTGACACGGCCCTGCTGCTCCGCTCGGGCCGGTGGTGGCGGGAACTGGTGGTGGTCCCGCACCAGCGCGCCCAGTCAATGGCGCTGCACCAGGGTCCGCTCGCACGCCGATTCGGTGTGGCGGACCTTGTCCTGCACACCACCGCGGGGCCGGTCTCGCCTCGGCTCACCCAGGCCGGGCTTGACGAGGCCCGGGCCCTCTTTGTTGCCCAGTCCGCCCGCGCCCGGCTCGCCCGTAAGCGGCAGACCAGCGAGCAATGGCTGGCGCAGGTGGCTCCGTTGGTTGAGCCAGCCGAAACCCCCGCACCGCAACAAAGTCCCCAACAGGAAGGCCCGCAACGTGGCTAAGCCCGGGCGCCTTGGCGTCGGAATCATCGGTGCCGGGAAGGTGGGTGCCGTCCTTGGTGCGGCGTTGCGCTCGGCCGAGCACGCCGTCGTCGGGGTTTCCGCGGTGTCCGAGGCCAGCCGTGAACGGGCGGAAACGTTGCTGCCCGGCGTGCCCATACTGGAGATCCAGGAGATTGTGGAACGGTCCGAATTGGTGCTCCTGGCCGTGCCCGACGACGCCTTGGCCGGGCTGGTGGAGGGCCTCGCCAAACTCGGAGCGTGGCAGCCCGGACAGATCGTGGCGCACACGTCAGGAAGGTTCGGCGTGGGGGTGCTCCACCCGGTGCGCGCCGCCGGAGCCATCCCCCTTGCGCTGCACCCCGCCATGACGTTCACGGGCATGAGCCTGGACCTGACACGCCTCCTGGACTGCACTTTCGGCGTCACGGCAGATGCCGCGATGCTGCCGATCGCGCAGGCGCTGGTTGTGGAGATGGGCGCCGAACCCGTGGCCATCGCCGAGGGGGACCGGACCCTCTACCACACGGCGCTTGCCCATGGCTCGAACCATATGGTCACCCTGGTGGCGCAGGCCTCCCAGCTGCTCCGCGACGTGGGCGTAGACGCACCGGAACGGATGCTGGGACCTTTGCTGCGTGCCACGCTTGAGAATTCGCTCGCCTCAGGCGAATCGGCGCTGACCGGGCCGGTGGCCCGCGGTGACGTGGGGACAGTGGCGGCCCACGCTGAGGCCTTACGGGAATACGACGCCGGTGCGCACGGCGATGTGCTGGAGGCTTACCTCGCCATGGCTCGCGCCACGGCACAGCGGGCAAGCAGCCGGGGGCTGCTCAAAGCGGATCAAGTGGGGGCCCTCCGCGCGGCCCTGGAAGAGGAAAGCTGACATGGCCACGCTACTGGTGACAACTGCCGCAGAGCTCCGTGAAGCGAGTGCCCGGCTGCTCGCGCAGAAGATGGGCAGGTCCCAGGGCCTGGTGCCCACCATGGGCGCGCTGCACGAAGGGCACGCCCGGCTGGCGCGAACCGCCGTCGAACAGAACGACGTAGTGGTGGCGTCCATCTTCGTGAACCCGCTGCAGTTCGGTGATGCGGTGGATCTGGACCGGTACCCGCGCACGCTCGAAGCCGATCTTGCCCTGCTGGAAGCACAGGGCGTGGACCTGGTCTTTGCGCCGCCGGTGGAAGAGGTCTATCCCGGCGGCGAACCGCTGGTGCGAGTGACCGCAGGCGCCTTGGGAGAGAAATGGGAAGGCGCTTCACGGCCAGGCCATTTCGACGGCGCCCTCACAGTGGTTGCCAAGCTGCTGCACTACGGGATCCCGGGCGCCGGGCTTCCGCCGGCCGGTGCTTTTGCCTCCGGCGGTGGGGGACTGCCGGCTTACCGGGCGTATTTCGGGCAAAAGGACGCCCAGCAGCTGGCGCTGGTGCGCCGGATGGTGGCGGACCTGAACTTCCCCGTCGAAATTGTTGCCGTTCCCACGGTCCGGTCTGAGGACGGGCTGGCCCTGTCCAGCCGCAACAGGTTCCTGTCCGCGGAGGAACGGGAGGCCGCCCTGGTGTTGTCACGGGCGCTGCGGCTCCTGGCGGAGCGGGCGAACGCCCACCAGCCGCTTGATCTGGAATCGGCCCGGGCCCTGGTGGAATCCCAGCCATTGGTGGGACTGGATTACTTCGACGTGGTGGATCCCCGCACCCTTGAGCCGCTGGCCGAAAACTGCCGGAAAGTCCCGTTCCGCGGCGAGGGCCTGGCCCTCATCGCGGCCAAGGTGGGGCCGGTCCGGCTGATCGATAACGTGCCGCTGAGCAGCTGATATGTAGCGTCCGGTTCCGGGCGCCCTAGAGCTCCTAATCACTGTTCGTCTTTCATGGCGCGGGCTTTGCTGACTTTGGCCCTTGCCCGACGTCGCCACCATCTCCCTCATGCAGGAACGCACCATCAGGGAGGCGGCACTGGTAAATGAGCAGCAGCAGTTGGCATTGAACACCCGGGTGCTGATCGAGCAGGCCAAGGGCGTCATTTCCCACACCGACGGCGTGGACATGAACGCAGCGTTCAACATGCTGCCCAGCCATGCACGCGCCAACAGCCAGAGCATCCATATGACCGCCGGGCGCATTGTGGACAGCAGTCTCACGTTGTAAGGCGGGGTAAGGTGCGCCTTGCGGGCGGAGGAAGGAGTTGCTCTACTGTGTTGGTTCGCCGTAGGGGTCGCGGTTGAGCATCAGCTGCCGCAGAAGCGCACGTTCGGGCCTGCCCGGGTTCTGGGCCACGCAGCGGCGCATCCTTGCCCTCGCCAACTCCTCGCCGGGGGCGGTTCCGCGGAGCACTTCGTCGATGATTTCCTGTGCCTGCCATCTGAGGGACTCCCGGGCGAAGTACCTGACCTCGGCGGACGCTGTGGTGCTCTCAATCCACGGGTCAGTATCATCACACGGGACAAATTCGAACCTTCGCTCTGCTGACATTGGGGCCTCCTTGCACCAAGCCGACAGGACCCTGGAGGGGATTCCATCGGAGTCAACGCACTGCGTCCGGAAAACACTACCGCGAGTAAGACTGGTCTGTCTGCCCCTCGGGGTAAAGTATTCCTACAATGATTTTCGATACAGACCACACGGCAGAACTCACGCCGGTTCCCGCGGATTTGCCCGCCGAGGCAGTTGTCCCGGCCGATTCCCGGGGCCGAATCCTGGCGGTGGCTTACGAACTGTTTTCCCGCCGCGGTGTGCGGGACGTTGGTGTCAACGAACTGATCGAGCGCTCCGGCGTGGCCAAGGCAACGTTTTACCGCCACTTCCCGTCCAAGAACGCGCTGGTCCTGGCGTTCCTGGAGCAGCGGGACCAGTTGTGGACAGTTGATTCCATCGTTGGCCAGGCCAAATTGCGCGGCACCACCCCCACTGAACAACTGCTGGCCATCTTCGACGTCTTCGGCGACTGGTTCCTGCGCGACGACTTCGAAGCCTGCTCCTTTATCAACATCCTGCTTGAAATGGGACCCGCACATCCGCTGGGCCAGGCCAGCATCGATTACCTGGCCAGAATCAGGGGCCATGTGCAGGCCCTAGCGGAGCAGGCTGGGTTGGACCGCCCGGAGGATTTCGCCCGGTCCTGGCACATCCTCATGAAGGGGTCAATCGTCTCAGCCACCGAGGGGGACGCCATGGCGGCGAAGCGGGCCCAGCAGATGGCCGGCTGGCTGATCGCGCACCACCGCAGCTGATCCCGGCGCGAACGGTCACTTCAGCACCACGAAAAACCCTCTGGGGGTTCACTCCACACAGCCTACGCCGGGGGCCACAATGCCCGTGCCGAAGAATAAATCCGCGCTCCGGAATTACTCCAGACGGTAGAGTGTTTGCATCTGCAGCGACGATGCTCGCGCTTTACTTCATTCTTACTCCCTGAGGGAACGCACATGTCTACAGAAGTCTCTTCGAACGCCTCCGGCCCGTCCGGTCCCTCCGGGAACGCGGCGCCGGCGAAGTCCTCCGCGCCGGAGAAGATGTCTCGGGAATCGGTGACCATCATCACCACGCTGCTCGTGGCAACATTTGTGGTGATCCTTAACGAGACCATCATGAACGTTGCCCTGCAGCGGCTGATGGTTGACCTCGGCGTGGACGCGCCCACCGTGCAGTGGCTGTCCACCGGGTTTATGCTCACCATGGCCGTGGTCATTCCCACCACCGGGTTCATCCTCCAAAGCCTGTCCACGCGAGCCGTCTTTATGCTGGCCATGGGACTGTTCGCCGGCGGCACCGCCCTGGCGGCAGCGGCGCCCGGTTTTGAGATCCTGCTCCTGGCCCGCATCATCCAGGCCGGCGGCACAGCCATTATGCTTCCGTTGCTGATGACCACCATCCTCACCCTTGTGCCGCTGGCCAAGCGCGGCGCCGTCATGGGCAACGTCAGTATCGCCATCTCCGTGGCGCCGGCCATGGGGCCGACTGTCTCCGGGCTGATCCTGGAGCACTTCACCTGGCGCTTTATGTTCGTCTTTGTCCTGCCGGTCGCACTGGCCGCCCTGGCTATCGGCACCAAGTACCTGACGAACGTGGGAGAAACCGAGAAGACCAAGCTCGACTTCCTCTCCGTACTTCTTACAGTTCCTGCCTTCGGCGGCCTCGTGTACGGCCTCAGCCAAATCGGCGGGGGACAAAGCGGCCAAAGCGGTCCGAGCGCCGGGGCCATCGCCGCGCTGGTCATCGGCGTGGCCAGCCTGACGGTCTTTGTGCTTCGTCAGCTCCGACTGCAGAAGGCTGAAGCCCCGCTGCTGGACCTCCGCGCTTTCCACTTCAGGATGTTCACCGTCTCCGTGCTGCTGATGGTGGTGGCCATGATGGCGCTCTTCGGCGGCGTGATCCTGCTGCCGCTTTACCTGCAGGAAATCCGCGGCCTGGGTTCGCTGGAGACCGGGCTCGCACTGCTGCCCGGTGGTCTGGCGATGGGCCTGCTGGGCCCGTTCATCGGCCGCCTGTTCGACAAGGTGGGGCCGTTGCCGCTCACCGTCACGGGCTCCGTGCTCATGGTGCTGGCATTGTGGCAGTTCTCAATGCTCGACGCCGGCACTCCGGTCTGGTGGATCGTCACCCTCCACGTGGGGCTCAGTTTCGGCCTGGCGCTGCTGTTCACGCCGGCATTTACCACCGGTCTGAACCCGCTGCCGCCGCATCTCTACTCGCACGGCTCGGCGATCATGAGCACCGCCCAGCAGGTGGCCGGTGCCGCCGGCACGGCGCTGCTGGTGTCCATCTTCGCCGTGGTCTCGGCCGCGTCCGGCCTGGTCGCCGGCATGAGCGCCGCCTTCCTGACGGCAACGGTCATAGCCCTCGCCGCCGTCGTACTTTCCGCGATGATGCGCAAAACAGAAGGCGCCGCCCCCGGCCACGGAGCCCACTAGCGGACACCTCCGCCGCCACCAGTTCGCGCTTCAAGGGGCGGGTAGTTGGGGATCGAGGTCAGGTTTCGACAAGCTCAACCACCGGGAACCGCCGTTGCGCTAGCCGGCGAAGAAATCGCTCAGCTCGGTGATGAGCTTGTCCGGTGCGCGGAGGACGCCGTCGTGGCCGGCCCCCTGCAGGATGGTGTAGCTGGAGCCGGACAGGACATCGTGGATCTGGCCGCAGGCAACACCGAAGTACGCGGGGCTCTTCTCTCCCACAATGATCAGTGTTTCCAGGGGCAGTTCCAGGAACGGCTCGGCCGGCATGTCCGCGGCGATGATCGCCTTGATTTCCCGGACGCCGGTGCGCATCAGTTCGCGCATCTGCTTGCCCACATGGGTGCCGGCGGTGAGCTTGTTGGCGATGGTGAGCATGGACAGCGGCATCCGTGAGAAGGCGCCGGTCTCCAGGCCCTTGGTGAGCACGGCCAGGGCGCGGTCGTCGTCCCCGGCGGCCGTGGCGCGTTCGTATTCAGCAGTCCAGTCGGCCTTTACGCTGTGGTTCACGGACACGGCGGGGTCGTACACAGCCAGCCGCTCCACCGGAAGGGTCCGGGCAGCGTGCAGGGCCACCGCGCCGCCGAAGCTGTGGCCAAAGACATCGGTGCTGGACGTGTGTTTCATAACGGCGTCCAGGTCCCGGATGTCCGCGTCCAGGGTGTAATCCTCGGCCTGCGGCGACGATGAACCCCGCCCGCGGCGGTTGAACGTGTGGACGGGGCGGCCCAACGCGGCGCTGAGTTTTTGGGCGAACTTTGTGTAGTCGGCCGCGGTCACCATGGAGGCCGGCACCACAACCACGCCGGAGCCGGCGGACGCCAGTTCGGCACCCATGGAGAACAGCTCCAGCGTGCCGCCGTCGGGGGTCTTGATGTTCTCGCTCGTCATGATCCGAGCCTAGCCGAGCAACCTGCCGAATGCCTTAGCCTTTGAAGTATTCCGCGATGTCGGTGACAAGTTCCTTCACAGCGGCCGGGATGGAGCCGTGGAAGCCCTTGGGGGAGAGCTCGAACGTGCTCCCCGGGACGGCAGCATGAAGGCGCTGGGCCGTGACCTTGTAGTAGCTCGGGCTCTTGCCGCCCACCATAAAGTGCGTGTTGGCGGACAGGACGGCGAAGTTCCTGACATGTTCGGCTTCGTCGTACGCGGCTCGCAGTTCACCGACGCCGGTGGGCATCAGCTCCTTGAACATCCTGTTCACTTTGGTGCGCGACACCACAGCCATCAGCCCTGCAAGCACCGGCTCTGGGACCTTTGACAGCGCAGTGCCCGGCTGCATGCCCTTTTTCATCTTGGCCATGGCATGCCCCACCTTGCCCGCACTGACTGCTGCTTCGAAATCGTCCAGCCACGACATGTCGATGCTGCCGTCGATGTTGACCGCGGCATCGTAGACCGCCAGCTTGTCCGGTTCGTAGGAGGTGCCCGCGAACTCCTGGACGGCGTTCAGCGCCACGGACCCGCCCAAGCTGTGTCCCAGGACGTTACGGGCGCCCGTAGCATCTATGACCGTGCGGACATCGGCGATCTCAGTGGCCATGGAATAGTCGGCTGGCTGCTCGGTGGAATTACCCCTCCCGCGCCGGTCATAGACGTCCACTGCCCACCCATCGCCCAATCCGTCGGCCAACGCCATCGAGAACGGCCGGTAGATCAGGGCGGTGAGGAATGCCCCGCCGATGACCACCACGCGGCGCTCTCCCGGCGCATCCTCGGTTCCGTAGCTGTACAAGGCCAGCCTGCCGCCGTCGTGGGTGGGGACTTCCTGTTCTTTCACGCTCCCCATCCTAGGCTCGCGGCGAAGCGCCCTACCGGTAAGGCGCCCTACCGGCGCCGCCCCAGCTTCCGGACCTGGCCGTCGCTGCCGTTGATGAACCGGGCAATCCGCACGGCCAGTCCTTTGCCGGGACGGATGGGACCTTCATGCAGCTGACCGGGAACCAACTGGAAGTCGATGGATGGCACGGCGGCCGCCAGTTGGCGGCCTGTCTCGGCAAAGTACGCCGGACTCCAGCTGCCGCTGAGCATCAGGATGGGGGTGGTGAGTGCGGTGAAATTGTCCAGTTCGGCGTCGGCGTCGAGGACGGCACGCATTTCGGTGACGGCCGTGGGCAGCAGCTGGCGCATCTCCGCGCCCAGGTTGGTCCTGGCGGAGAGGATGCTCAGCATCCGCAGCGCGCCGAGCGGCAGGTAGGACAGCGGGCCGGCCGTGGACAGGCCCTGGACCAGGTGCGCCCAGGCGTGGTTGAGCTGGCCCCCGGTGACGGCATCCTCAAGCTCCGGCCGCCAGCGGTGGCTCAGGTTTCCGGACAGCGACACCGCTGCGTCATAGGTGACCAGCCGGCCCACGGGCAGGGTCCGGGCCGCATGCAGCGCCACGAAGCCGCCGTAGCTGTGGGCCACCACGTCCGTGGAGCCGGTCGCGCGCATGACGGCGGCAAGGTCGTTGACCTCAGTCGTTACCGAGTAGTCCGCGGGCTGCGGGGCTGACCCCGCTCGGCCGCGCCGGTTGTAGCAGTGCACCGGCCGGCCCAGCAGGACGCTGAGCTTCCGGGCAAAAGGCCGGTAGAGGGCATCGGTGACCAAAGTGCCGTGAATGAGTACGACGCCGGGAGGTCCCGCCGTCGTCGGGTCCAGTCCCGCGGGGATGCGGAACGAGTGCACGTCCAGGCGCCCGCCGTCCTCCGCTTCAACTTTCCACGTCTCCACAGCCCGAGTCTATGCCTGGGCGTCCGCCGGGAGCCGGTGGCGCGAACTCCCGGTAAACTTGGGGATTGTGACTTCCCAAAACACCCCCACCCCCAAAAATGCCCCAGAGCCGCTCGACGCCAGCGAACAGATGCGCATCCGCATGGACAAGCGCGCCAAGCTGATCGAACGCGGTACCGAGGCATATCCGGTGGGAGTGGAACGCACGCATTCCCTCACGGAGATCCGCGAAAAGTACGCGCACCTTGAGGCTGACGACACCACCGGCGACGTTGTGGGCGTCACCGGCCGCGTGGTTTTTGTGCGCAACACCGGCAAGCTCTGCTTCGCCACGCTGCAGGAAGGCGGCATTGACGGCAAGGGCACCCGGCTCCAGGCGATGATCAGCCTTGCCAACGTGGGCGAGGAAGCGCTCGCGGACTGGAAGGCTCTGGCGGACCTCGGCGACCACGTGTTCATTAAGGGCGAAGTGATTTCCTCCCGCCGCGGCGAGCTGTCCGTCATGGCAGAGTCTTGGTCCATGGCTTCCAAGGCCCTCCGCCCACTGCCGGTGCTGCACGCGGAACTGAACGAGGAAACGCGTGTCCGCCAGCGCTACGTGGACCTGATGGTGCGCGACGAAGCCCGGGAAATGGTCTACACCCGCGCCGCGATTACCCGCTCCGTCCGCGAGAGCCTGCACCGCCACAGCTATGTAGAGGTGGAAACTCCGATCCTGCAGCTGGTCCACGGCGGCGCCCTGGCCCGCCCGTTCGAGACGCACATGAACGCGTTCGACCAGAAAATGACCCTTCGCATTGCCACGGAGCTCTACCTCAAGCGTGCCGTGGTGGGCGGGATCGACCGCGTCTACGACATGGGCCGCGTTTTCCGCAACGAGGGCGTGGACTCCACCCACAGCCCCGAATTCACCACCCTTGAGTGCTACGAAGCCTGGGCGGACCAGTTCGTCATGGCCGAGCGCATCAAGGAGATCATCCTGGACGCCGCTGACGCCGTGGGTGTCGGCCGCACCCTCCAGACCGAAGCCGGGGAGATCAACCTCGATGGCGACTGGGCCTGGGTTTCCGTCTACCCGGGACTGTCCGACGCCGTTGGCCAGGAAGTCACGCCTGACACGTCGCTGGAGGTGTTGCGCGAAATCGCACAAAAGCACGAGGTTAAGGTGGACCCGAAGTGGGACGCCGAGAAAGTGGCAGTGGAGCTGTTCGGTGAAATTGTGGAACCCACGCTGTTGAACCCCACCTTTGTGTACGACTACCCGCCGTCTGCCCAGCCATTGGCCCGCCCGCACCGGGAGGATGGCCGGCTGATCGAGGCCTGGGACCTCATCATCGGGGGCATGGAACGCGGCACGGCCTTCTCCGAGCTGATTGACCCCGTCATCCAGCGCGAGCGGCTGACCGAGCAGTCCCGGCACGCGGCCGCGGGCGATGACGAGGCCATGCAGTTGGACGAGGACTTCCTGCGGGCCCTCGAATACGGCGCACCGCCCATGGGTGGCATCGGCCTGGGTATTGACCGGCTGGTGATGTTGTTCACCGGCGCCGGCATCCGCGAGACGATCCTTTTCCCACTTCTGAAGCCCGAAGGCCACTGACAATGGAATATGTAGCCGTACTCTTACCCTCACTGGTAGTTGGCCTGCTTTTTTGGTTCGCCATGAAATCCATCTTCAATGCCGATAAGTCCGAGCGTAAGGCCGAAGCCCAGGCCCAGGCCGAGGCGGAAGCGCGGTCCGCCGAGCCACTGAACGGACAGAACCCGGAATCGGACAAATAGATCGAAAGAACTTTCTGCGGGTTCCTGTGGATTTCCACAGGAACGATTCGACGCTTTGACGCGTTGCCATAAAAGGGCTCATACTTTTTGCAGGAGCATCCTCATTTTCTGACAACCGAACCTTTCCAAGAGGAAGACATATTTAATGGCACAGAAAGTAAACATCATCCTCGTCGATGATCTGGATGGGGGATCTGCGGACGAGAACGTCCGTTTTGGCCTCGATGGGGTCAGCTACGAAATCGATCTGTCCTCGGCCAATGCGGCCGAGTTCCGTTCTGCCTTGGAGCGCTTCGTTGCCGCCGGGCGCAAGACCTCGGCCGGCAGAGCCACCCGAACCAAAGCGGTTGCAGGCGCCCGCGCCAACGACTCCGCTCAGATCCGCCAATGGGCACGGGATAACGGCTACACGGTTAACAGCCGCGGCCGAATTCAGGCGGAAATCCAGGCAGCCTACCAAAAGGCAAATTCCTGACCCACGCCTCTCCGTCTGCGTATTAGGCCCTGTCTTCACCTTCGGGTGGGGGCAGGGTTTTTTGCTGCCAATTGTGAATGCGCAAAGACGGACTTGCGTATGCGCAAAACCCTTCCTGACTAAGGGGCTCCGGGCGTGTCGTTGGGCTAATCGTCGTGCAATTTCCCTGCGATGAGCCGGTGATTCGGTTTGAGCCTTCGGTCTGGGACGCCCGCTCGAATTAGCCCGCTCGAATCTCTGAGTGTCGGGAGACGGGAATGTCTGGAATTAGCGGGTCTCAGCGATTTACGGCAGTCCTGGCGGCAGTCCTCTTGTTAATGGCGGCACCGCTCGGTGCTCCGGCCCACGCGGACCCATACATAGTTGAAGTCAGCGCCTTCGGCCCCACGTTTGTGGTGCCGCTGGACGCCGGTGGGAAGTCCGTGACCGCGCACCTGGACATCGCCGGCGTCGGCTGCCCCTACGCGGCAATGGAGAGCAATGCCGTGGGGCCGGTGGATCCGAGCCTAATCATCGCTGGACCGAACGTCGCAGTGGCGCCCGTGGACACCGCCGGAAGGGCCGATGTCACCTTGACGTTCCCATGGGTCGGGACAGGGGGCGCCGCCACTGTTACCCGGCTCGACTCCGGAGATGCCTACCCCGACGGCGGATTCTCCTCGCTCACGGACCCGCTGCTGTACTACGACATTGCAACCACGGCGGGTTTCGATGAGAACCTCGGAGCGGAAGTCTGCATCACCTTCGACACGGCCGGCATGACAGCGGAGCAGTCGGCCCGGCAGCACCTCTACCACTACGTGGCCCCGGCATGGGTGGGCATCACCACGACCAGCAGCCCCGGGAAGGTGTGCGGACGGACCACGTACTTCTCACCCTTCGCCGTCGGCCAGCCGAAGTGGCCATTCCGTGGATTCCTGCAGCCGGTGGATAACGGCGGCGTCCTGAACTCCTTGAAGGCAGGCGCCGCAGTGCCTCTCAAGTTCGGACTCGAAGGGAATAGGGGGCAGGACATTTTGGCGGCGGGAGCGCCGTCGTCGTCTGCTATTGCTTGCCCGGGCGGCACGGCACTGGACGACATCGAACAGACCGTCGCCGCGGGAAGCAGTTCACTGAGCTACGCAGCCGGCTCCGATACCGACACGTACATGTGGAAACCCCACAAAGCCTGGGCAGGAACGTGCCGGCAATTCACTCTGATTGAACGACGGGACAACGCAGACGGCGCTGTTCGACTTCCGGAAATAGGCCGCCCCGGATAGGGCAAGCCTCACGGCTGACCCAAGGCGGCCCAGGCGGCGCTGAGCGCTACCAGCGCGGCCAGGGACAGCCACGTGCGGTGGATGTTCCACCGCGTCCACCGGCGTTCGAACGATGCCCTGGTTGCCGCAGCGTCTCCGGACGCGGCCGCCCGGCCGAGGCCATTATTCAAGGGGATGTTCACTCCGAAAGTGATGACCAGTGTGGCCGTATAGCAGGCCAGGGCGACAGAGGCAGGCAGTGCGCTGTCCCGGCCGTTCGCCCACGAATAGGCCACCGTGCCGGCAAGGGACAGGAAGGCGCCGCCGAAGCTCAGCGCGAACACCGGATTCTGGATTGCGGCGTTGATGTGGGACATGGCACTGACAAATGTCGCGTCATCGGTGGCACGCAGCCCCGGCATCACCGAACAGGCAAAGGAGTAGTAGAGCCCTCCGATCCCGGCGAGGGCTACGGTCGCGGCGGTCATGAGCAGGGTGATGACTTCCATGACGTTCTCCTTGCTTGAGGTCCTTGCATTGATCTAAGCGGGGCAGGGTGACGGGAGGTTGAACACGTCATGTTTCCCCTGTGGCGAACACGCTCCCCAAGAGAGGGTCTGCCACGTAGCATCAAAGTACGTCGTAGCTAGGAGTGTGGCGAAATGTTTGAGCGATTTACGGACCGTGCCCGTCGCGTAGTTGTGCTTGCCCAAGAAGAGGCACGCATGCTGAACCACAATTACATTGGTACCGAACACATCCTCTTGGGTCTGATCCATGAAGGTGAGGGCGTTGCCGCCAAAGCACTTGAGTCCTTGAGCATTTCGCTCGACGGCGTGCGCGAGCAGGTACAGGAGATCATCGGCCAGGGCCAGCAGGCCCCGTCCGGCCACATCCCCTTCACCCCACGCGCAAAGAAAGTGCTGGAACTCTCGCTGCGCGAAGCCCTGCAGCTGGGCCACAACTACATCGGCACGGAGCACATCCTGCTGGGCCTCATCCGTGAGGGTGAAGGCGTTGCCGCCCAGGTGCTGGTCAAGCTGGGCGCAGACCTCAACCGGGTCCGCCAGCAGGTCATCCAGCTCCTCTCCGGCTACCAGGGCAAGGAAACCACCGGCGCCGGCGTCGGCCCCGGCCAGCCCGAAGGCACTCCCGCCGGCTCCGTGGTTCTGGACCAGTTCGGCCGAAACCTCACCCAGGCTGCGCGCGAGAACAAGCTGGACCCGGTGATCGGACGCGAATCCGAAATGGAACGCGTGATGCAGGTCCTTTCGCGCCGCACCAAGAACAACCCTGTCCTGATCGGTGAGCCCGGCGTCGGTAAGACCGCCGTCGTCGAAGGCCTCGCCCAGGCGATTGTCCGCGGCGACGTCCCGGAAACCATTAAGGACAAGCAGCTGTACACCCTGGACCTCGGTTCATTGGTGGCCGGCTCCCGGTACCGCGGTGACTTCGAAGAGCGCCTGAAGAAGGTCCTCAAGGAAATCCGCACCCGCGGCGACATCATCCTCTTCATCGACGAGATCCACACGCTTGTGGGTGCCGGCGCTGCTGAAGGCGCCATCGATGCTGCGTCCATCCTGAAGCCCATGCTGGCCCGCGGCGAACTGCAGACCATCGGTGCCACCACCCTGGATGAGTACCGCAAGCACATCGAGAAGGATGCCGCGCTCGAGCGCCGCTTCCAGCCGATCCAGGTCAAGGAGCCCTCCGTCGCGCATGCGATCGAGATCCTCAAGGGCCTGCGTGACCGCTACGAGGCACACCACCGCGTCACCATCACCGACGGCGCTCTCGCCTCGGCGGCGAACCTTTCCGAACGCTACATCTCGGACCGCTTCCTGCCGGACAAGGCCATCGACCTGATCGACGAGGCCGGTGCCCGGCTGCGCATCCGCCGGATGACCGCCCCGCCGGAGCTGAAGGCCATGGATGAGCGGATCGCCAAGCTCAAGATGGAGAAGGAATCCGCCATCGACGCCCAGGACTTCGAAGGCGCCGCTTCGCTCCGCGACAAGGAGCAGAAGCTCATCACTGAGCGGTCCGAGAAGGAACGCCACTGGAAGTCCGGCGGCATGGATGACATTTCCGAGGTGGATGAGGATCTCATCGCCGAGGTATTGGCCAACTCCACTGGCATCCCGGTGTTCAAGCTGACCGAGGAAGAGTCCTCGCGGCTACTGAAGATGGAAGACGAACTGCACAAGCGCGTGGTGGGCCAGAACGAGGCCATCAGGTCCCTGTCGCAGGCTATCCGCCGCACCCGTGCAGGCCTGAAGGACCCCAAGCGTCCCGGCGGCTCCTTCATCTTCGCCGGCCCCACCGGCGTCGGCAAGACCGAACTCGCCAAGGCCCTGGCCGAGTTCCTGTTCGGTGACGAGGACGCCCTCATCACGCTGGACATGTCCGAGTACTCCGAAAAGCACACGGTCTCACGGCTCTTCGGTGCACCTCCGGGCTACGTCGGCTACGAGGAAGGCGGGCAGCTCACCGAAAAGGTCCGCCGCCGCCCGTTCTCCGTGGTCCTGTTCGATGAAGTCGAGAAGGCCCACGCTGACCTCTTCAACTCCCTCCTGCAGATCCTGGAAGACGGCCGCCTGACCGACTCCCAGGGCCGCGTGGTGGACTTCAAAAACACCGTGATCATCATGACCACCAACCTCGGCACCCGGGACATCTCCAAGAGTGTTGCCACCGGCTTCCAGTCCGGCACGGACACGCAGACCGGCTACAACCGGATGCGGGCCCGTGTGACTGAGGAGCTCAAGCAGCACTTCCGCCCCGAGTTCCTGAACCGTGTTGACGACGTTGTGGTCTTCCCGCAGCTGACCCAGGACGAGATCATCGAGATCGTGGACATGTTCGTTGGCCGGCTGGAGAAGCGCCTCAAGGACAAGGACATGGGCATCGAGCTCACCACCGCGGCCAAGGTGCTCCTGGCTACCCGCGGCTACGATCCCGCCATGGGTGCCCGGCCGCTGCGCCGCACCATCCAGCGCGAAATCGAGGACCAGCTCTCAGAGAAGATCCTCTTCGGCGAGATCCACGCCGGCGACATCGTTGTAGTGGATGTGGACGGCGACGGAGACGAAGCCAAGTTCACGTTCGCGGGCAACACGAAGCCGCGCATCCCGGAGATCGCTCCGAGCGCCTAAGCTCGTTGCGCTAGCCAAAGGCCCCGTCGGCTCCCTTCAGGAGCAGGCGGGGCCTTTGCTGCTTTGGCGAGCAGCAAGCGGCAAATGGCGCCGGTACGGGAGCGCCCCAAGCCAGCCGGCCGCCACCGTAGGATTATGGTGTGACCGACTCAGACTCTTTCCATATCCGTTCTGCACGTACCAGTGACGTGGCCGCCATCAAAGGCCTTGTGGCGCCGTTGGCTGAGCAGCGGATCCTGATGGCGAAAGAAACGGTTGCCTATTACGAGAGCCTCCAGGAGTTCCGGATCGCAGAAGCCGACGCCGGCGAAGTCATCGGCTGCGGCGCCCTGCACGTTATGTGGGAGGACCTCGCTGAAGTCCGCACGCTGGCCGCATCGGACGCGTGGCGCGGCAAGGGGGTAGGGCACGTTCTCGTGGAAAGCCTGCTGGAAGAGGCCCGTGAACTGGGCGTGGCGCGGGTCTTCTGCCTCACGTTCGAGGTGGATTTTTTCAAGCGCCATGGCTTCGAGGTCATGGCCGACCAGACGGCGGTGGACCCGGTGGTCTACTCCGAGCTGCTGCGCTCCCATGACGAAGGGGTTGCCGAGTTCCTGGACCTGGCGCGGGTAAAGCCCAACACCCTCGGTAATACCCGCATGATCAAGACCCTCTAGACACCCCTAATCATCCTGCCCAGGCAGCCGCGGCCAGAAGTCACCCTGTGACATAAATAGCTTTATGTCGAGTTGATGGATAAACTGACAGGGTTGCAGTGTGGGGCCTGCCGTAAGGGGCAGTCATTGGGGGCTGTCCCTTACCGCTCCCACCCGAATCGTCGCAGGCTACCGGACTTCATGCGGCGGTAGTAGGGTCAAAGTGCATCCTCCAGGAAGCACCTACACCCCAGGAGTTCCGCCATGAAAAAGCTCATCAATGATCCCCGCTCCGTGGTTGACGAATCCGTCGAGGGATTCGGTCTGGCCCACGCGGGACTCGTGACCGTCACTGCCGATCCGAAGTACGTCACGCGCAAAGACGCGCCAGTGGCAGGGAAGGTCGGACTCGTTTCCGGCGGGGGCAGCGGCCACGAGCCGCTCCACGCCGGTTTTGTCGGACTGGGAATGCTCGACGCCGCGGTGCCGGGGGCGGTGTTCACCTCGCCGACACCGGACCAGATCCTTCCGGCGACGCTCGCCGTTAACTCGGGCGCCGGCGTCGTCCATATCGTTAAGAACTACACCGGCGACGTCCTGAACTTTGAGACCGCAGCGGAACTGGCGCAGGCCGAAGGCGTGGACATCCGAACGGTCCTGGTGAATGATGACGTCGCGGTGGAGGACTCCCTGTACACCGCAGGCCGCCGTGGAGTGGGTGGCACTGTTCTGGTGGAGAAAATGGCCGGCGCCGCGGCTGAACGGGGTGACAACCTCGATGCCGTGGCCGCGATCGGTGACCGCGTCAACAGCAACGTCCGCACCATGGGGGTCGCGCTGTCCGCGTGCACGGTACCGCATGCGGGAACGCCCAGTTTCGATCTGGCGGATGATGAAATCGAGATCGGCATCGGCATCCACGGCGAGCCCGGCCGGCACAAAATCCCGATGGAGAACGCGGACGGCATCACCGACCGCCTGCTGGACCCGGTCCTCAGCGACCTGGGCATCACCGGCGGCGAGAAAGTCCTCCTGTTCGTCAACGGCATGGGCGGCACCCCCCTGAGCGAGCTCTATATCGTCTACCGCCGCGCTGCCCAGGTGATCGCAGAACGTGGGGCCGCCGTCGAACGCTCGCTGGTGGGGAACTACATCACCGCCCTGGAAATGCAGGGCTGCTCCATCTCAGTGCTCCGGCTCGACGATGAACTTACACAGCTGTGGGACGCTCCGGTGCACACCGCAGCCCTGCGCTGGGGCGTGTAACCGTGGTGCTGGACGTGACATGGGCCGTCAGGTGGCTGACGCTCTGCGCCCAGGCCATGGCGGAAAACCGGGTATGGCTCATCGAACTGGACCGTGCCATCGGGGATTCTGACCACGGCGAGAACATGGACCGCGGCTTCCAGGCCGTGCTGGAGAAACTGGCCGAAGCGCGGCCGGAGACCCCCGGCGCGGCGCTGAAGCTGACTGCCATGACACTGATGTCCAAGGTGGGCGGCGCCGCGGGACCCTTGTATGGAACCGCGTTCCTGCGCGCCTCCACCGCTTTGGGCGACGTGGTAGAGATTGATCCGCCTCAACTTGCCGATGCGATCGTGGCTGCCCGCGACGGGATCGTGGCCCGGGGTAAGGCCGAGTCCGGCGACAAGACCATGGTTGATGCCTGGACCCCCGCCGCTGAGGCAGCGCAGGCCGCCGCGGCGGACGGTGCGGGCACCGTCCTTGGCGTGCTGGTCGCTGCAGCAGAGGCGGCTGAGGCCGGCGCCGTGGCCACCGACCCGCTGGTGGCCCGCAAAGGCCGCGCCAGTTACCTGGGGGAGCGGAGCGCGGGCCACCGCGATCCAGGCGCCGCCTCCAGTGCCCTCATTCTCCGGGCCGCCGTGGGGGCCGCAGCGTGACAGTACGCCTGGTGGTGGTGTCACATAGCGAAAAAATTGCCGACGGCGCCGTGGAGCTTGCCGCCCAGATGGCGCCCGACGTCGTAATCCTCGCCGCCGGGGGCACCGCCGACGGCCGGATCGGAACGAGCCTGGAGAAAGTCATGTCTGCCCTGGACCAGGCGGTCGGCGGCGATGGAGTGGTGGTCCTGACAGACCTGGGATCTGCCGTGATGACGGCGGAGTCGGCTCTGGAACTCGTGGAGGAGCCGGCCGGTGTGCTCCTGGCGGACGCGCCCCTGGTGGAAGGCCTCGTGGCTGCCGCCGTGGCCGCACAGGGGGGCGCCGATGTAAAAGCCGTCAAACGTGCCGCCGAAGCGGTCTACGGATTGGGGCCGGAGGTGGCGGCTGTTTCGCCGGTGCTCGCCGCAAGTACCGTCACCGAAGGGTCCGTCACCGGTCCGGGGCCGGACTTCACCGGCGACTTCGAACTGGTGAATGAGGCCGGCATCCACGCCCGTCCGGCCGCCAAGATCGCGGGCGGTCTGGCGTCCCTCAACGCCGAAGTCACGGTCAACGGCGTGGATGGTGCCTCCATGACATCCCTGATGACCCTGGCGGCTGGCAAGGGATCCGTGCTCCACATCGAGGCTTGGGGGCCCGACGCCGAGCGTGCCTTGAACTACGTCGGCGGCCTGGTGCAGGCGGGCTTCGGCGAGCCGTAGGGCGCGGACTGATGTGGGAGTGGTTGGAAGAGGCTCCGGCCTGATCGGCAGGCTATTTGACCTGGCGGCTACGGCCCAGATTGAAGGAGCGCTTGTCCACGAGCAGGTATGTGCCGCCTCCCATCAGGAGGAAGCCGCCCACGCCGATCACGATGATCTGCGTGCTGACCCCGACAATGAGCAACACCAGCCCAATCAGGCATGCGATGGCACCGAAGTAGGTACGCCGCCCAAACCTCATGCCCACGGAGCCGGACGAGAGTTCCTCGGCGAGCCTCGGATCGTCTGCCGCCAGGCCCGATTCCAGCTCCTCGAGCTGTTTCCGCTCCCGATCTGAAAGTGGCATCGAAACCCCTTCCCGGTGGCAAAACCTGTTGTAAATCCAACGTTGCCGATGCTAATAATACAGACCGTAGGAGTGTCCTGAGCGGAAGTCAAGGGGTGGTCTGGCGGGGCCAAGTAGCCGCCCAGCGAGGGCCGCCAATAGTTACGCGGCTTGTCGCAAGCCGCCGGCGTCCAGAATCACCGACGCCGTAACGAACCTCCCGCACTGCTCCCCGTAGGGGTAGGCGCCGCGGGGCCGGAAATCCAGTGTGCGCACAGGCAGGGCCGATCCGCCAGGAGTAATACCCGTGGCGGTCAGCGCCATCGGGGCCTCGGTGAGGGACTCCAGCATCAGCATCCCGATCATGGTCCCGTCCGGGGAAGCCGTGGCAGAGCAGACCCCGTCCGGGGTGCAGCCCTGGTCAATGGATGCCGTTCCGGGAGACAGCTCGACGGCGGCTTCCTTGCAGACGCCGTCCTGGCACGCCTTCAGGCGTAACGATCCCACCTGTGCCACGTACTCCCGCGCCACCGTCACCGAGACCACTGAGGCCTGGGCAATCATCGGGCACGGCGCCGGGCCGGGGTAGTAGTAGCAGCCGGAGGTGAGTACCACCGTCGTCATCAGTGCCAGAAGTACTCCGGGCTTGCCCATACTTCAGCGTAAATCCGGAGCCGGAAGCCTGCATTGCTACCAGGAAAGTGATGCAAACATTGTTATGGCTGCTGCCCCGAAGGTCACCATAATGAGACCCGTCGCCAGCCGGCCCTTGGCAACAACGAAGACCGGCAGCGTGGATTCGGCGGGGTTGGCCGGGTTGTAGAGCACGGGGATGCGGGTGCCGATGATCGCCTGGTCCTGGCTGTAGATATCGGACTGCCCCAGCCAGTGCTTGCCCCCGGCGTCCGCGAATTCATACGACGGCGCAAACCGGTTCCAGCCGTTGCTCGCGGGTCCGTCCGTGCCATGCAGGTTTCCCGTGACGGTGGCCGAAGCCTCCTGCCACCCCGCCATGGAACGTTTCCGGCGGAAGGACGCGGCCAGGGACAGCCCCATCAGGATGAGGCCCGCGGCAAGGAAAAGCCCGGGCAGCACGATGAACAGCAGTTTCAGGAAGTCCACGGGTCAGCCCAGCGGGAAGGCGCCGGCGACCCAGAACAGCAGCAGGGCGAAAAATGCGAAGACCGGCATCAGGCACCCGATCACCATTTTTGATTCGGACGCCACCTGGAACGACTGGTTGGGATTCGCCGGGTTGTAGGCCACCGGCAGGAGCGATCCAGGTGCCTGCTGGTTGGCGTACGAGACCTCGGATTCGCCCGCATACAGGGTCCCGTTGGAGTCGGCGAACTGGTAGGTGGGATAGAAGCGCCTGCTCCGCGTCGAGCCGCCTCCGCCATGTGTCCAGCCCGCGACGCTTCCAGTGACGGTCGCCTGCACCTTTGGCCAGCTGGCGATCAGTTTTTCCTGCTGCTTGGTTTTCCGCAGTGATCGGACCAGCGCAAAAATGACACCCGCAACAAACAGCGCCCAGATGATGTACAGCACGATTCTCATGATTTCCCCCGGTTCGAGTCACCAGAAAGTATGCCATCCAGGCGCGGGCCACCCTAAAGACGCCTCAGGCGGGCAGCCGGTAACCGCCCTGGTGCAGTTCGGCCAGCCCGTCGGCGAGAAGGCCGGCAATCGCACGTTCGAGCTGTTCCGGCGCGGAGTTCAGTTGGTGCAGTGCGGCCAGGGGTACGCCGATTCCGTCCGCCGCGAAGCCCAGGTCAGCAGGCTCCCGCCGGAACATCTCCGCCGGCACCGGGGCGTCCGCAAGCCGCAGAACAGCCATCACGGCACCCCGTACCTGCCGGTCAGTGCCGTGCCACGCCTGTCCTTTGGGAACGTACGACGGCGGCGGCTCGCCAGCTGCCAGCCACGCACAGGCGTCCCGCACCGGGCAGTCCGCGCACTTGGGCGCACGCGCCGTGCAGACCAGCGCCCCCAGTTCCATAACCGCAGCGTTCCAGCGCACGGCGGTCCCGACGTCGTCCGGCAGCAGTTCCGCCGCGAGCCGCATCTCCGCAGCGTTCAGCGATGGTGAGGGGAGCGCGACGCCGGAAATCAGGCGCGCGTGCACACGCCGGATGTTGGTGTCCACCACGGTCTCCCGGCGTCCGAAGGCAAAGGCGGCAACGGCCGCGGCCGTGTAGCTGCCCACGCCGGGCAGGGCCAGCAGTTCCGTGTAGTTGCCGGGGACCTTGCCGCCGTGGTCGCGGACGATGGCGGCGGCGGCCGCGTGCAGGCGGAGTGCCCGGCGGGGGTAGCCGAGCCTGCCCCAGGAGCGGACGGCTTCCCCTGCAGGCTCGCCGGCGAGCCCGGCGGGGGTGGGCCAGCGCTCGAGCCATTCCCGCCAGACAGGCAGGACCCGCACCACGGGGGTCTGCTGCAGCATGATCTCGCTGACTAGGACTCCCCACGGTGAGCAGCGGGGTTCGCGCCAGGGCAGGTCCCTCGCCGTCTCCGCGAACCAGCCGGTGATCTTGCGGTGCAGCGCGGCGAGCTGGTCGGGGCGGAGTTCATCTGTGCCGGACGAGCCGTCCGCGGGCATGGCTGGGGAAAGGGTCATAGCGTCGATCCCAACACTGTAGTGGATTCCCGGGAGCCCACGCGAGGATTCCCGCGGACAAACTGTGACCTTAGCGTTGGCCGGGGGACCGGCGTGGTGGGAGGGCAGAATCCGGTGGGTTCTCTAGCCTAGAAGGATGGGCAGGCAAGGCAATTCATCACCGCGCAAGACGGCATCCTCATCCGGTTCCCGGGGCGGTTCCGGCGCTATCCGGCCGGCGAGCGCAGCCGTCTACCGCCGCCGTCGGCTTTTTGTGGGAACAGCCCTTCTGATGGCGGTGGCGCTCACGTTCGGTGGCTTTGCGGTGGCCGGTGCCTTCAGCGGTACCGAGTCGGCATCTTCCACTGACGGCGCCACCGAATCCGCCCCCGCCCCCGGCGCCTCGCCGTCAGAAGCTGCGGGCAGCGAACCCACTCCCACGCCCACGCCGTCCTGCAACCAAAACCTGGTGACGGTGTCCGCTTCGACCGACAAAGCCGCCTACGGCCCCGATGAGAACCCGCTGCTCACCCTGAAGGTGACCAATGGCGGAACCATGCCGTGCGAGGTGAACATCGGGACGTCCCAGATGGAGTTCCTGGTGACCAGCGGCGCGGACAGGATCTTCTCGTCCAAGGACTGCCAGGCCAAAAGCGAAGACCTCGTGAAGACGATCGCCCCGGGCGCCAGCGAGACGGCGAACTTCCCGTGGGCCCGTAACCGCACGCTGGAAGGCTGCGGCCCCGTCGAAGCCAAGCCAGGTGCAGGCGGGGCGTACTACATTTTCACGGCCAAGCTCGGCTCGAGGGCCAGCCCCAAGGCCGTGTTCCAGCTCAGCTGATACTTTTCCCTCATCGAATGCTCCGCACCGGCCCTTTTGAGCCCTAAGGGCTGTGGTGGGCCCACGCCGGCAGGGTTCCCTGGCCGAGCTTGCGAGGCGAGGGGACCGGTGGGGACAATCGATGGGGAATTTAGAGGAAGCGGTCCAGCAGGCTGGCTTCGGCCATCCGGCTCAGGCCTTCGCGGACGGTGCGGGCGCGCTGGTCGCCGATGCCGTCGACGGTCATGAGGTCGTCAATGGTGGCCGCCATCAGGAACTGCAGGCCGCCGAAGTGGTCCACGAGGCGGTCGGCAACAGCCTTGGGGACTGCCTTGAGGCCGGACAGCAGCCGGTAACCGCGCGGCTGAACCACTGCGTCGAGGTTGGCCTCGCCGCCGGCAAAACCGACGATCCCGGAGATCTTGCCCAGGTCGATCAGCTCCGTGGGGCCGAGATTCACCAGCGCGCTGACGGCCTGTTCGATGTCCTCGGCGGACGCGTCCGGTCCGGCGTAGTCGCGGATGATGACATCGCTGCCCGGGCCGCGGCCCACCGTGAGCTCATCGAGCTGGAGGGACAGCAGCCGGCCGTCCTCGCCAAGTTCCAAGACATACTGCGAGATTTCCTCGGAGATCCGGCGCACCATTTCCTGGCGCTGCAGCGTCACGGCGACGTCGCGGACGGTCACCATGGCCTCGATCTCCAGGGCGGACAGGGAACTGGTCACCTGGTCCAGCCGTGAACGGTACCGTTCCAGCGTGGCGAGGGCCTGGTTGGCGCGGGCCAGGACCTTTTCGGATCCCTCCAGCACGTGCCTGAGCCCGTTCACGTACAACGCGATGATCTGCATGGACTGGCTGACGGAAATGACAGGCACGCCGGTTTGGATGGCCACGCGCTCCGCCGTGCGGTGGCGGGTGCCGGATTCCTGCGTTTCGATGCTTGAGTCCGGGAGCAGCTGGACCGCGGCACGGAGAATGTTGCCGGCGTCCTTGTCGCAGATGATGGCGCCGTCCATCTTGGCCAGTTCGCGGAGCCTCGTGGGGGAGAAGTCGATGCCGATGTCGAAGCCGCCGGAGCAGATGGAATCGATGGTCCGGTCCGAGCCCAGTACGATCAGCGCACCGGTCCGCCCCCGGAGGATGCGTTCCAGCCCATCGCGCAACGGCGTGCCTGGAGCCACTCTGCCCAGAGTCGCCTTGAGCGATTCTTCGGGGCTCCGAGCCATAGGTGTTCCCTTCAAAGGTGCAGACTGCCGCCCGCAGGTACGCCGGTTTTACACTCCGCCGGCAGGATCAAAAGTACTCAGTTTCCCGCAAGCTCAATAATAGAGGTAAGAAGCGGCAACAACCGCACGGACAAGCCCCAAAGTGCCTCGTTAGGGGGTGCCGCGAAGTGCCTCGGGAACGCGTTCGACGGCGGCTGTCGGGGAGGCGTTTCGCACCGTTCCCCGAGGCTGACTAAGCGTCTGAACCGTTGGCGGCCCGGAGGGAGAGAGTCTCCCTGGAGGCGAAAGCGATACCGGCGAGAAGAAGAACGACGGCCGAAACGATGAGGTACCAGACTCCGTTGGAGCCGAGCGCCGTGGATACGCCGATGAGAGAGAAAATAACTGCCCCCAGCGACCATATGAGCGTTGCTCTCTTGGTGTTATTCACGCCCTCAGCCTAAAGCCCGCCCCTGCGATAAACTTGGAACTTGGCTGTCACAGAGCCATGCTTCCCCTTGAGGCCTGCCGAGCGCCTTGGGGTAACCCCATCGCAGCGAAAGTAGCACCGTGTCCCAAGATGTCCTTAGCCCCGCCCGGGTCAACGAGATTCACAAACAGGCGGCCCGGCGTCGGACCTTTGCTGTCATTTCGCACCCCGACGCCGGCAAGTCCACCCTCACCGAAGCCCTGGCACTGCACGCGAAGGTGATCGGCACCGCCGGCGCCTCCAGCGGCAAGGCCAACCGCAAGGAAACGGTCTCGGACTGGATGCAGATGGAGAAGGACCGCGGCATCTCCATCAGCTCCGCGGCGCTGCAGTTCTCCTACCGGGACACCGTCATCAACCTGCTGGACACCCCCGGCCACGCGGACTTCTCCGAGGACACCTACCGCGTCCTGGCCGCCGTCGACTGCGCAGTGATGCTCGTGGACGCCGCCAAGGGCCTGGAAACGCAGACCATGAAGCTGTTCGAGGTCTGCAAACAGCGCAACCTGCCCATCATCACCGTCATCAATAAGTGGGACCGGCCCGGACTGGACGCGCTGGCGCTGATGGACGAGCTCACCGAGCGCACCGGCCTGCGGCCCATGCCGCTGACCTGGGCCGTGGGCATCTCCGGTGACTTCCGCGGCGTCTGGGACCTCCGCCAGGACCGCTTCGCCCGCTTCCAGCGCAACAATTCAGGCGCCAACATCGCGCTGACCGAGTACTTCACGCCCGAAGAGGCCGCGGAAACGCAGGGCAGCAACTGGACCGACGCCGTGGACGAGGCCGGCCTGGTCATCGAGTCCAATCTCGAATTCGACGTCGATGCCTTCCATGCGGGCACCGCCACCCCCATCCTGTTCAGCTCCGCCGCCCTGAACTTCGGCGTGAAGGAACTGCTGGACGCCCTGGTTGACTTCGCGCCCCACGCCGCACCCCGGCCGGACGTTGAGGGCAGCCCGCGCCCGGTTGAATCGTCCTTCTCCGGCTTTGTCTTCAAGGTCCAGGCCGGCATGAACAAGGCTCACCGAGACCACGTCGCCTTCATCCGCGTCTGCTCCGGAGTTTTTGAACGAGGCATGGTGGTCACCCAGACCCGCACTGGAAAGTCCTTCGCCACCAAGTACGCCCAGCAGGTCTTCGGCCGCGAACGCGAGGTCATCGACGAGGCCTACCCCGGCGACGTCGTGGGCCTGGTGAACGCCTCCACGCTGCGCGTCGGCGACAGCCTCTTCCTCGATGGCGCGGTGGAGTACCCGGCCATCCCGCTGTTCGCCCCTGAACACTTCCAGGTGGCCCGGTCCAAGGACCCCAGCAAGTTCAAGCAGTTCCGCCGCGGCATCGAGCAGCTCGAGCACGAGGGCGTCATCCAGGTGCTCCGCTCTGACGTCCGCGGCGATCAGGCGCCGGTGCTTGCCGCCGTCGGCCCCATGCAGTTCGAAGTGGTGGAGGACCGCATGGCGCATGACTTCAGCGCCCCCATGCGGCTGGAGCGCCTGCCGTACTCCATCGCCAGGATTTCGACGGCGGACGCCATGCCCACACTGGCCAACGTGCCCGGCGCTGAGGTGCTGTTGAGGTCCGACGGCGAATACCTCGCCTTGTTCAACGACGTCTGGGCCCTGCGCCGGATCGAGAAGAACCACCCCGATCTGACCCTCGTGCCCATCGGCACCCACAACCCCGCAAAGTAGCGTCCAATGTCTGCAGACCAACCCCGCGCGCTGATCACCGGCGCCGGCACCATCAACCCGCTCGGCTCCTCCGTGGCGGAGACCTGGGCCGGCCTGCTGGCGGGACAGTCCGGCATCGCCGCGCTGGATGAGGACTGGGCGGAGCAGCTGCCCGTGCGCATGGCCGGACAGGTCACAGCCGATCTTTCGGAGCACCTCACCACGCGCGAGCTGAAGCGGATGGACCGGTGCGGGCAGCTGGCGCTGGTGGCTGCTCGCGAAGCCTGGAAGCAGGCAGGGGCGCCCGACGTCGACCCCGAACGGTTCGCCGTGGTGATCGGCTCCGCCTACGGTGGCCTCAGTTCTACCCTCGAACAGGACCGTGCGCTCGCCAGCGGCGGCCCGCGCCGGGTCTCGCCGCACACCCTCACCCGGCTTATGGTCAACGGCCCCTCGGCCTGGGTCTCCATTGACCTTGGCGCCCGCGGCGGCGCCCGGACCCCGGTCAGCGCGTGCGCATCCGGCGCGGAAGCAATTGTCCAGGGTGCCGAAATGATCCGCTCCGGAGCGGCCGACGTCGTGATTGCGGGCGGCGTGGACGCTTCCGTTAACGACCTGGTGATCACCGGTTTCTCCCAGATCCGGGCACTCTCCACACGCAACGGCGAACCTCAGCGCGCCTCGCGACCGTTCGATGGCGGCCGCGACGGCTTTGTCCTCGCGGAAGGCGCCGGCATTGTGGTGCTTGAGAGTGAGGCCCACGCCCGGGCCCGCGGCGCCGCCGTCCTCGGCGCAGTGGCCGGCGGGGCGGTAACGTCCGACGCCAACGACATCGTGGCCGCGGACCCGGCCATGCAGCGGCGGGTCATGCAGAAGGCCCTGGCCTCGGCCGGAATGCAGGCATCGGAGATCGGCTTCGTTCACGCCCACGCCACCTCCACCCCGGTAGGGGACCGGCTGGAAGCCCAAGCCATCAACGCTATTTTCGGTGCCGACGTGCCCGTGACCTCCACCAAAGGCCACACCGGCCACCTGCTGGGAGGCGCCGGTGCGCTCGCTGCCGTCGTGGTGGTCCAGGCCTTGCAGACCGGGCAGCTCCCAGGGACGGCGAACGTCGAGGCGCTGGACCCCGAAGTGAACCTGAACGTCGTGACGGAGACGGCCCACACGCTGGCGCCCGGCTCCGCCCCCGCCGGCCTGGTGAACGCTTTTGGCTTCGGCGGACACAGCGTTGCCCTGGTGATCACGGCGAGCTGACACCGCCCTGGCCGGCCAACGGGTCCTACCCGATCAGCAGGCTCAACGCTTCCGTGAGGTGCTCCACTTCCCGGACCGAGAAGCCTGCTGGCACAGGTCCGGGTCCGTTGTGGCTGGCCGGGACCACGGCGTGGGTGAACCCCAGCCGGTGGGCTTCCTGGATGCGTTGGTTGATGCCGGGCACCGGCCGGACCTCGCCCGCCAGGCCCACCTCGCCGAACGCGATCAGCCGGATGGGCAGGGGTTTGCGGGCCTTCGCGGACGCGACGGCCAAAGCAACAGCGAGGTCAGTGGCCGGTTCGCTGAGCTTCACGCCGCCCACCGTGGCCACGTAGGAATCATCCTTGTGCAGCAGGCAGCCGGCACGCTGCTGCAGGACCGCCAGGAGCATGGACACCCGTGAACTGTCCAGTCCACTGGTGGCCCGGCGGGGCTGCGAGTTGGCGCTTTCGGCCAGCAGCGACTGCACCTCGGCCAGCAACGGCCGCCGCCCTTCCATGGTCACCGTGATGCAGGTGCCGGAGACCGGCTCCTTGGTGCGGCTGACGAACAGTCCGCTGGGGTCCGTGAGCCCTTCGATTCCGTTTTCATTCAAGTCAAAACAGCCGACGTCGTCCGTGGGCCCGTACCGGTTCTTTACCGCGCGCAGCATCCGGAGCCGGGAATGTCGCTCGCCTTCGAACTGGCACACCACATCCACCAGGTGTTCGAGCAGCCGCGGCCCCGCGATGGACCCGTCCTTCGTCACGTGCCCCACCAACAAAGTGGTCATGTTCCGGCGCTTGGCCGCCGCGATGATGGACGCCGCAACCTCACGCACCTGCGAGACACCGCCGGCGCTGCCGTCCACGTCCGCGCTGCTGAGGGTCTGGACCGAGTCCACGATCAGCAGCCGCGGCTCGATTTTCTCCACCTGCCCCAGTGCCTGCCCCAGGTCCGTTTCCGCTGACAGGTACAGGGAATCGGCGACGGCGTCGATCCGTTCGGCGCGCAGCTTCACCTGCGCGGCGGACTCCTCGCCCGTGACATACAGGACGTCCTGCGCGGTCCGGGCGAACTTGGCCGCGACGTCCAGCAGCAGCGTTGACTTGCCCACTCCAGGCTCCCCGGCCAGCAAGATGACCGCACCAGGGACCAGGCCACCGCCCAGCACGCGGTCCAGCTCGTCCACGCCGGTAGGCAGGAAAGCTGCCGTGGTGGCATCCACCTCGGCAATCCGGCGGGCCGGCTCCAGAACTGTGGTTGCCGCCGTCGTACGCGCTACAGCGGCGCCGGTTTCCTCAACCGTGCCCCACGCCTGGCACTCGCCGCAGCGTCCCACCCACTTGACCGTGGTCCAGCCGCATTCGGCGCACTTGTAAGCGGGCGCTTTGGACGCCCGGGAAGTCTTTGTTGCCATGAGTTCCACCCTACTGGCGGCCACCGACATCTGGTTTCTCCCCAGCCGCGCCCTAACCCCGCAGGCTCGGTCAGGGAACCCTGCGGGCGGGGCGCCAGCTCAAGCACCGGCGCCGGCGCTACAACCCCGGCAGCACGTCCCGGGCCTCGCGCGCATCCATGCCGGTGGCCTCCAGGAGGTCCACCATGAGCGGCCGGAACAGCATCACCACAGTCTCACCCTCAAGCCGTTCGACCTCCAGCAGCTTGGGGTGCAGCCGCAGCGCGATCTCGCTGAAGTCCTGCCGGGCCGTGCGCAGATGGGCACGGCGCACGCCGTCGTGCATCTCGGCCAGGCCGAGCGACAGTTCATCAATCGCGGCTGCGGTTTCCTGGAGCACGTCGGCAATGTTCTCGGTGGCGTTGTCTGAAAGCGCGGCGTGGTTGATGGCGCTGGTCAGCCGGCGTGCGAAGACGCGGCTGTTCCGAAGCGCAAGGTCGATGAAGTCAAGGGAATTCTCAAGCCGGTCCAGCTCGTCACGGTGCCGGCGGTAGGCTGGCGCCAGCGTGGCCACTTCGCCGGAGGCGCGCAGCGACTGCCGCATCCCGTCCACCAGCGGCTGGCAGTTCCGGCCTCGGATCAGCGCGTGCCAGGCCTGCGTGGAGTCGCTCTCAGTCAGGGCCGTGGCACATTCCCGGAGCACCTCGGCAAGCTCGTGCAGCAGTTTCCGGACATCCTTGCGGGGCTCTCGGCGTGGGTCCTTCGGAATCAGGACGGTCACCAGGAGGGCGAAAAGGCCACCCACCACGGCGTCCAGGCTGCGCGTGAACGGCCCGCCGGCCGGCGCCGGCAGCAGCACCACCAGCAAGGATTGCAGCCCCAGCTGCGTGGTAAAAATGTTGCCGCTGTCCAGGAAACGAGCCAGCAGGATGGAGAACAGAAGTACGACGGCGGCCTGCCAGATTCCGCTGCCCAGCCAGTGCAGCAGCAGGTCACCCACGGCGATCCCGATAGTGCAGCCAAGGCCCACCTCCATCACCCGGCGCAGCCGCGGGTCACGCGAGAAGCCTAGGGCTATCAGTGACGATGTGGCCGCAAAGAGGGGGCCGGAGTGCCCCAGGACGTACTCGGCGAAGGCGTACGCCCCTACCGCGCACGCGGTCATCTGGACGGCGGGGACAAGCGAGTTCCGGCTCCGGACCAGGCCGGTGCGGATGCGTCCGCGCAGGAAACGCCTGCTTGCTGAGAGTCCTGCTGCTGCGGCCATGCCCTCCAGTGTATTTGCCGCCCGGGCACCTACGTCCGAAAGTGTGACCTGCGCAATGGTGACGCTACAGTTGTAAGCCAATATGTCGCCGTCGTTAATCTTCTGTTCACCTGCGGCCGCCCATCCCGTTACCTGCGGCCCATACCTTCAATTGAAGGTACAAAACGTACGCATCGCGCTGCAGGGCCTCTCCAGTCCTGCCCGCTACTGAATAACCCTGGAAGGGGTACATCTAGTGAAGGCACTCCGCTTCGGCCGCCACGCGGCTATCGCTGTTATTGCAGCCGGCGCTCTCGCGCTTACCGCCTGCGGTTCAGACAACGCCACGGGCAACACGCCTGCGGGCAACCCGACTTCTGCCGGCCCCAAGGTCACCGGCACGCTGACCGGCATCGGAGCATCCTCCACCGGCGCAGCCATGGACGCCTGGAAGGCCGGCTTCGCCGCCGCCAACTCCGGCGCCACTGTGCAGTACTCCCCGGACGGTTCCGGCGCAGGCCGCAAGGCCATCATCGACGGCTCGGCCCATTTCGCCGGCTCCGACGCGTACCTCAAGGATGAAGAGCTGGCCAGCTCCAAGGCCCTGTGCGGCCCCGAAGGCGCCATAAACATCCCGGTCTACATCTCCCCGATCGCCGTGGCCTTCAACCTCCCCGGCGTCACCGAGCTGAAGCTGGACGCCGCCGCGGTGGCCAAGATCTTCCGCGGCGAGGTCGCCAACTGGAACGATCCCTCCATCGCTGCCCTGAACCCGGGCGTCACCCTCCCTGACCTCAAGGTCACGCCGGTGAACCGCTCTGACGATTCGGGCACCACCACCAACTTCACCGAGTACCTTGCCGCGGCTGCTGCTGATGTGTGGACCGACAAGGCTTCCGGCGTGTGGCCTGCAGCCCTGCAGGGCGAGAACGCCAAGGGAACCTCCGGTGTCGTCAAGACCGTCACCGACACCCCGGGCGCCGTGACCTACGCGGATGACTCCGCTGTGGGCGGCAAGCTGGGCACCGCCTCCATCAAGGTGGGCGAGGATTTTGTCAAGATCTCCGCGGATGCCGCTGCCAAGGCTGTTGAAGCCGGCAAGCCCGTCGAAGGCCGCTCCGCCACCGACGTCGCCATTAAGCTGGACCGGAAGACCACCGCCAAGGGTGCATACCCGATCGTCCTGGTTTCCTACCACGTTGTCTGCACCACTTACGACAAGCAGGAAACCGTTGACCTGGTCAAGGCCTTCGAAAGCTACGTAGTCTCCGAAGCAGGCCAGAAGGCAGCTGCTGACTCAGCGAAGTCCGCACCGCTCTCCTCGGCTCTCGCAGAGAAGGCCGTCAAGGCCATCGAGTCCATCAAGGTCAAGTCCTAATACCTGTCCCTGAGCCAAGTTCCCCGCCACGCCGACAGGCGGGGCGGGGAACTTGGCTTTTGTAAGCTAGCTTTTTGGCACCACCACAACCGAAGGGTCTGCAATGACCGCCACCTCCCTGAGAAGTTCCCAGGGCGCAGCCCGCGCCGGGGATAAGATCTTTTCCGGCGCCGCCCTAGCCGCCGGCTGCCTCATCCTTGCCGTTCTGTTCGGCGTGGCCCTGTTCCTTGTAGTCCAGGCCATTCCGGCGCTGACAGCCCCGGCAGACGAGATCCAGGGCGGCGAAGGCTTCTTCGCCTACATCTGGCCGATTGTCGTCGGCACCCTCATCGCCGCAGTCATTGCCCTGGTGATCGCCACACCTATCGCCATCGGGGTGGCGCTGTTCATCTCGCATTTCGCACCTCGCGGCCTCGCCTCTGCCCTCGGCTATGTGGTTGACCTACTGGCCGCCATCCCGTCAGTTATCTATGGCGCCTGGGGTGCTGCGTTCCTCGCCAAGGAAATCTCTCCGGCGTACAACTGGCTCGCCGAGAACATGAGCTGGCTGCCCATCTTCCAGGGTCCCGCCTCCGCCACCGGCAAGACCATTCTGACCGCGGGCATTGTGCTCTCGGTGATGGTCCTGCCCATCATCACGTCCCTAAGCCGTGAAATCTTCCTGCAGACGCCGAAGCTCCACGAGGAAGCCGCCCTGGCACTTGGAGCTACGCGCTGGGAAATGATCAAGATGTCGGTCCTGCCGTTCGCCCGCCCGGGCATCATCAGCGCCGTTATGCTGGGCCTGGGCCGCGCGCTCGGCGAGACCATGGCCGTGGCCCTGGTCCTCTCCTCCGGCGCCCTGACCGCCAGCCTGATCACGTCAGGCAATCAGACCATTGCTGCGGAAATTGCCCTGAACTTCCCCGAAGCCAGCGGCCTGAAGGTCAGCACGCTGATCGCCGCCGGCCTGGTCCTTTTTGTGATCACCCTGGGAGTCAACATGATCGCCCGCTGGATCATCACCCGGCACAAAGAATTCTCGGGAGCAAACTAAATGTCCTCCACTCTCACCCCGGTGCGCAGCAAGCGTTCAGCCCTGACCAAGGGCCGGCTGCCCGCCTTCGCGCCGTACGTCGTCCTGGCAGCCGCGCTCATCGTGGGCGCCGCAATCCTGGCACTGATCGGTTTTAACGCCTTCGGCTGGGGCATCGTCTCGGCCATCCTCTTCACCGCCGGTTTGGTGGGCTGGAGCGCCGTCGTCGAAGGCTCCCGCAAAGCCAAGGACAAGCTGGCCACCTGCCTGGTGGTGGGCTCGTTCCTGGTCGCGCTGCTCCCGCTGATCTCCGTGATCTGGACGGTGCTGGTCAACGGCGTCCCCGGCATCATCAACCCGGGATTCCTCACCAGCTCCATGAACGGCGTCACGGGCGTCTACGACAACAAGGCAGCTGAAGAGGGCGCCCCCGTGATCGGCGGCATTTACCATGCACTGATGGGCACCGTCCAGATCACGCTCGTAGCCACCGTGATCTCCGTACCGGTGGGCCTGCTGACCGCTATTTACCTGGTGGAGTACGGCAACGACGGCCGGCTGGCCCGCGCCATCACGTTCTTTGTGGACGTGATGACCGGCATCCCGTCCATCGTCGCCGGCCTGTTCGCCGCAGCCTTCTTCTTCGCGGTGGTTGGTCCCGGCACCAAAACCGGTGCCGTCGCCGCCGTCGCGCTCTCCGTCCTGATGATTCCCGTTGTGGTGCGTTCCAGCGAGGAAATGCTCAAGATCGTCCCCAACGAACTGCGTGAAGCGGCGTACGCGCTGGGCGTGCGCAAGTGGCGCACCATCATCAAGGTGGTCATCCCGACGGCGATCTCAGGCATCGCGTCCGGTGTCACCCTGGCGATCGCCCGCGTGATCGGCGAGACCGCACCCATCCTGGTCACCGCCGGTTTTGCCACCAGCATCAACAACAACGTGTTCGGCGGCTGGATGGCCTCCCTGCCCACGTTCATCTACACCCAGATCCTGAACCCCACGTCGCCGGCGAACCCGGACCCGTCCTCGCAGCGGGCCTGGGGCGCCGCCCTGGTGCTGATCATCCTGGTGATGGCCCTGAACCTTGGTGCCCGGCTGATCGCCAGGACCTTTGCCCCCAAGTCCGGCCGCTGAAGAATTTTTCGGCAGGGCATTCCGGTCCTCGCGGCCAAACCCTAGACTTCAATCCGTACCCCCAGCAAGTGAAGGAACATCATGTCTAAGCGCATCGACGTCAAAGACCTGAACGTGTACTACGGCGATTTCCTGGCCGTGGAGGACGTCAGCATCAATATCGAGGCCAAGTCCGTGACGGCCTTCATCGGTCCCTCAGGCTGTGGCAAGTCCACGTTCCTGCGCACCCTGAACCGCATGCACGAAGTTCTGCCCGGCGCCCGCGTCGAAGGCGAAGTCCTGATGGACGGCGACAACCTGTACGGTCCCGGCGTGGACCCGGTGACCGTGCGTTCGCAGATCGGCATGGTCTTCCAACGGCCCAACCCGTTCCCCACGATGTCCATCCGGGACAACGTGCTGGCCGGAGTGAAGCTGAACAACAAGAAGATCTCCAAAGGCGAGGCCGACGTCTTGGTGGAAAGCTCCCTTAAGAGCGCCAACCTCTGGAACGAGGTCAAGGACCGGCTGGAGAAGCCTGGTTCCGGCCTGTCAGGCGGCCAGCAGCAGCGCCTCTGCATCGCCCGTGCCATTGCCGTGGAACCGCAGGTGATCCTCATGGACGAGCCGTGCTCCGCATTGGACCCGATCTCCACCCTGGCCATCGAAGACCTCATCAACGAGCTCAAGGACCAGTACACCGTGGTGATCGTGACCCACAACATGCAGCAGGCCGCACGCGTCTCGGACAAGACGGCGTTCTTCAACATCGCCGGTACCGGCAAGCCGGGCAAGCTGATCGAATACGGGAACACTCAGACCATCTTCAACAACCCCACCGTGAAGGCCACCGAGGACTACGTCTCCGGCCGCTTCGGATAATCCCCACCGGCTCCCAGCCTTCGCAAGCTCAGGCCGGGGCCCTCGCCGGTGTGGGCCCAACACCGGCTCCCAGCCGCCCCTTGCATCGATTGCTCCATAAGCGCACTTTGACAGCTCATAAGGGCGCTTACGGAGCAGTCGATGCGGCGTTTAAGCCAAGGGTGCTGCGCCCAGGCCGCCCTTAAGCAGCCAAGGGCGACAGCGCCAGGGCCAGCACGAAGGCCCCGGCCGCGGCTGCCGCGGGGGTCAGGACCCACAGCGCCAGGATCTGCATGACCAGCTTCCGGTTGGTGACGGAGAAGTGCTGGTTCTCGCCGGCCCCCAGCACGGCCGCGGTTACGGTGTGGGTGGTGGAGAGGGGCCAATGCAGCGCGATCGCCCCGAGAAACAGCATTGCGCCGCTGAAGGTCTGGGCCACGGAGCCCCGCAGCGGGTCCACCCTGGTGATCTTGTAGCCGATGGTGTGGGAGATCCGCCAGCCGCCAAAAAGTGTTCCGGCTGTGATCATCACAGCGGAAACCAGCGCCACCCACAGGGGGATGCTCTCGCCGTCGGAATAGCCCGCCGCGAGCAGTGCCAGGAGCAGTACGGCACCCACACGCTGGCCGTCCTGCAGGCCGTGGCCGAACGCCACGGCACCGGCCGCGATGGCCTGGCTGCGGCGGAAGCGCTCGTTGACCACGTTCGGCTGGGCATACCGCGCCGCCCAGGTCACCGGGAAAACCAGCAGGTACGAGCCAACGTAAGCGACGGCGGGCGAGAGCAGCAGCGGCAGGAGAACCTGGACGAGCAGGGAATCGTCAACGCCGCCTACTCCCATTCCGCCCACGGCCAGGCTGGCGAGCCCTGCCCCGGCCAGCCCGCCCACCAGGGCGTGCGTGGAGGACGCGGGGATGCCGCGCCACCACATGAGCAGTCCCCAGGCGCAGGCACTGGCCAAGGCTGCCACCAGGATGCTGAGACCGCTTGCGCCATCCGGCAGGTGGATCCAGGTGTGGCTGATGGCAACCACTGCGGTCGCGCTGATCAGGGCGCCAACGAAGTTGAAAACGGCGGCCAGCAGCACAGCCACGCTGGGCGTGAGTGCCCGGGTGCGGACGGCCATCGCCACGGACGTGGAGACATCCCTGAAGCCGTTGAGGAAGGCAAACGTTGCGGTCAACAGGACCACAACGCCGAAAATCACTGCTGTCACGTCAGGATTCCTTGACGATGATGCTGCCTACCTGGGTAGCGATGCGGCGCATGTCTTTGGTGACTTCCACCAGCTGGTTGGCGACGTCGCGGTTACGGGAATACTGCGCCCACTTCATGTCCCGGATCATGTCCGCTACCCAGACCCGGTGGGTCCGTTCCGCGCGTTTGGCGAGCCTGAGGATCTCGATCCAGTAATCCTCGAGGTCGTCGAGGTTGTTGAGCCGGCGCATGGCGTCCACGGTGAGTTCGGCTTGCCGGCTGATGATCTCGAGCTGGTCTGCCGCCCGCCGCGGCAGGCGGTCGAGCTGATACAGGGACACAAGTTCCGCGGCACCATCCAGTTTCTCGAGGGCCTCGTTGAGGTAGCGGGACAGTGCGTACATGTCTTCGCGGGGGAGCGGGTTCACAAAGCTCGTGCGCATGTGGGTGAGCAAGGCAAAGTGAAGTTCGGCGGACTTGGCCTCGTGGTTGTGCATGTCGTCCACGAGCTTGGCGTGCTCGGATGCGGGAACGCCCAGGATCTCTGCCATGGTGGCGCTGGCATGCACAAGTTGCTGGGCCATCTGGCACAGCAGGGTCAGCCCTGCGGGCTCCTGGGGAAAAAGGCGCAGCTTCACGTTGGGATACCGGTCTCCGGGGATGTGCAGGGGCGGGGGCCGCCCACTTGTGACTTGACGCAGGCCAGCAGCTGCGTTGATTCTACCGGCCCGTGCCTGCAGCCTGTAAACAAGCATAAAAAATGGTGCCGAACCGGATACGCCTCTCGGCGGTAGGCCGCTCTAGGCGGCTAATTGTTGAAGCCCGGGGGTTTCGCGGCTCGACACCAGTTTCAGTGTTCTACGTTGCTTGGTCCAAGTCAACATTGACAGATCGGCGCCGGTGGTTCAGTCGAGCTCGCCCAGGCGCCAGGCATTTGCCGCGTGCTCAAGGTCCTCAGCGGTCTTCACGAGCTGGTGCGAGTTGCGCGTGAGCTTGCTCGCGTGGGCCTCGTTGCCGTGCTCGGCACCGTCGGCGATCGTCGCCTGGCCGAGCGCCACGACGCGGCAGAACGCGGCGGAACGTTCCAGCGCGACGTCGAACTCGCCGTCGAACGCTCCGGAGAGTATGGCGTCAGCCATGGCCCGCATTTCCTCGGCGCCCGGCGGTTCAGCGGCACCGGCCACCACGTTGGAAACCTGCGCGGTGTCCTTGCCTGCGCGGAAGTATACGGAGATCCGTTCCGGGTCCTGGACGGTGGCGGCGCGCAGGGCGTACAGCCGCCAGAGGGCGCCGGGCAGCGAACGCGCCGGGCTTTCCGCCCACATCTCCGCGATGGCTTCCAGGCCCTGCTCGTCCGTCAGCTTGACCAGGCGTTCGGTGATGACGGGATCGTCGCTGTCGCGTCCGTGGCGCACCAGCGCCTGGGCGGCGAGGTGTGCGGCCTCGGAGACGCGCGCAGGATCCGGACCGCCGGCGAACGGCTCAAAGTCGATGGGGGCGAACGGCTTGGGCTTGTGATGCCGGTTGGCTCCGCCGTAGTGACTGGGGCTTGCGTGTTCGCTCATGCCCCCACGCTACTCCTGTGCCGCGCGGGAAATCGAGTGCTGTTCGCAGTCAGGATGCAGCACCTTACCGGCGCCGGTGACACTGTACGGAATCCGGAACGTACGACGGCGGCGCGCGTCTTCGTGCCAAAGCCGCCCCGTGTGTGGGGTAAAGTATTTTACGTCCAGAAATGGACTGGGCTGATCGGTCGTTTGACCGTCAGCTGGGGCCTTTAGCTCAGTTGGTAGAGCATCGGACTTTTAATCCGTGGGTCGTGGGTTCGATCCCCACAGGGCCCACCCACGCAGAAGACCAGAGACACTCCGTCTCTGGTCTTCTTTCGTTAAGCGACAGTCGGCCCGGCCGAATGGCCCGTTGTTCAGAGCCGTGCCGAGCGGCAAAGTTCGCGCCGGTAGGCTGGCAGGATGCCTGATGTGGGGGCAGTTCTCGAGGCTGAACGATTACTGGTGTCAGCGTCGTTCTTCCCAGACACGGTGCCGCGCCGCATCACCACTAGCCCCGCGGGCGGCTAGTGCTCGAAATGAGTGTCCGGCGCACCGCCCGGCAAGTTCGCCAGGATGCCCTCAGCAACCGTGCGGAGCTTGATGTTCCGGTGGCTGGATGCCCTGGAGATGATGCCGATCGCCTCGTTGTAGGAGCACCTGTTCTGCGCCATGATGACGCCGCAGGCAATGTCGATTGACGTCCGGCTTTCCAAGGCTGACTGCAGATCCGATGCCCTGGTGCTGGCCGACTGCAGCTCAAGGACCAGCCTGAGGCCGCGGGCCGCGATGTCCGTGAAGCCGCGCGCCTCGGCGATCACCTGCAGCGGGAACGCCTGGGGGCTGGCTGCGAAGAAGGCGAGGGCCGCCTCGGTACCTTCGTCCAGCGAAAGCCGGAGGCCCAGGACGCTGCTGAACCCGGCATCCTGCAGGTACGGCCTGTAGCGTGCCCAGCGGAAGTCGGTGGCCACATGGTTCATGGCTGCTGTACCTGTGCCGGCGAGGGCTTCCGTCAGGGGGCCTTCGCCGACCTCCTGCTCCAACCGGGCCAACCTTTCGGTCGGTGTGCCGGTTCCGGCGGTGGTTTTGACGCGTTTGACCCGGTTCAGGGTCACGGCGCATTCGATGGGGACACCCGCGATCCGGCTCAGCGTGGCCGCTCCTAGGTGGACGAGGATCTCCAGAGAGTCAGCCAGGTCCTTCGCGCCAGTGGCAAAATCGGGAATAAGCCCCTCGGCGCCGACCAATCCGATGGTGACCGCTTTGGCTGCCGGCCCCGGATGGGGGACTCCGTGCTGGATGGCGTGTTGGGTCGGATGTGCGGGCGCTGGCCGCCTGCCCGCCGACGTGTGTGCCTGGGAAGTTTCGGAACGGGAAGACTTCATGTCCGTCTCGCCATGGGCCGCCGGGATCGGACTGATGGAGTTCGATGGATGTGAACAGTGGAGAGCGGAGGGCCGGCGACGGCTGGGGGAGAGGCCTTGGTCTCGAAGACCTCCTCGTCGCCGGCCCCGCTTACTTCCCGGACCCTTTGGGACGGGAAAACGCGGCTGCCAAGTCGAGTATTCATCCTTCTCACAACCCCCCAAGTGAGACTTCCAATTCAGTGCGATTTGCGAGTCTTTGCTCTTAGTCGAAGGTAGTTCTGTCGTGGTCCCGGGCAACCGCGTAATCGGTACTTGTTTTTCAAATTAGGTAGTACTTGGTTTTTCGGCCGCCTACTCCAATCTGCGCATCAAAATTCCTCCACCAAACTCCTTGACTCCCACGCCGCCAGCGCCGAGATAGAAAATCTACAACGTTGAAAATGCCTGGAACGAAGGACCTAACGTGAGTACAGCAAAGACCGCCACCGGCAAGATCACCATCGACCCGGCGTTCACTGTTGGACCCGTCCGGCGACGGAGTTCGGCGCCTTCGTGGAACACCAGGGACCGCTGCGTCTACACCGGAATCTTCGAGCCGGAGCACCCCGGGCGAACGGGGACGGGTTCCGAACGGGCGTCCTGGAACTGACCCGCGAACTCGGTGTTTCCGCGGTCCGGTACCCGGGCGGCGACTTTGTGTCGGGGTACCGCTGGGAAGACGGCGTGGCACCGGAGGAGCAGCGCCCGGCACGGCTGGATCTCGCCTGGCACTCCACCGATCCCAACCTCGTGGACGTTGACGAGTTCGCCAAGTGGTCGGTTAGGGCGGGCGTGAACCGATGATGGCGGTCAACCTGGGCACGCGCGGGATCCAGGCGGCGCTGGCCTGCTGGAATACTGCAATATCGACGGCGGCACGGCCTTCTCGGACCAGCGCAAGGCCAATTGAGCTGAGAACGGCTATGGCATCAGGATGTGGTGCCTCGTGGACCTGATATTCGCCCACCAGTACTTTGAGGACACCGGTGACCTGCAGGAACACCTGGCTGCCGGGCACAAAATGGAGTCCTCCATCCGGGACAGCGTAAACCATATCGACCACGGGAAGTCCGTCAGGAAATCCAGCAAACAGGTCAACATGTCCGTTGACGAGTGGAACGTCACGCACATGCGCCGCACCGAATCCAAGGCACCCACCGGCAAGGACTGGCCGGTGGCCCCGGCCCTGCTGGAGGACAAATACACGGTGGCGGACGCCGTCGTCGTCGGGGACCTCCTCATCACCCTGCTGCGCAACACCGACCGCGTGCACGCCGCGAGCCTGGCCCAGCTGGTCAACGTCATTGCCCCCATCATGACCGAACCGGGAGGCCGGGCCTGGAAGCAGACCACCTTCCACCCCTTTGCCCTCACCTCCCGGCATGCCGCCGGCACTGTGCTACAGCTCGCCGTCGAGTCCCCGTTGGTCGGCGGCGGTACTACAACGGACTTTTCCGCCCTGTCGGCTGTCGCAACCCCGGACACCGAAGCGGGCGAGGCGGTCATCTTCGCCGTGAACCGCTCGGCGACGGACCCTCTGACACTGGACGCCGTCGACGCGGGCCTCGGCAGCGTCCGGGTGGTGGAAGCGGTCACCTACGCGAACAAGGACCCGTACTGGCGGTCAACGGCGGAAGATTCGACGTCGGTCCTGCCCGCCGCGAACGTGAGCGTCAAGGCCGACGGCGACCGGCTCACCGCAGAACTCCCGGCGGTATCCTGGTCCATGATCCGGTTGGGGCTCGATTCCTAGCTGGGTCATGACGCAGGCCGCGGGAGGTGGAAAGATGAGGGCCATGGAACTGCATATCACCGGGGACCCGGCCGCCGATCAACTGCTGACCGATGACGCGTTTGCGCTGCTGACAGGCATGCTGCTGGACCAGCAGGTAACCATGGAATCCGCCTTTGCCGGGCCGGAGAAGATCCGGGCCCGGATCGGGTCCATCGACCCGGCCGCGGTTGCCGCGTATGAACCTCAGGCGTTCGTCGAGGTGTTCAGGGAACGGCCCGCGGTGCACCGGTTCCCCGGCTCGATGGCGGGGCGCGTCCAGGCCCTCGCCGAAACTGTCCAGCACGACTGGGACGGCGACGCGACGCTGGTCTGGACCAAGGGCGACCCCGACGGCCCGGAGGTGCTGCGCCGGCTGCAGGCGCTGCCCGGATTCGGGGAGCAGAAGGCGAAAATCTTCCTTGCGCTCCTGGGGAAGCAGCGCGGGCTGGCGGCGCCCGGCTGGCGCGAGGCCGCCGGGCACTACGGCCAGGAAGATGCCTTCCTCTCGGTCGCCGACATTGTGAGTCCTGAATCGCTCGTCAAGGTGCGGGCCAGCAAGCAGGCAGCAAAGGCGGCGGCCAAGGCTGCCAAAGGCTGACCGCGCATGGCCGTGACCATGAACGATGTGGCGCGCGCGGCCGGGGTATCGCTGAAGACCGTTTCGAACGTGCTCAACGACTACGAGTTCATCCGGGCGGCCACCAGGCAACGCGTCCAGGACTCCATCGCCGAACTGGGGTACGAAGCGAACCTGACGGCCCGCAGCCTGCGTTCTGGGAAGACCCACATGCTGGGCCTGGTGCTGTCCGACCTCGCCGCGCCGTACTACGCGGAACTGGCCTCCCGGGTGATGTTGGCGGCGGAGCGGCGCGGCTACCGGGTGCTCGTGGAACAATCCGGCGCCCTGGAAGCTAAACGAACTGGGTGCCTTGCAGGGTCCGCTGGGGCAGCTGACCGACGGCCTGCTGTTCACGCCCCTGGTGATGGGCGCCGACGCCGTAACCACCCATCGCGGCACCAAGCCGGTGGTGCTCCTCGGCGAGTACATTCTGGATCCCCGGCTGGATCTGGTCACCATGAGAAACCAGGCCGCCGCCCACGCCCTCACCGCCCACCTGCTGGCGGGAGGCCGACGTCGGATTGCCGTGCTCGGCGCCCACCCCGGGGAGTCGGCGGGCTCTGCCGGACTGCGGCTCAACGGTTATCGGAGCGCACTGGAAGACGCCGGCGTCCCGTTTGACCCGGCCCTGGTGGCGCGCGGTGAATGGCGCCGCGACGGGGGAGCAGCCGCCGTCGCCGGCCTCCTGGA
Organism: Pseudarthrobacter adonitolis; assembly: GCF_055412845.1. NCBI lineage: Bacteria > Bacillati > Actinomycetota > Actinomycetes > Micrococcales > Micrococcaceae > Pseudarthrobacter > Pseudarthrobacter adonitolis. Next base: position 79,041 of record NZ_JBVAYW010000006.1, on the reverse strand, counting down.
GCGCGGCGTTCCGTTCGACGCCGTGTTCGGCCTGAACAACGCCCTGGCCCTGGGCGCCATGCACGAACTGCTCGTCCGTGGCGTGAAAGTGCCCCAGGACGTTGCGGTGGCGGGCTTTGACGACATCGACGAGGCACGGTTCGCCTCGCCGTCGCTCACCACCGTGTCCCCGGGAATGGACGAGATTGCGGAACGGTCCGTCGGGTTGCTGATCGACCGGATTGACGGGCTGGAGGTGGGGGAGGCCGGCGTTCATGTAGAAGCTGGCTTTGCGCTGAAGATCCGGGAATCGGCACCCTAGGGGCCGTTTCGGACGCCGCCGCGGTCGGCCCGGGTCCTGCGCCGAAACATTCCCGTGGTGGTGATTGATCCGTTCAGCCCTCCCGGTTCCGGGTACGTGAGCATCGGCGCCACCAACTGGGCCGGAGGCAAGGCCGCGAAGGAGCACCTGATGCCCTGGGCCACCGGAAGATCGCGTTCCTGGGCGGACCTGAGGCGGTCGAATGCAGCGTGGCCAGGCTGCACGGTTACCTCGCAGTCCTCCGCGCCAACGGGCTCACCGCAAACTCCGACTATGTCCTGCCAGACCGGTTCAACCGGGGACTGGCAGGTTGTCTTCAATTTTCGGTTGTTGTGTAAACATGACTAGCACGCCCATTAGCGCCACGGTACCTGCAACGGCGGTGACTATGAGGGACGTAGCGTTGGTGACGCCGGCTATGCCGAACAGCAGCATTCCTGCGGGGACGCCAACCGTGTTGACTATCTGGTCACGCGCAGCGAAGGTGTGGACGACAGCTTCGTCCCCTATGGATTGGCCCAAGGTGTCCCAGTGAATGCCAGATGCAGTGGTGAGTGCAGCACCCAGGAACCCAGCTACCCATAGCAGAACAGGCACTGGGATGAACAAGAAGCACAGTAGTTGTACGGCGATGCTTAGGCAGCACAGTACGTGCAGGTACCTCCAGGGTATCTTTTGAAGAAATCCAAGCAGGGACGATGCGGAACCGACCAGCGAACCTGCAGCCATGAAGGCTGCAGTCACCGCCCAGGTTGCCGGTGAGTTCTGTTCGATTACCAGGGTCGGGCCAGCAGTACCCAGGAGCCCTATCGTGAGTGCTACGAACAGCCACGTTAGTAATCCGACGTTTATTCCTGGAGGAAGCCTCGGGCGGTACCTCTTTGTGTCAATGGGAGCCTCAGCCAGGGGCACTGGTTCGCTTGACGTATCTGAGAGGCGAAGGCCTGCCAGAACGACGATACCGAGCAGAAAGCCGATCGAGTCGATCAGGAGTACTGCTTCGAACCCAAGCGACAAGAAAACCAGCGAACCTATGAGTGGTCCAGTGACGGCGAACACGTCACCTAACACTGATAGCCATGCATTGACTCGACCCCGGTGCTCCGCTGGTATCAGCCGTGGAATCACCGTGAATCGCGCCGGTTGAAAAAAGGCCAGGGCGATCCCATAGATACCCGATGAGATCGACAGTGCAGCAATCGCTTCACCATGACCACTACCTGCTCCTGTGGCCAGAAGCCAGCTAAGCAAACCCGCCTGCGCGACGAAACGCACGAGGTCAGAAAATATCATCACGCGCACGGGATTTCGTGCAGGGCGGATTCGCTGAACCGTAAACATCCCAACGAATCGCCCCGACCAAAGGGAAAGGAGCACCACAGTCAGGCCCCATCCTGAAGGTTCGATTCTGTGACTCTCCAGAGCGAACGCAATTGGGACGAGAGATCCACCCAAACCAGATACAAAGGCGGCGAAAAAAAGTCGAGGAAATCCCGCAATTTTAAAAGAATCGAGGGTTTGATTACCCCTACTTGGCATCATTGCGCCGGGTTGTGAAGTAGCCCATCTTCGAACCCAAAGGCCCAGAAGTTTAGCATCTCCGCCACATCAATACCGGACCTTTCTGATGCCTGCGCCGGTGTCGTCGCAGGCTGCATTGCCAAGAGATGCAGGACTTCTTCAAATTTTGCTGGGACTGCGAGCTTGCCTACCCCGGAGCACACGTGCAGGGCATCTGAGCCCTCTGCGCTGTGGGGGACGTGACTCACAGCTAGACGCGCTGGCGTCTCATGGTCGATCAGATCCGTGTTGATGGAAAAAGGGTAATCCGGAACCACGGCGACGGACAAGCTGAAACTGAACTTCCCCGAGGCCGTGCCTATCATCAGCTACGAACTGATCGAGGGCGCCCGCGATGGCCGCACCGTGGCGGACCTGATGAGCTACGGCACCACGCTCCTCACCGGTGACGGTGAACGCAGGACGGGAGGCGGCCGGCGTCGTCGTCACCAACACGGGCGACCGCCCCGTCCAGGTGGGGTCGCACTTCCACATTGCCGAGGCGAATGCCGCCCTCAAATTCGACCGGCAGGCCGCCTACGGCCGCAGGCTGGACATCCCCGCCGGCACCGCGGCGCGGTTCGAGCCTGGGGACAGCAGGACCGTCCGGCTGATTGAACTCTCCGGCAGCCGCGAAGTCTACGGGCTCAGCAACGCCGTAAACGGCCGGCTTGACGCCGCCGATCCCGAAGCATCCAAGGAGGGGGCCCAGTGAGCTTCGACCTACCCCGCAGGCAGTATGCCGACCTGTACGGCCCGACGACGGGTGACGCCATCCGCCTGGCGGACACCGACTTGTTCCTCGAAATCGAGAAGGACCTCACGGTCTACGGCGAGGAAGTGGTGTTCGGCGGCGGCAAAGTGATCCGCGACGGCATGGGCCAAAACGGCCAGGTGATTCGGGATGAGGACGTCCCGGACACCGTCATCACCAACGCCGTCATCCTGGACTACACGGGCATCTACAAGTCCGACGTCGCCCTCGGGGACGGTCACATCTTCAAGATCGGCAAGGCAGGCAACCCGCAGATCACCGACGGCGTGGATATCGTGATCGGGGCCAGCACCGAATCATTGCCGGCGAGCGCAAGATCCTCACCGCGGGGGGAGTGGACAGCCACATCCACCTCATCTCCCCGAACCAGGCGCCCACCGGCCAGCGCTGCTGCGAGGCTGAGGCCTGCCAGGGTGAGTGCCGAACACGTCCGGATTGTTTGTGACTTTGATCTGCATGGAGTAGGGGTCGCCCTTCATCGCGCGTGCCTATTTCGGTAGACAACGTTCTCAGTGATAGGAACAGTAAGGGATGTCCAACGGTTTTGATTCCCCTGTTGAAGCAGTCCGGGGCTGCCCCTGCAATAATCGGAACCAACAGTTTTGCGCGGGGGCTGTGAGGGATCCCGTGTGGCAGGAAATCAATGTAAGTTCGGGCCCATCACACCAGACGAGGCGGACATCCATGAAGGCTCCAGACCAGCAGTACACGCAATTCTCCGGAACGCCGGGCTCCCCGGGCGGCGGCGAGGCGGCTGGTCTCGGACCCGTGGATCAGCATCTCCTGAAGCGGCTCGCGGACGCGCATGGCGTGGGCACGTCGTTCCACGGCTGGGACGGACTTCCGCACAGTGTCGCCCCCGAGACCCTGATCAAGGTTCTGGCGGCTCTGGGAGTGCCGGCCCATACCAACGCCCTGATCCAAGCTGCCCTGGCCGGGGCGGAGCTGGCGCCGTGGCGGCGGATGCTGCCGCCCGCCGTCGTGGTCCAACAAGGTGAAACCGCGCTGGTTCCCGTCCACGTCCGGGACGGCGCCACAGCCCGGCTGCACGTGGAGCTTGAAACGGGCATTGGCGGACCGGTGGACGCCGTCCAACAGGACGTTTATGTGACGCCGCAGGACGTGGACGGTGTCCCCACGGGGCGGGCAACTTTCGCCGTGCCGGAGGGGCTGCCGCTGGGCTGGCACACCCTGCACGCTGAGTCCGACGGCGTCATGGCACTAGGTGCTCTGGTGGTGGTTCCGGCGCGGCTCACCACGGCCGAGCCGCTGCTGGAGCGCCGCGGCTGGGGCCTGGCCACCCAGCTCTACTCCGTGCGGTCCAAACGGTCCTGGGGGATCGGCGACTTCGCCGACCTCGCGGACCTGGCCACCCTCAGCGGCGCACGCGGAGCCGATTACATCCTGGTCAACCCGCTGCACGCCGCGGAACCCGTCCCGCCGGTCCAGCCCTCGCCCTACTCGCCGTCCACGCGGCGCTTCTTCAACCCGCTGTACATCCGCGTGGAAGCAATACCCGAAATCGCCTACCTGCGACCACGGAAGCGCGCAACGGTGGACAGGCTCCAGGAGCAGGTCCAGGCCCTGAACAAGGACGGCGAAAGGCTGGACCGCAACGCCGTGTACGCGGCCAAGCTACAGGCCCTGGAACTGCTTTACCACGCCCGGCGCGCCCCGGCACGGCAGGCTGCGTTCGACGAATTCTGCCGGATATCCGGCCCCGGGCTGGATGACTTCGCGCTGTGGTCCGCCATCCGCGAGGATCTGGCGCCGGATGACCCACTCTGGGCCGACCCGGACTGCGCGCTGGGATCGCCCGAAGCTGAAGCGCTGCGGGAAAAGTTGGCCGACAGGATCGGGTTCCACCGCTGGCTGCAGTGGATCTGCGACGAACAGCTTGAAAGCGCGCAGCAGTCGGCGCGCCGGGCCGGGATGCGGCTGGGCGTGGTGCACGACCTCGCCGTGGGCGTTGACCTCAGCAGCGCCGACGCCTGGACGCTCCGCGATGTCCTGGCGCCCGGGATCAGCGTGGGTGCGCCGCCGGACATGTACAACCAGTTGGGCCAGGACTGGAACCAGCCGCCGTGGCATCCAACCCGCCTGGCGGAGGCCGGCTACGCGCCGTTCCGCAACATGCTCTCCACGGTGCTCCGGCATGCCGGCGGCATCCGGGTGGACCACGTGCTGGGCCTGTTCCGGCTCTGGTGGGTGCCGGCCGGCAACTCGCCGCAGGACGGCGCCTACGTCACGTACGACCACGAAGCACTGATCGGCATCCTGGCGCTGGAGGCGCAGCGCGCCGGCGCCGTGGTGATCGGCGAGGACCTGGGAACCTTCGAGCCGTGGGTGCGCGACTACCTCGCTGCCCGCGGCATCCTGGGCACGTCCATCCTCTGGTTCGAGAACGACGGCGATTCCCCGCTGCCGCCGGAACGGTACCGAACGCAGGCCCTCGCCAGCGTCAACACTCACGACCTGCCGCCCACCGCAGGGTACCTTGCGGGCGACCATGTGGCCCTCCGCAGCAGGCTGGGCCTGCTGGAACGCTCCGAGGCGGAAGAACGTGCGGAGCACACGGCCACGCTGGAAAAGATGATGGGGCTGCTGCGGGAACGCGGCCTGCTGCCTGAGGACGGTGGCGCCGGCAGCGAGGAATGCACCATAGAGGCGCTGCACCGCCTGCTGGCCCAGACGCCGTCGGTGCTTCTCGGGGTGGCACTGGTGGATGCTGTGGGGGAGCGGCGGGTGCAAAACCAGCCCGGCACCACCGAGGCGCTGTACCCGAACTGGCAGGTCCCACTCGGCGGTCCGGACGGAAAGCCGGTGTTCATCGACGAACTTCCTACCAATCCGCGGTTCAACGCTTTGCTGGGTGCAGTCTCGGAGGCGCTGGGGGACTGATGCTGGTGGGCCGCAGCGCTTCGAGTGACAATGTGAAGAGGCTGCCGGACGTGGTGTGCGTGCCGTCAAGGAGGATCCCAAATGACCGACAGGCCCGTACTCGTAGTGGGAGGCACCGGCATGCCGGTCACTGCCGAGCTCGCCATCCGGCGGTTTGTCGCGGGCCTAGGGCAAACAGTACGCACCCAGCCCCGCGACAAGCCCTAGCCCGCCGTGAGCAGGTGGGTGGCGTGGTCGTAGCGGAAGGTGACCGCGCCGCCGTCGTGCGTGTAGGAGATGTTGCCGCCGTTTGGCACCCCGTCAGCCCCGTAATTCTCGGCCCAGCCGCGGTTCACCGCGGCCTTAAACTCATACGTCCCGGCCGGCAGGTCCGGCACTGACAGCTTCCACACCAGCGTTGCTGGGTCCAGCGTCAACTGGGCCTGGTCGCAGGTGGGATCCCAGTCGGCGCCGCACCCGAGTTCGTTGTCCAGGCTTCCCGCGATGGCAACCGCCCCCGGCTGTTGTGAGGCGTACCCGGCGCTGATGACGTGCGTGCTGTTGTCGAAGCGGAACGTGACTGCTCCGCCGGGGTGGTCCAACACGATGTTGCTGCCGCTAAGCACTCCGCCGGCGCCATAGTTCACGTCCCAGTCGCCGTTGAGCGCGGCTTTGTACTCGTACTGCCCGGACGGCAGGTCTGCCGTGAGCCGCCAGATGTTGTCCGCCGGGTCCAGGGTCATGAACGCCGCTGCGCAGGCCGGGTCCCAATCCGCAGGGCAACCCATCTCGGAGTTCAGCGACCCCGCCACGGTCACCGAAGCCGGCTGCGGTGCGTCGCCGACCGTTACCGTCCGCGGCTCGCTGACCACGCTGAAGCCGGGGCCGCTCGTGCTGGCGCGGTACTGCACCTTCGTGCCGTCTGCGAGTTCTAGTGCGGCCAGGTCATCAACCGCGGAGTACACCGGTGAGGAGTCATCGGAGCCTACGGCTGTCCACTCGCCGCCGGCCACGCTGCGCTCGAAGGACACCACGTGGCTGGACTTTTCCGGATCGGCCGTTGCGCTGAGCTCAACGGCCCCCTCCACGCTGCTTCCTTCCAGCGGCTTCTGCATAGTCAGGACCGGCGCCGGAACTGCGGTTGCCCGGGACTGGCTGGTGGCTCGGTGGCCCCCGTTGTCCAGCACTGTGGCGCGGTAGTCGAGGACGGTGCCTGCATCCAAGGCAGCGACATCGTGGAATACCTGGTACGGCGCGGTGTCGTCGGTGCCGATCGGCGCCCACCCACCGCCCGCGGTCCTGGCCTCAAAGGTGACCTCGTAGAACGAAGCACCGCCGACGTCGGCCGTCACGTTGATCCGGCCGTTGTCCGCCGGTGCCGCGGCAGGTTCCTGAAGCGCGACGGCGGGAGCCGTCTTGGAGTGCGGAATGCGGCCCGATGACTGGTAGACCACGGCCGACAGTGGCGGGACGGCGACCGTCAGCTTTCCGTCCGCTGAGGTCTTCACCTCGTCCGCGCCCGCACCGTAAATCCGCGTATAGCTGCGCTTGCCGATATAGGTGGGCACGTCGGCCGTCTGCTGCTGTTCGCTGTTGTTCAGGGCTACAACATATTCACGCTGGTCCTCCGCGTCGGTGCGGGAGAAGGCGTAGATTCCGGGCCCTTCGGAGGCGTAGCGGTGCTGGTGGGCGCCGTCGCGCAGGGCCGGGTGGTCCTTGGTCAGGGCCGCGAGTTGGCTGAACTTGGAGTACAGCGTGTGGCCGGCGTTGAAGTTGTCGGTGGCGTGCGTGGCATCGGTGCCCAGCAGGTCGTCGTCGAGGTACTCCGGCACCTGGCTGGCGAAGAGCGTCTGCCGTGCGTCCTGGTCGCCGCCGGGGCCGGTGAAGCCCTGCTCGTCGCCGTAGTAGATCACCGGATTGCCGCGGGAGAAGTACATCAGCTCGTGGGCCAGCTGGTCGCGGGCCACCTGCTCCGTGTCGGCTGACCCCGGGTTGTCTGCCGCGATGAAGCTGCCGATGCGGCCCATGTCGTGGTTGCCCAGGAAAGTGGGCAGTTGGTAGACGTTGGAATCGGCATCGGTGTACCAGTCGTCGCCGGCGAAGAACGTCTCCAGCGAGCGGGTGTCCTGGCTCTTGGACGCGAAGTTCCGGGCGGCCTCCTGGAACGGGAAGTCCAACACGGCCTGCATCTGGTTGCGGGTGGTGAATTGAGAGGTGAAGGACTTGGACGTGTCGAAGACTTCGCCGAACATAAAGAACTCGTCCTTGCCCTGTGCCTTGGCGTACCTGAGCACCTCTGGGCCGAATTCCTGCCAGAACTCGTTGTTGACGTGCTTCATCGTGTCTATCCGGAAGCCGTCCACCCCGAAATCGCCGATCCAGGTCTTGTAGATCTCCTCCATCCCGTCCACCACTTTGGGGTTCTCGGTGAAGAGGTCATCCAATCCGAAGAAGTCGCCATAGTAGGAGTCCTCGCCTACAAAGGTGGTGTCGCCGCGGTTGTGGTACAGCGTGGGATCGTTCAGCCAGGCGGGAACCTTCAGGTTTTGTTCCGCCGGGTCCAGAACTGGAACGTAGGGGAAAGACGTCTTGACATCAAGCTCCGGGAAATCCTTCGTCCCTGCGAAGTCGCGGTCGTCGAACTCGTCGCCGGCAGCGGACCTGTACGGCTCGGCGTCCTTGGAAACGTAGGTCTTGCGGGCGCCCTCTTCGTAGCCGATCACGTCCGCGGTGTGGTTGGTGATGATGTCGAAGTACACCTTCATGCCGCGCGAGTGGGCTTCGTCGATGAGGGCCTTCAACTCGTCGTTGGTGCCCAGATGGGGGTCGATCTGGGTGAAGTCGGTGATCCAGTAGCCGTGATACCCGGCCGAATTGTCCTCGGGCTGCACCGCCTTGTTCTTGAAGCTGGGGGTGAGCCAGATGGACGTGGTGCCCAGGCCCTGGATGTAGTCGATCTTGTCCAGCAGCCCGGCCAGGTCGCCGCCGTTGTAGAAGCCCTTTTTTGTGGGATTGAAGCCGGACACCATGGGGTCGTTACCCAGGCCGCCGTCGTCATTGGTTGTGTCCCCATTGCTGAATCGGTCGGCCATCACAAAGTAGAAATTCTCGTCCGTCACCGGGGCACGGAGTGAGTGAAGGGCCGACGACGACCCCGGGTCCTTCGGGCCCGGCGCCGCGTGCGCCGGGAGGGCGGAAGCCGACACGACCACGGCTGCGGCGAGCAGTCCCAGCCATAATGCGGTCGGGTAGTTGAGGCGTTGGATTGAGCCTCTGTGGGTGCGTGTGTTCACGTCAGGAGACCTTCCTGGTAGCGGCGATGCTGTACAGGCTGCTGTGGAGATGCGAGCGTGGTGGCGTCAGTTGGCGGTCAGGTGTGAAGTTCGCGCTGGCAGTCACGGAACGATCGCCAAGTGAACCACGGCACACTGTAAGCGCTTGCACTGAATAAATCCAGTCTTTTGAGACAGCCGGCCAGAGGCTACCTTCGCGTACATTCAGAGGGCGGGAGACGGCGCTCGGCGCCAATCAGATCGTGGAAGGTGTACCCATGTCAGCCACTGAATTGCATGTTGAGTCCCTTTTGGGGATCGTTGAGCGGCTTCGCTCGGCCGGGTGTGTCTTTGCGGAGGAAGAAGCCCAGCTTCTCCTGACGGCAGGGTCCGGCCCGGCCGAGATCGCTTCGGCAGTGGAGAGGCGCGTTGCCGGGTATCCGCTGGAGCACATTCTCGGCTGGGCAGAGTTCTGCGGACTCCGGATTGAGCTCGATCCCGGGGTTTTTGTTCCGCGCCGCCGCACCGGGCTTTTGGTGAATGAGGCCGCAGCCCTGCTCTCGACGGACCCGATGCAGGAGCACCGGGATGGTTCAGAGCCCGCCGTCGTTGTGGACCTTTGCTGCGGGTCCGGTGCGGTGGGTGCGGCCATTGCCTCCCGGATTGCGGGGCTGGAGCTCCATGCGGCGGACATTGACCCGGCCGCGGTGGCCTGCGCCCGCCGTAACGTTGACCGTGTGTGTGGTGAGGTCCACCGGGGCGACCTGTTCGATGCACTGCCGCCCGCCATCAGGGGACGGATCCGTGTGTTGGCTGTCAACGCCCCCTATGTCCCCACCGGTGCCATAGATTCCATGCCGCATGAGGCACGCGAGCACGAACCGTGGTGGTCGCTAGACGGCGGCGCTGACGGACTCGAATTCCACCGCCGTGTCGCAGCGGATGCCAACGGATGGCTGCGGCCAGGCGGGAATCTCATCATCGAAACCAGCGAGCGGCAGGCCGCAGGGACGGCGTCGATCCTGGCGGGTGCGGGCTTCGCGGTCAGGACTGTCCGCTCGGAAGAGCTGGACGGCACGGTTGTAGTTGGACGGACCCGACTTTAGGAGAGCTGGGGGCCGGCAGGTACCTCTTCCTGCAGCGGCGGCTGCCCCTTCGCGTTGCACTCGCGCCTATTCGCGCTGTGGCAGCGTCTACTCGCGTTTGGGTGGGGTTGGTGGTTTGAAGTAGCGGTTTTGTTGGGGTTTCTGCTTCGGGTCGATGTGGCGTGGGGGTGTGAACCATGGGATGCCGCCGCGGGTGTGGATGGTCCATTGTTCTTTGTGGATGAGGTGGTGGTGATGGGAGCAGAGCAGGGCTCCGTTGCTGACGGTGGTGGGGCCGTGGTGTGACCAGTAGGTGATGTGGTGGGCTTCGCACCAGGGGGCGGGGATGGTGCACTTGGGGAAGGTGCACCCTTGGTCGCGGGCGGTGAGGGCGAGGCGTTGGGCGGAGGTGAAGAGCCGGGTTTTGCGGCCGAGGTCGAGGATTTCACCACTGGGGCCGAGCAGGACGGGGATGATGTCGGCGTCGCAGGCGAGTTTGCGCAGGGTGGTGGCCGCGACGGGCCCGGTGAAGATGTAGTTGCCCGTGCCCGTACTGCTGCCTGCGCCGGTGCCGGCGGCCTCGTGGTGGGGGAGGAGGTCTTGGTAGTTGATGGTGGCGAGGATTTGGGGGCGGTTCCCGCCGGTGGTGGGCAGTTGGTTGGTGCTCAGGGCGGCTTTGAGCGCGCCGATGATGCCGTCGAGTTGTTTCTGAGAGCGGGTGCGCAGGTCCAGGTCCAGGTCGTTGTCCTGCCAGACGTTGGTGCCCTGACCGGGGTCGGGAGTCCCGGCCCCCGTGCCGGTTTCTGTGCCCGTGGTGGTGCGAGGGTTGGTGGCGGTGTTCATGACGGTGGCGAGGTGTTCGTATTGGTCGGTGGTGGCGAAGATTTCCAGGTGGTGGAGGCCGTGGCGGGGTTTGCGGATGAAGGCGCCTTGGGTGTTGCGGCGTGCTTCTTCGGTGGGTTCGGTGCCGTCGTCGGCGTTGGTGTCTGCCGAGCTGCTGGTGGCGGTGGGGGAGAGCGCTGCGGCGAGGTGTTCCCTCATTGGGGGTACGGGGTCTCCGGTGAGGGTGGTCGCCGGCAGGATGGTGTGGGCGAGGTGGATGCGGCGGTGGGCTTCGCTGCGCCCGATCCGGAGCCGGAGGCGCAGGAATTCGGCGGTGTTCTTGCAGCCGTCATCGGCCGGTGACCGCGGTACGGGGCATGTGGTTCCGGCGGTGCCGGTGGCGGGCCAGGCGGCGTCGGTTTCGTGGACAGTTTCGACGCCGTTGTCCCAGCCGGTGATCCATGGCCGGGTGGTGCGGGTTGTTACGGCGGCGGTGATGGCCTGACTGCGGGTGCGGTCCACGGCGCCCGCGGCGAGGATCTGGAGGTAGTCCACGGTCCGGGAGAGGTCCTCGACGAGGCCGGCGAAGTCGGCGGCGTCGACGTAGCCGGCCATCGCCAGCGTCCCGGGAGCAGACGCGGCGGCAGCGTTCACCGAGGCGAACGCCGCAGCCAGGCCGGCGTCGGCCATCAGCACGGCAGCGGTACCGCCGTTCCCCGCGAGCTGATCCCCGAAACCTTCCATAGGAACACTCTGCCAAGGGAGTACGACATTTATGCCCGGACTGCCGCCGTCGCCCCAAAAGGCCGCAAGCCCGGTTGCGTCCAGTCCGTTGCGCCGGTCGGCGGATGCGCGGACGATGATTCCATGAGCGGAAAGCAAACTCCAAACCGACGCCGGACCTGGATCATCGCTGCGGCGGCCGTTGCAGCGGTAGGACTGGTGATTGGGCTTGTGCTGTTCAAGCCCTGGCTCCTCTTTGTAGACGTGAGGGTGGATGAACAGCTCCCCATCGTGGCCAGCAGTCCCGCGCAAGCACAACCGACTCCGCCTACGCCCACACCCCTTGCGCCTACTCCGACGCCGGCACCCATGCCTGCAGGCCCGATGCAACTCGCTGTGGGTACTCTGATCAGCCATGAACACACGACCACGGGAACTGTCCGGATCGTCCAGCAGCCTGATGGTGCCAGGCTCCTCACGCTCGAAAACCTGGATACTTCCAATGGTCCGGATGTGCACGTCTGGTTAAGTGCCGCTCACGTGGTGGAAGGGACGGCCGGGTGGTTCACCGCCGGCTCCGCTGATTACTACGACCTCGGCCTGATCAAGGGAAACCAGGGCAATCAGGTTTACCAGATTCCCGCCGACGTTGATCTGTCGAAGTACCCGTCAGTTGACCTGTGGTGCGTTCAGTTCAGCGTGTCGTTCGGTGCTGCCGAGCTGGTCACCTGAGCCGGCATGTGGCCATGACGTGAAACGTCGCTGGCCGCCGCGTCCCCCAAGGAGCGCGGCGGCCAGCAACGACTATTTTTAGCACAGTTCCAACGCGGCCCCGGTGTCACAGCGCGGACCAAGCGTAATGTCCCGGCGTAGAGCCCCGGATCATTCCCGTCGAGGGTCAACGTTCGTTGCTGCACCGGCGGGAGTGGCGCCGCCTTCACCGGACCAGTCCTGGCCCTGGTTGTCACTGAACGCGGGATCGGAGTCGACGTCAGATGTCCCCAGGTTCACTGTTTCCGGGTGCGTGCTGTGGGCGGGAACGTGGTCACCAAGCGCAGCAGCCGCAGCAGTACCCGGCGCAGCGGTGCCGGCGGCACCTACCGAGGCGCCGACCTCGGACGTTTTGGACTTGCTGGTACCAGACGGGGCGTCGTGGTGGACGGCGGAGCCGATAACCGTGCCCGCCCGGCGCGCGGCCTCACTCAGCTGGTCCGCCACCTCGGGAGCTTTCTCCTTGATGGCCTCCGTGGCGGCATTGACCTTGTCCTGGACCGGCTTACTTTCCCAGATTCCCGCCGCCCTGACCTTGAGCTTGTCGTACGCTGCCCGGCCGGACCGCGATCCCAGGACGTAACCCGCCGCGATGCCAATACCCAAAAGAAGTTTAGATTTCATAGTGAACTCCTGCTCGTTGAGAAGGTGTCGGTCCCCGATCCGCTTGGCCGGGGAAAGAAAACCGGCCCCGGGATGTTGTCCCAGGGCCGGTTTTTCATGCCGGTGACGAAACTAGCTGCGGACGCTCCGCTTCGTGACCATGCTGTAAACCAGCAGCACGATGATCGAGCCGGCGATCGCGAGCAGCCAGGTCTGCAGCGAGAAGAACTCCTGCAGGCCGGTACCGAAAATCATTCCGCCGAGCCAGCCGCCGAGGAACGCACCAACGACGCCCAGAACGAGGGTGATGATCCAGCCGCCACCCTGCTTGCCCGGAAGGATCGCCTTAGCGATCGCGCCGGCAATAAGGCCAAGAATCAAAAATGCAAAGAAACCCATTTTTTCGTTCCTTCTTCCTACATCAGGGAGGTGCCCGGATACTGGGCACGCTTCTTCCCTCTGCCCCAATACTAATCATGCTTACTTTCTTTTTGCCACTCTGAATCCCCATGGACAGCCAGTTCGGGCTCTCTCAGTGCCCTGTCGTGTCCGAGTCGTTGCCGGCGCCGGGCCCCTCGTCCAGGATGGCAAGTTCCGCGAGATCCTGCCGATCCAGGGAGAAGTCGAAGATGTCCAGGTTCTCGCGCATCCGCTCGGGATCTCCCGATTTTGGAATAACTACAAGTCCCTGCTCAATATGCCAGCGCAGCACCAGTTGGGCCGGCGTTTTGTCGTATTTCTCGCCGAGCTGGGCAAGGAGAGGGGCGGTCAGCAGGCTGGCCCCTGACCCGCCCAGCGGGCTGTACGATTCTGTGACAATTCCGTGCCGGGCATTGAACTCACGTTCTGCGTCGCGGGTAATCGCAGGGCTCAACTGGATTTGGTTCACGGCCGGCACCACGTCGGTTTCGGCCAGCAGTCGTTCCAGGTGTGCCGGCTTGAAGTTGGAGACGCCGATTGACCGGACTTTGCCGTCCGCCTGCAGCCGTTCGAACGTTTTCCACGTCGAGACGAAATCACCACGAGCAGGGAGCGGCCAGTGGATCAGCAGCAGGTCCACGTAGTCCAGTCCCATGCGGGTGAGCGACCCCTCCAGCCCCGCCACGGCGCGGTCCTGGCCCTGGAATTCGCCGTCCAGTTTGGTGCTGACGAAGATTTTACCCCGGTCCACCCCGCTGGCGCGGATGCCGTTCCCAACACCTTCCTCATTGCCGTATTTCACTGCCGTATCGATGTGCCGGTACCCGGCTTCCAGGGCATGTACGACGGCGGTAGTCACCTGTTCGTCGTCCAGCGGCCAGGTGCCGAGCCCCAACTGCGGGATGCCGTGGCCGTCATTGAGCGTGATGAGCGGTGAGAGAGTCATTTCAACAGTCTGCCCCCAATTAGGCCGTCGCGTCTTCCTTTTCCCCGGGCTCCCAGTGCAGCAGGTCCCGGGGTTGGCAGTCGAGGACGTCGCACTGCGCCTCAAGCGTGGTGAAGCGCACGGCTTTGGCGCGGCCGTTCTTGAGTACCGCCAGATTGGCCGGGGTGATCCCGATCCGGTGCGCCAGGTGACCTGTACGGTGGCGATGCCGATATTCGATTGATCTGGCAAGAGCCTGGCGAGGGCCAGGCAATGAGGCTCGGCTCGAGCGCGCGGACCTGCCTGCGTTCCTGCCCGGTTGCTCCAGTCCGAGGCCGGCAAACGACGCCTCTCTCACGGCATGTCGGCGGGTTGGCCAAAAGCAACTGGGCAGGAGCGCCCGGGCCTGCCGGGAGAGAGGCTAGTTACCGTGGTGCATGCCGGATTTCAGGAGCACAATGCAAGGGTTAGCGGTCTCCCTAATATCGTCGAGGAATCAGGTCAACATCGTGGTTGAAGGACGAACTGTTTCACGACGACGCGGAGATGCACTGGCCGCAATCCGGGGAAGTTGTGCGCGGCGCGGAAAACCGGCGGGGAATCTACAACACCTTCCCGCAGCTGCCCACCATCACGCCACGCCGCATGCTGAGCGGCGGGAACCTGGTGGTGGCCGAAGCTCTGCTTCTACAACGGGCCGCAGTATGAAACGGTGTTCATCTTCGAATTTCGGGACGGCAGGATTGCCAAGGAGACGGCCTACTGGAGCGAAACCTTCGAGGCGCCCGGATGGCGGGCCCAGTGGGTTGAAAAGCCTAGCGCCGGGGCACCACTGGTCTAGCGCCGGGGCACCACAGGAGGCGCCGCGGCCGCGCCGTCAGTCAGCCGCCTTTCGCGCCCACCTGATCAGCCGATCACTCAGGTCCATGAACGATTGGTCCACCACCTGCAATTCGGGGTGGCTGTCATGCCAGTCAACGATCTCCCGGGTCCCGTCCGCCAGAGGAACGGTGGCCGCAAAGCCCGGCACCAAGGATTTGATCTTGGCGTTGTCGAAAACTACCGAGTGGGCGCGGTCGCCCAGGAGGCTTGGCCCCAGATGGGGGCTGTGCCTGGCGCCGTGCGCGGCGATGGTTTCCGAAGGCACGTGGACCAATTCCGGTTCGGCAACCCCCGCCGCCCGCGCAAAGAGGCCGTAGATCTGGTTCCAGGGCAGGTATTCATCCGACGTGATGGTGTAGCTCTCGCCCACTGCCTGCGGCAGGCCGAGCAGTCCCACGAAGGCCTTCGCGAAGTCCCTGGCATGGGTCACCGTCCAGAGCGAGGTGCCGTCACCATGCACCATGACGGGCTGGCCGGTGCGCATCCGGTGAATATCTGTCCAGCCGCCCACCAGTCCCACTTTCGTGCGGTCGTACGTATGCGAGGGACGCACCACGGTGACCGGAAAATCATCTGACCGGTACGCCTCGAACAACAGGTCCTCGCACGCGATCTTGTCCCGTGAATACTGCCAGAACGGGTTTTTCAGCGGAGTGGATTCCAGGATCGGCAGCCGGGTGGGCGGTTTCTGGTAGGCCGACGCCGTGCTGATGAACACGTGCTGTCCGGTCCGGCCGCGGAACAACTCCATGCTGGACCGCGCCTGATCCGGGGTGAAGGCTATAAAGTCCGCGACGGCGTCGAACTCCCTGCCCTGCAGCACCGCCCGCACAGCGTCCTGGTCGCGGATGTCCGCGTGCAGAACCTCTGCGCCATCCGGTACCGGCTTGCCTGATTGGCCGCGGTTGAGGATGGTCACCCGGTGTCCCAGTACGACGGCGCGTTCCGCCGCTGCGGCGCTGATCACCCCGGTGCCGCCGAGGAAGAGGATGTTCCGTGGTGCCACGGTGTCGGCCGCGGTATCCAATGGATTCACCATGCGTAGTCCTCCGGTGCGGGGCGGTGGCCCGGGAAGATGTCGTCGAGCCGCTTGAGGGCGTCGGCGTCGAGCGTGACCTCCAACGCCCGGATGCCGGCGTCGAGCTGTTCCTGCGTGCGAGGTCCCACGATCGGTGCGGTGACCGCTGGCTGGTGAAGCAGCCAGGCGAGCGCGATGTCGCCGGGTTCATGCCCCAGGACGTCGGCAAAGTCCTCAAACTGCTGGATCTGGTCCCGGTAATTCTTAAGCGTTTCTGCAGCGCGTCCTTCGGTGCGCCGGACGCCCGCGCGTTCCTTCTTCAGGACACCGCCCAGCAGTCCGCCCTGGAGCGGGGACCACGGGATCAGCCCAAGGCCGTACTGCTGTGCCGCGGGGATGACCTCGAGTTCCACTTCGCGGCGGAACAGGTTGTAGATGGACTGCTCGCTGACCAGCCCGGTGTAGTTCCGGCGCCGGGCGGCTTCCTGTGCCTGGGCGATGTGCCAGCCCGCGAAGTTGCTGCCGCCCGAGTAGAGGATTTTTCCCTGCTGAACGGCCACTTCGATGGCCTGCCAGATCTCGTCCCAGGGAGTGTCCCTGTCAATGTGATGGAACTGGTACACATCGATGTAGTCCGTCTGGAGGCGCTTCAAGCTGGCGTCCAGGGCGCGCCGGATGTTCAGCGCGGACAGCTTGGACTCGTTGGGGCGGTCGGTCATGGTGCCGTACAGCTTGGTGGCCAGGACGGTCCGTTCGCGGCGCTCACCGCCCTTCGCGAACCAGCGGCCGATGATCTCCTCGGTCCAGCCCCGGTGCCCGCTGCCGCCATAGACGTTGGCCGTGTCGAAGAAGTTGATGCCGGCGTCCAGGGCCGAATCCATGATGCTGTGCGCGTCAGCCTCGTCGGTGTGCGGGCCGAAGTTCATGGTGCCCAGGCACAGGCGGGAAACTTTCAAGCCGGAGCGGCCCAAGTGAGTGTACTGCATGCTACAGCTGTGTAAAGGCCGCGACGGCGGGATCGGAACCGATGCGCGCGCCCCGCTCAAGGGCGGTGATGGAGGCGAGTTCGTCGTCGGACAGCGTCAGAGACGCGGCCGCGAAATTCTCCCGCATCCGGGCCGAGTCAACCGACTTGGGGATGACGATGGTGCCCGCGGCAAGGTGCCAGGCCAGGACCACCTGGGCGGTGGTGGCGCCGTGCGCCTGCGCGACGGCGGTAACGGCGTTTCCGTTGAGGTCCCCGCCCTGGCCGAGCGGGCTGTAGGCCTCCACCGCAATACCGAGGGCCCGGCTCTTGGAGGACAGTTCGGCCTGCTGGTAGCTGGGGTGCAGCTCAATCTGGTTCACGGCGGGAACTACTTGCGTGGATTCCAGTAGAGTGTCCAAGTGGTCAGAGAGGAAGTTTGAGACGCCGATCGCACGGATCTCCTTGTCGGCATACAGGTTCTCCAGATCCTTCCATGCTTGGACGTAGAGCCCCTGCGACGGAACCGGCCAGTGGATGAGGTAGAGGTCCACGAAGTCAAGACCCAGCGCCTTGCGGGTATCCTGGAATGCGTCCCGGGCGCGGCCCTGGTCGCCGTTGCGGAGCTTGGTGGTCACGAAGATTTCCTCGCGCGGGATGCCCGAGGCGGCGATGGCCGCTCCAACGCCTGCTTCGTTGCGGTACCCGGCGGCGGTGTCGATGTGGCGGTAGCCGGCTTCGAGGGCATCCTCAACGATCCGCTGGGTGTCTTCCGGCGGGACTTGGAAAACGCCGAAGCCGAGCTGGGGGATGGTGACGCCGTTGTTCAGCGAGATTTCTGACATGGAGGACTCCTCGTAGTGCTGAAGGGTGGTTCCCGGCGGTGATGTCCGGCCGGAAACCGCTTTCGGGGATTGCTCCGGTACGAGCCTATTCAAATTGCCGGCTCCCGTCAGCCTGTAACCGTCAATCGGGTTAAAGCAGTGATGGCCGCGCCTAAGGACGAGGCCATAACTGCTAAAACTCAGGCACGGTCAGCCTTCGTGTCGGAAACCGAGCTTGATCCGCACCTGCCAGTCGGCAACCTGGCCGCCTTCGAGGTGGCCGCGGATTTCCTTCACTTCGAACCAGTCAAGGTTGCGCAGGGTCTTGGAGGCCTCGGCGATCCCGTTCCGGACCGCCGCATCCACGCCTTCTTCGGAGGTGCCGACAATTTCAGTAATGCTGTACGTGTGGTTGGACAACTTCGCTCCTCGTGATCGCCTTCGATTCCCGGTTGCGGGCCGTCCTTGAACACTAGTGGCACTTCTCAGGCGTGGCCAGACCCAGTACAGCGGATTGGCCGCTGGTCACGGAGCTTCAAGGACCAGGTTCTTGAGGTCATCCAGGGTTTGCTGCATGTGCAGCTCCATGGCTTCCCGCGACCGGCTCGGATCGCGCGATTCCAGCGCCTCCGCAATGTTCTGGTGGTGCCCGATAGCGTGCTCCTGGATGGTTGGCACCGCGGATGTTTCGGCCCGGCGCTTTTCCAGCACCCGGTGCAGCGGCGCGAAAAGGACCGCCACAAAAACGTTCTCCGAGGCGTACAGGATCAGGTCGTGGAATGCCAGATCAGCCTCCACAAAGGCGGCAACGTCGTTGACCTCATGGGCGGCCCGCATCGCCGCTACATGGCCGAACAGTGCCTGCAGGTCCGCGTCACTGATCCGTGCCGCCGCGAGCTCGCAGGCCCCGGTTTCCAGCATTCCGCGCAGTTCAATGAGCTGCACGGAGGCGGCGGCTTCGTTCTGGCCCTCCGACGCCGCCCGCAGGACAGCTTCCAGCGAAGCCCAACGGTTAAGCGGGTTGACGAACGTACCGCGGCCGCGTTCCACGCTGAGGATCCGCTGCGCTTCCAGGGTTTTCATGGCCTCGCGCACGGTCATGCGACTCACTTCGTGCCTGGCGCTGAGTTCAAGCTCTCCGGGCACACTGGATCCGGGCGGAAAGTCACCGGCAATGATCCGGTCCAGGAGTTCGTCTGCAACAACGCCCACCAGTGATTTCCGTGCCATTTGTCCCCCGTGCCGCCGTCGCCAGATATGTCTGACAAGTCTACTTGCGCGCGTTTCTATGTCCTGTGGACGAAGACCGGGCCTTCGGCGCCGACGAAGCCGGCGCGGAACTGCTGGCTGTTGCGGTGGGGAACGTCCACGGCAAGTACAAGGGCGAGCCGCAGCTGCGCTGGGACGTCCTGCAGGACATTGGCGTGCGGACACACATTCTCCTGGTGCTCCACGGCGGCGTCCGGCATTCCGGCGGGGAGCTGGTCAAGACTGCCGCGATGAACGTCGGCAAAGTGAACTTCAATACCGAACTCCGCACCGGCGTGCTGGGCCACTGGAACAGCTCGGCCAGGGAATTCGCGGGCGCGCAGCTTGCATTATCTGGACAAGAACTCGGGGATGCAGGTGAGTGGGGAGGCTAGGATCAGCACATGATCCTGGCCTCCCTCGTTTTTGCGTTCATCGCCGCAGCGCTCCACGTGTACATCTTCACCATGGAGTCCCTCACGTGGACCAGGCCGGCCACGTGGAAACGCTTCGGCCTCGCCTCCCAGGCCGACGCCGAGACCACCAAACCCCTCGCCTACAACCAGGGCTTCTACAACCTGTTCCTGGCCATCAACGCGTTCATCGGAGTGGGCTGCGTGGCGCTTGGCCCCGACGCCTCGGCGCAGCAGATCGTCGGCTGGACGCTGATCTTCAGCTGCTGCGGCTCCATGCTGCTCGCCGCCGCGGTGCTGGCACTCAGCGGGAAAAAGTACCTCCGCGCCGCGGTAACGCAGGGGGCGACGCCGTTGCTCGCCGTCGTGCTTGGGTTGCTGGCCGTTACTGGCTGACTGACACTGCCGAGGCGACGCGGTGCCCGTTTTCTGGCCGGGAGCACGCTTTTCTGGCCGGGAGCGCATCGCGGGCGGACAATTGAGTCAACAACAGCATCGGCGCTTGTAGGGACTGCACGTGAGTGGTGTGAAGGAAGAGGGTTCAACCCCACGGCGTGGGCCGGCCAAACGGTCCAGGCCCGCCCCGCAAGGTGAGCAGGCGGTCCAGCGCGACCTGGTGATCGACCTTGTCCGGTTCGTCTGCCTGGCCCTGGTGGTGGTGGGCCACTGCATGATGGTTAGCCCCGTCCTGCACGCGGATGGCACTGTGACCACCGAAAATACGCTGGGCGATCAGCCCTGGTTCGTGCCGGTGATCTGGATCTTTATGGTGATGCCGCTGTTCTTCGTGACCGGCGGCACCACCGGGCTGCAGTCCTGGCAGCGGCTGAAGGCCCACGGCGGCACCGGCGTCGAGTTTGCCCAGGCCAGGCTCTTGCGGCTGATCCGCCCGGCGGCGGCACTCCTGGCGATGATGTTCCTGGGCCTCTCGGCGGCGCTCCTTCTTGGCGTGGACCCCCAGGTGGTCCAGTTGATGGCCACCGGAGCCGGCATGCCCCTGTGGTTCCTCGCCGCCTACCTGGCGGCCCAGCTCAACATCCCGCTCCTGGCCCGGTTCCATAACCGCGCGCCCTGGCTGACCGTTGCCGTCCTGGCCGCCCTCGTGGTGGCCGTCGACTCCTTCCGCGGAGCCCTCCCGATGCTCGCCTACGCAAATCTTGTCTTCCTCTGGTGCGCCGTGCAGCAGCTCGGCTTCCTGATGGCCGACGGCCACCTCGCCAGGTTCACGCGCTCCGGCCTGGTTGGGCTCATCCTTGCGGCGAACCTGCTGCTTGGCCTGGTCACCGGCCTGGGCCTCTACTCCGGAAACATGCTGGTCAACCTTAATCCGCCCAACCTCTGCCTGCTGCTCCTGGGTGTATCTCAGGCTGCCGCTCTTCAGCTTTTCCGGCCGGGGCTCGGCTGGGTTTCCGGCGTGCGCTGGGTCCGCGCGGTGGTCATGGTTGCCGGCCGCCGCTCCATGACCGTGTACCTCTGGCACCTGCCGTTGCTCGTGGCCATGTCCGGGCTCCTGCTCCTCACCGACTTCCCCAAGCCCGCGGCAGGCACCGCTGAATGGTGGTGGGCTCGTCCGCTCGTCCTCCTGGGGGTTGTCGCTCTCCTGCTCCCGGTGCTGGCCGCGTTCGGTCGCCTGGAGGAACGTCCGACGGCGTCTGTCCACACCCGCGGCCGGCCCGCCGCCGCGGTGGTGACGGCCGCCGTCGTCGTCTTCATTCCGGTGGCGGACGCTGCCCTCAACGGTTTGACGCTTGGCCTGCTCGGAGGCGGCGCAGCATGCTTTGTGTTGGCCGTCCTGCTGCTGGGCAGGATGCCGGAACGCGTCTCCGGCGATGGTCGTGCCGAACGGGTCGACCACGAGGGCAGCCAGCCTGACGGGCCATTGCCAGCGGGGCCAAGTAGTGCCAATGTCGAACCATGACTGAGAACATGATTTCCACAGAGGACAAGTTCAGCCCCGACGTCTCGCTGTCCAGGGATGACGAGCATCACCGCTACGAGCTGCGGGTGGGCGGGAAGATCGCCGTCCAGTCCTTCTTCCGGGACCTGCCCGGACACGTGGATTTCCTCCACACCGACACCGCCGAGGACTTCAAGGGCCAGGGCCTGGGCAAGGTGTTGGCTCACTTCGCGCTCGACGACGTGGTGGCTTCGGGTAAGCGGATCATCCCGCATTGCCCGTTCATTGCCGGCTACCTCCGTGCACACGAGGGCTACGAACAGCACATCGACTGGCCGGACAACTAGGGCGAACGGTCACCTAAGCCCCGGAAACTCCCTCGGAGGGCCTAAGGTGTCCGTTCGCGCGGAGTATTTTGCACCCGAATAGCGATCGGGCGAGTCAATGACGCGCTCCCGACCGGAGGAACACCCGTATTCCCGCGGCTTAAGATAAATAAGTCACTAAAGTTTGACGAAAAGGTTCACCTAAGTAAGGCTTACCTTGCTAAAGACAACCCCCAACGTCGAACTAAGGATGACCACTGTGCCGCTGCTGCCCCGTGTTGATGAGATGTACGTGGATGAAAATCGGGTGAGCGAAACCCTGCCCGGGCAGGATTTCGGCTCCCGCGTGGAGCTGGCCCTCGCTGCCAGCAACCATCTGTTCAACACCCGGAACTCCACCCGGTACGTGGCGCAGGTGCTGCAGGGCGTCAACGCCGTGGCCACCAAACTCGACCGGACCACCCGGCCGTTCACCGGCGTCGGGCCTGCAGAAATGGAGGCGCGCATCGGCGCCGTGGACTTGGACCGGCCGCTCCCGGACACCGCCGCGGCCCTGGAAGAGCTTGAGAGCGTCTACCTCCGGGACGCCATCTACTTCCACGATGCCAAGTACGCGGCCCACCTGAACTGCCCAGTGGTGATCCCGGCGCTGGTAGGGGAGGCCATCCTGTCCGCGGTGAACTCCTCGATGGACACCTGGGACCAGAGCGCCGGGGCCACCATGATCGAGCGCCGGCTCATCGACTGGACCGCCGAACGGCTGCAGCTGGGGGCTGCAGCCGACGGCGTGTTCACCTCCGGCGGCAGCCAGTCGAACCTTCAGGCACTGCTGATCGCGCGCAATCACGCCGTTGCCGGGCTGCGGCAGGAGCCGGCAAACGCCGGACTCCGGCTGCCCGCGCTGCTGGAAAAGCTGCGGATTTTCACATCAGCAGACAGTCACTTCAGCATCCAGAAGTCCGCGTCCATGCTCGGCATGGGCTTCGACGCCGTCATCTCTGTCCCCTGCGCCGCGGACCATAAGATGGACCCGGCCGCGCTCGCTGAGGCCATGGCGGAAACGCACGACGCCGGGCTGGTACCGATGGCGGTTGTGGCCACGGCCGGGACCACCGACTTCGGTGCCGTGGACCCGCTCGCGGACCTCGCCACCCTGGCCCGCGCCTACGGTGCCTGGTTCCACATCGACGCGGCTTACGGCGGCGGGCTGATGGTTTCCGGCCGCTACCGCCACCTGCTGGACGGGGCCCGCCTGGCCGACTCCGTCACGGTGGACTTCCACAAAACGTTCTTCCAGCCCGTCAGCTCCAGCGCCCTGCTGGTCCGGGACCGCGCCATGCTGCAGCACGTCACCTACTACGCGGACTACCTGAACCCTGAAAGCGCCGCCCTGGCCGAGATCCCCAACCAGGTGGACAAGAGCATCCAGACCACCCGCCGCTTTGACGCGCTCAAGCTGTGGCTGACCTTGCGCATCATGGGCGCGGATGCGATTGGCGCCCTGTTTGATGAAGCGATCGATCTCGCCGCACGCGTGGGATCCGTGCTGGCTGCCGACGACGACTTTGAGCTCGCCGCCGACCCGCAGCTCAGCACGCTGGTCTTCCGGTACCGCCCCCGCGTGTCCGGGGCTGTGTCCGGCGCCGTTGCGCTTGCCGGCGCCGGCCTTGCCGATGCCGGTCTCACCGACGCTCACGGCCGGCTTTCCGAGGATGCGGCCGACACCCTCAACCCGGCCGTCCGCGCGGCAGTCTTCGCGTCCGGGCAGGCCGTGGTGGCCGGCACCAAGGTGGCTGGCAGGCACTACCTGAAGTTCACCCTCCTCAACGCCGAAGCAACCCTGGAGGACATCAGCGAGATCATCGAGCTGCTGCGCCGCACCGGCGCGCAGCTGCTGGCCAACGCCAGCACCAGCGAGGTGTCCGCATGAGCACCTCCACCGAACCGCGCATTTTCGACTTCGCCGGCATCGGCGTCGGGCCCTTCAACCTGGGCCTCGCCGCCCTTAGCGAGCCGGTGGACGGGCTGGACGGCGTCTTCCTGGAGCAACGGGAATCCTTCGACTGGCACCCCGGCATGATGCTGGAGCCGGCCCACCTCCAGGTGCCGTTTATGGCGGACCTGGTGACACTGGCCGACCCCACCTCGCCGTATTCGTTCCTGAATTTCCTCAAGCAGACCGGCCGCCTCTACCGGTTCTATATCCGCGAAAACTTCTATCCGCTGCGCGCGGAGTACAACCAGTACTGCCAGTGGGTGGCCGGCCAGCTGCGGTCCGTCCGTTTTAGCACGGCTGTGCTGGATGTAACGTACGACGCCGGCGTGTACCGCCTTTCGGTGGAAGGTCCGGAGGGGCCCGAGGTGCTGCTGGCCCGGCGGCTGGTGCTGGGCACGGGCACTTCACCGTACGTGCCGGCGTCCTGTGACGGAATAGTCGAGGCGGCCGCGGACGGCGGGGGACTTGTCCTCCACAACGCCGACTACCTGTCGAGGAAGAGTGAGCTGCAGGCCAAACGCAGCATCACCATCGTGGGCAGCGGCCAGAGTGCCGCGGAAATCTACTACGAGCTCCTGCAGGACATGGACACCTACGGTTACCAGTTGAACTGGGTCACCCGGTCCGGGCGCTTCTTCCCGCTGGAGTACACCAAGCTCACCCTGGAGATGACCTCGCCGGAGTACGTGGATTACTTCCATGGGCTGCCTCAGGACCAACGCGACGGCCTCATTAAGAGCCAGAAGAACCTGTACAAAGGCATCAACTCCGAGCTGATCGACGCCATCTACGACCTCCTGTACACCAAGAGCCTCTCCGGCATGGTGGACACCCAGCTCCTGACCCACTCATCGCTCACCGGCGCCGTGTGGGATTCTGCCGCCGGTTCCCACACACTGCAGCTCCGGCACGAGGAGCAGGGCTCGGATTATGTGCTGGACAGCGAAACCGTGGTCCTGGCCACCGGCTACACCTACCGGGAGCCGGACTTCCTGGCCGGCATCCAGGACCGGATCGCCAGGGACTCCGCCGGCCGGTTCGCCGTGGCACGCAACTACAGCACCGGCGTCGAACCCGGCGAACTATTCGTCCAGAACGCCGAGCTGCACACGCACGGCTTTATCACCCCGGACCTCGGCATGGCTGCCTACCGCAACTCGTGCATCCTTCGTGAGATCACCGGCCGCGAGGTCTATCCCGTGGAGCGCAGCATCGCGTTCCAGCAGTTCGGCGCACCCCAGCCCGGCCCGGGCTCCAGGCCGGCCGGGCTAAGCGCCGAGCCGGTTCCCACCCAGAGTGTGGAGGTGTCCGCATGAGCTTCACGTTCCGCTGTGTTGACGCCGTTGCCGATGCACGCCTCCTCCACAGCTGGGTAACCCAGCCGTACGCGTCGTTCTGGGGGATGCTGTCCTCCACAGTTGACGGAGTAGTGGAGGAATACTCGAAAATCCAGGCAACGGGGCATCACCATGCCTTGCTGGGGATTAACGACGACGGCGTCCCCGCCTTTCTGATGGAGGAATACTTGCCGGCAGCCTCGCCACTGGCCGCGGTCTATGCCGTGCAGGAGGGCGACATCGGCATGCACCTGCTGGTGGCGCCGCCGTCGGGAGATCCCAAACCGGGGTACACAGCCGCGGTGATGGCCGCCGTGCTGGGGCGGTTGTTCGAAAAACCAGGCGTGGAACGCGTGGTGGTGGAACCAGACGCCAGAAACTCCAAGATCCATGTGCTCAACGAGCGGCTGGGCTTCCGGCCGGCGGGGGTGGTCAATCTGCCGGACAAGGATGCGCTGCTCAGCTTCTGCACAAGCCAGGACTACCTTGCCGCCCGCGCAGCCCTGCGCCACCCCCAAGACCTTTCCCATGACCTTTCCGCCCCGATCCACCAGGGAGCATCACTGTGACCACCATCGAGCTGGACCCCGCCGTCGTTGATCCCGCCGCCGACATTGACACCGCCGACATTGACGCCGCGGCCGACCGGCCGGACAGCACCGCGAACACCGTTCCCCACCTGGCGCCCGAGCGCTGGGCTGCGGCCAACCGTCATCTGGTCCGCAAGGCGCTCGCCGAATTCCTGCACGAACGCATCCTGGAGCCGCAGCGCCTGGGCTCCGGCGGGGGTGCCACAGGTCCGGAGAAGCCCGCGGTGTACGTGGTCCGCAGCGACGACGGCCTCACAGCATATTCATTCACGGCCCGCGTGCTTGAGCTGGAGCACTGGTCGGTGGACGCCGCTTCGATCCACTGCACGCGCAGCGGCGAGGATGCCGCCCCCGATGCCCTGCGTTTTATCACCGACTTCAAGGACACCCTGGGCCTCCGCGAGGAGATGCTCCCGGTATACCTCGAGGAGATCAGCAGCACGTTGGCAGGCCACTCCTACAAACAATGGCTGGGACAGCCGTCCGCCGAAGAACTCGTGGCTGGAGTCACCGGCGGAACCGACCCCGCGGCCGACTTCCAGGCCATCGAACGCAGCATGACGGAGGGCCACCCGTGTTTCGTGGCCAACAACGGCCGGCTGGGCTTCGGCATCAGCGACTACCGGGCGTTCGCGCCGGAGACCGGAGCTCCCGTTCGCCTGGAGTGGATCGGGGTTCACCGCAGCAAGGCTGTCTTCACTGCCAGCGCCGGACTGGACTACCGCGCCCACCTGGAGGCCGAGCTCGGCGCCGCTGCGCTGCAGTCGTTTGACACCGAATTCGCGGCCCAGGGCGTGGACCCCGCACAGTATTTCCTGATGCCGGTGCATCCCTGGCAGTGGGAGAACAAGCTCACCATCACCTTCGCTGCCGAAATCGCCCAGCAGCACATCATCCACCTGGGGACCGGCGCAGACAGCTATCAGGCCCAGCAGTCCATCCGCACGTTCTTCAACACGGCCGTGCCCGCCAAGAGTTACGTCAAGACGGCGATGTCCGTCCTGAACATGGGCTTTATGCGGGGACTCTCGCCGCAGTACATGAAGGCAACCCCCGCCATCAATGACTGGCTGCAGCAACTGATCCGGTCAGACGAAGCCCTGCAGAAGCGCGGCATGGCTATGATCAGCGAGATCGCGGCGATCGGCTACCACAACAGCTACTACGAGGCCGCGTCCGCCAAAGGCTCGCCCTACCAGAAGATGCTGTCGGCGCTGTGGAGGGAAAGTCCGCTCCCGTTGCTCGAGGACGGCCAGCAGCTTGCCACCATGGCGTCCCTGCTGCACGTCGATGCGGCCGGCAAGCCGATAGTGTCTGCCCTGATCGAGCGCTCCGGACTGGAACCCGCCGAGTGGCTGCGCCGCTACTTCGAGGCCTACCTCGTCCCGCTGGTCCACTGCCTGTACCGGTACGAACTCGCCTTTATGCCGCATGGCGAGAACGTGATCCTGGTGCTGGACAACGGCGTGCCCGTGCGGGCGGTTATGAAGGACATCGCTGAGGAAATTGTGGTGATGGGGCACCGGCTGGACCTGCCCGAGGCTGTATCGCGGATCCAGGTGGACATTCCCGACGGCGAAAAGGTGCTGGCCATCTTCACGGATGTGTTCGACTGCATCTTCCGCTTCCTCGGTGCCCTGCTGGTGGAGGACGGGAAACTCAGCGAGGAGGAGTTCTGGGGCACGGCCGCCCGGGTCATCCGGGACTACCAGGCCGAACACCCGGAGCTGACGGACCAGTTCGCCCGCCACGACCTGTTCGCCGCGGACTTTGAACTGTCGTGCCTGAACCGGCTGCAGCTGCGGAACAACCAGCAGATGCTTGACCTCACGGACCCGTCCGGCGGGCTGCAGATGGCCGGCCGGCTCGCCAACCCGCTCGCCAGGTTCGCGTAGCGTCGGATTCTGCTCCGTCATTCGCGGGTTTTCGGCCAGGTGGACCCGTGATTCCGGGCCCGGTCCCGGGGCAAACCGGAATGATGGAGCAGAATCCGGCAGCGGGGCCGCAAGTGTCCTTTCGCGCTGCGCGGGCTCAGCCCAGGGGTCAGGCGATCTCGTCCACCTTGCGCTGAAGCACCGCGCGCTCGGCGGCGTTCCCGCACAGCGCAACGGCCTGCAGGAGTGCGGACCGTGCATCGTCACGCAGACCGAGCCGGGTGAGCATCTCGCCACGGACCGCGGGGAGCAGGTGCGAGCCCGCCAGTTCGCCGCGCGAGGCGATCGCCTCCACCAGCTCCAGTCCGTCCGCAGGGCCGGATGCCATCGCGACCGCGACCGCCCGGTTGAGTTCGATGATGGGGGACGGGGCCAGCCGTCCGAGGGCTTCGTAGAGGATGACGATCCGCTGCCAGTCCGTTTCGGCGACCGAATGAGCCACTGCATGGCACTCGGCGATGGATGCCTGGAGACCGTAGGCGCCCAGCCCGCGTCCGGAACCCGCTGCCCGGGCCAGCGCTGCACGTCCGCGCCGGATCGCGGCCGAGTCCCACCGCCGTCGGTCCTGGTCTTCCAGAAGCACCGGGCGGCCGGACGCATCGATCCGGGCCGGGAACCGCGCAGCGGTGAGTTCCAACAGTGCAAGCAGCCCGAATACCTCGGGTTCGGGCGCGATCCGCACCAGCACCCGGGCCAGGCGGCGGGCTTCGCCGGCCAGGCCAGCGCGGATCCATTCCTCGCCACCCGACGCGAACGAGCCCTCGGTGAAGATCAGGTAGATGACGTGACGCACCGAGCCGAGCCGTTCAGCCCGCTCGTGCGGTTCGGGGACTGCGAACGGCACCTTCGCGGCGGCCAGTGTCTTCTTGGCGCGGGTGATGCGTGCCTGGATTGTCGCCACCGGCACCAGGAAGGCCTTGGCGATCTCGTCGCTGCCCAGTCCGCCCACAACGCGCAGCGTCAACGCGATCCGGGCTTCCTTGGACAACACCGGATGGCACGAGATGAACATCAGGGCGAGCACGTCGTCGTCGATCGCTGCGGGGTCGAACAGCGCATCCGCTCCGGGCTCCTCCGCCGAGAGGTCGCGGGCCAGCAACGCGTACTTTCCGTCCCGGGCGGCCCGTCGTCTGAACGTGTCAATGGCACGACGGCGGCCGGCAGTGAGCAGCCATCCGGCGGGCTCGGCGGGTACCCCGTTGACGGACCAGGAGACGAGAGCCTCGGCGAGTGCCTCCTGCGCGAGATCCTCGGCCAGCGGAAAATCGCCCGTATAGCGGGCCAAGGCGCCGACGATGCGGGCAGACTCCATCCGCCACACCGCCTCGACGGCGCCCCGCGCCTCAGCACCACTCACCGTCGGGGTCAGAGCTGCCCGGTCTGCTCGCGCCAGACGCGTTCCTTCTGGATCCATTCGTTGTCCTGCGGGAACTCGTCGACGGTGGGCACACGGCGGATCTCGGTCTTACTGCCGGCCGTGAGCGGCGCCCGCTTCGCCCACTCGATGGCTTCCTGCTTCGACGCCACATCGAGGATGTAGAAGCCGCCGAACAGTTCCTTGGTCTCCCCGTACGGGCCGTCGGTGACCACCGGTGTTTCGCCGGTGAAGTCCACCACGACGCCCTCCTTCGGATCCTCCAGGCCCTCGGCCGCCAGCAGGACACCGGCACGGATCAGTTCGTCGTTGAACTCGCCCATGGCGTTCATGGCCTCTGTGAAGTCGACGTCCGTGAACTTCGCGAGGGACTCGTCGGTTGCCCGCATGATCAGCATGTACTTGGCCATCTCAATCTTCTCCTTGGTTGTGGAAGGTCGCCCTTCGACCTTCTCACCCATAGGTCGAACGGCGCGAGGCCGGATCGACAGAAAGCAGAGACTTTTTCCAACTCGGTCAGGAGCAAGGCGCGGCGGAGTACGGAAGATTCAAGCTGTGCAAAGACGACCAGGGCTCGGCCTTCGGTCTGTACCAGCCGCCTGCGCCGTAACACGGCTAGTCTGGGCGCATGAAGACACCCACCACCGCGCTCGTAACAGGGGCAACAGCAGGGCTGGGAGCGGAATTCGCCCGCCAGCTCGCGCAGGAAGGCCACCACATGGTGCTGGTGGCCCGCGACGCCGCCCGGCTCCAGCAGATCGCTGACGAACTCGAGCGCGACTACAACGTTTCAGCTGAGGTGCTGCCCGCGGACCTGACGTACGACGCCGGGGTGGCCGCCGTCGTCGGGCGCCTCACGGACGCGGCGCGGCCGGTTGAGGTCCTAGTGAACAATGCGGGGATGGGGCTGCTGCGCTCCTTCGAAAACAATCCAGTTGAGGACGAGACGATGCACCTGCGCCTGCACGTGCAGACTCCTATGGAGCTCTGCCATGCCGCGCTGCAGGGGATGCTGGAACGGCATTCCGGCCGGATCATCAACGTGGCCAGCGTGGCGGCTTTCGCCAACCGCGGCAGCTACTCGGCCGCGAAAGCCTGGCAGGTCAGCTTCAGCCGCTGGGCCAACCTTGCCTATGGACCGAGAGGCGTGCACGTCACGGCGCTGTGTCCCGGCTTCACGCACACGGAATTCCACGACCGCATGGGCATGGACAAGTCGGTCGCCCCGCGCTGGATGTGGCTGCGGGCGGATCAGGTGGTCCGGGATGGCCTGGCCGACAACGCCCGCGGGAGGGGCGTCTCGATCCCCACCAAACGCTACAAACTGGTGGCCGCCATCTCGCGCGTGCTGCCAGCGCGGCGTACGTCCGGGCCGGCGCGACGCCCGAAACAGTAGCCTTCCGCGGTGCGCGGATGGCCACAACTACGGCGATGCCGATCACTGCCCCCACAAAGGTCTCCACCGCGCGTTCGGTGACCAGGAGGCCGGGGTCCATGGGCCATGACTCTGCGCACAGCCAACCACCTATCCGTTCAAACCCTTCTTCGGAAGTTAGTAGAAGCCCGGAATGGCCACCATTAGCTGGGTCCCAGGGCGTCGCGTGGGCCGGGCACGGGCGGGCCGGGCACGGCTAAGGCCCGCCCTGCGTGCTTCCCCCAAGGAAAGCGCGCGGGACGGGCCTTTGAGCGCGGGCTACAAGACGGCCCGGACAGGCCGGTTTGTTGTTCCGATGTGTTGCTTAGACTCCGGCCGGAACTTTAGCGGCCGCGGCATCGGTGACGTCCTGGGATTCGAACGGCATGTCGTCCAGGTCGATCAGCGGGTTCTCGTCCTGAGTTGCAACCAGTTCCCGCGCCTCTGCCTGGGTGTCCACGCTGGGCATGGAGCCGGGCAGCGGGCGCTGGGCTGATTCCTTGAGGAAGTAGATCGCCACTGCGCCGATGGCCGAGGTGCCCATCAGATAGTAGGCCGGCATCATGTCGTCGCCGGTCGCCGTGATCAGCGCGGCAACGATGAGCGGTGTGGTGCCGCCGAAGATGGCCACGGCGAAGTTGTAGGCGATGCCCATGGCGCCGTACCTGTTGGCTGTCGGGAACTGAGCGGGCAATGCCGAGGCAAGGTTCGAAACATAGAACGTCACCGGGAAGGCGATCAGCGAGAGGCCTGCCAGCGTGGACCAGACCTCGCCGATGCCGATCAGCAGGAACGCTGGGGTTGCCAGCACCACGGTGCTGATGGCGCCGATCCACAGCACGGGACGGCGGCCGATCCGGTCAGACAGCTTCCCGGTCAGGGGAATGCAGAGGCTCATGATGACCAGCACGGGGATGGTCAGCAGCGTTCCGTGGACGGGATCGTAGCCCTTGGATTCGGTGAGGTACGTCGGCATGTAAGACGTCAGGGCGTAGCCGGCGGTGTTGGCAGCGGCGACAAGGATCATGGCCACTATGAGGGAGCGCCAGTAGGCCTTGACGATTCCGAACGGACCCTTGGCGGCGTCCACGTCAGCTGCTGCGGCGTCCTGCCCGATGGATTCCTGGGCATCCAGGGTGGCCTGGAACTGAGGGGATTCCTCGATCTTGTTCCGGAAGTAGATGGCGATGAGGCCCAACGGACCTGCAACGAGGAAGGGTATGCGCCAGCCCCATTCCTCCATGGCTGTCTGGCCAAGGGTCAGCTGCAGGACAGAAACCAGCGCCGCACCCAGTGCAAAGCCGAGGTAGCTGCCCATGTCCAGGAAGCTTGCAAAGAATCCGCGGCGCTTATCCGGGGCGTATTCACTCACGAAGGTGGTGGCGCCTGCGTATTCACCGCCGGTAGAGAAGCCCTGTACTAGCTTCAGGAGCACCAGCAGCGCCGCGGCCCAGATGCCGATCTGCGCGTATCCGGGCAGCAGCCCGACGGCGAACGTGCTCGCAGCCATAATCATCAGTGTTGCGGCGAGTACCTTTTGCCGCCCGATCTTGTCGCCGAGCCAGCCGAACACGACGCCGCCGAGTGGACGGGCAATGAAGGTGGCAGCGAACGTTCCAAGCAGGAACAGCGTCTGTACGGACTTGTCGGCCTCGGGAAGGAAGACTGGTCCCATGGTGGTGATCAAGTAGCCGAATACACCGACGTCGAACCATTCCATGGTGTTACCCACGATGGTTCCGCCGAGCGCCTTTTTAAGCATGGGCTGGTTGACGACATTCACGTCGGACTCTTTGAGTCGGCGGCGTGCAAGTATCTTAGGTTTCCGCACACTTATTGGTGCGGTAGGTCGTGCGTTGTTGGGTGCTGCATCGTTGGGTCGGCTGGCGTTGTTCACGCCTGCTGAAGCGTCGGTCGTGCTTCGGTCTGTGGGCATTTGGGCGACTCCTATGGAGGTCATTTGCTTGCGACTTGTAGCTGCCCCGCTCTGGGCAGGCCTTCAATTTTACGCGGATTCCATGGCAATTGAGAGTTTTGTACCGTAGAGTGCCCTCCTCGGAGTGGGTTTCCTGCACCATTCCGCGATTTCTTTTGGCGACTCTCGCCCCGTCATCACTGGGATTCGGGCGGTTCGGACCCATCGTTATCGAATTTTTTGTTCACGGCGCATTTTTGGGGCCATTTTTCCCCTGATTTGCGCGGAAAAGTGACTGCCGCCACGGCCATCCGGGCGCCAGCCCCGGCCGCTGCGCAGACCGCCACCCGGCCCCATGTACAGGCCGGAAACCGGGGGTTCACAACCGAGCCTGAAATTGCCTATTGTTGAGCCATGGGAACACTGATTTTTGAGTAGGCGGACGCCTGCGGCCTGGTACCTCCGGCCCCGTCCAGCTGATCTCGTCAGACACACTGATTCTCCTCAGAAAGGTTCCACCAAATGACTGAAAACAACACTCCCAGCCAGCCCGAATCTGCGCCGGACGACGCCGACGCCAAGGGCATCCGGGCCGGGCTCACCGAAGCGCAGAGGGCCATGCTCGCCAGCAAATCCCGGGGCGGCGACACCGGGCTGCAAAGCGTCGG
The DNA here is from genome assembly GCF_055412845.1 of Pseudarthrobacter adonitolis. Lineage (NCBI taxonomy): Bacteria > Bacillati > Actinomycetota > Actinomycetes > Micrococcales > Micrococcaceae > Pseudarthrobacter > Pseudarthrobacter adonitolis. Next base: position 46,103 of record NZ_JBVAYW010000006.1, on the reverse strand, counting down.
CAAGAGCCACAAGCCCACGCACGCCAGCGGCAAGCAGGGCCCGGCCGAGAAGAAGGTCCGCTGGTAATTCCAGCGCCCGGACAGCACGCCAGACCTACTATTGGTAACCACTTCATTTCATTGCGGAAGGAAGAAAAATGGCCGAAAAACATGCTGAAGCAAAGATCAAACCCGAGGTCGCGGACCATCTCGCGGCAGCCATGGAAGCGCCGTCCATGCCGGACCCGGCCACCATTGCGGTGACTGCCGCGATGGCCGGCGAACGCCGCTGGCCGGACGGCAACGGCAAGCACCGGCACCCCAAAGAGCAGGGTTCAGAGCATGGCCGGGTGGGCCAGGAAGCTGCAGTCACGGCCGTGCACCGTACCGGCCGCCCGCAGATGCCGCACTCTTCCTAGGAACACCCGCGCTGACGACCCGCATCTGACCTGACGACACACAAACGGCCTGGCGACACCCGAATTCGGGTGTCGCCAGGCGGTTTCTGTGTCCTCGGAATATCAGCGCATCCCGGAGGACTTTGCGCGTCGCCAGCTCAGCGGCACCAGTCAGCGTCGCTAATCCTCCGGCACCACTTCCTCAGCCGTTTTGTCCAGCCGCCAGCCCCGCCACACCGGATGCCTGAGCTTGCCGCTGCCCGTCCATTCTCCGAAAGTCACCTCACCGACCAGCCGGGGCGTCACCCAATGGGCGTCCGAGGCATCCTCGCGGGGAACGTCGTTGAACGGTGACGTCTTGCGCGCCAGATCATCCACTTTCTGCCGGAGTTCCTGCAGTTCTCGCATGCTGAAGCCGCTGCCCACCCGGCCCACATACCGCAGCTTGTTGCCGTCGGGGATGCCCACCAGCAGCGAACCCACGGAACTCTGCCGCCCGCCCTTGCCCGGCCGCCAGCCACCCACCACCACTTCTTGGGTCTGCTCCAGCTTTATCTTGATCCACGTCCGCGTCCGTTGCCCGCTGACGTAGCGGCTGTCGGTCCGTTTGGCCATCACGCCCTCGAGGCCCAGCTCCTGTGCGCTTTCCAGGATGTGCTCGATCCTCTCGTCCAGGACGGCGGACAGCTCTACGGGACACTCCGACGGGTGATGGAAGTCCTCCAGTCGCTGCCGCCGCTTCGCGAAAGGCAGCCGGCGAAGGTCCTCGCCGCCGTCGGACAGCAGGTCAAAAAGCATCAGCCGGACCGGGATTGCTGCGCGGGCCTTTGCGACGTCGGCGGGCCGCGTCAGTTTCATTCGTCCTTGGAGCAGCCCGAAGTCGGGTCTGCCGGAAGGCCCGACGGCGATGATCTCACCGTCGGCGACGAACGCCTGCTCCGGCCAGCAGGTCCGGTCCGTCAGTTCTGGGTAGGTTGCGGTGACGTCGATGCCGTTGCGGCTGAAGACGCGGACCTTCTGTTCGTCCGCGACCAGCAGGGCACGCACGCCGTCCCACTTCAGCTCAAACTGCCAGTCGCTGCCATAAAGGTCGGCGGTGGTGCCGGACGTTGCCATCATGGGACTGAAATTCTCCGCGCGAAGCGGTGGGGAAGGCGCGGCCGGAGCCGGGGAATCTTCGTCGGCGGGCGCCTTCCCGGAAGAGCTGTCCTCCGCCGAATCGTCCTCCGCGTCCTCCGCCGGTTCATCATCCGCCGCAGCCCTCCGCGGATGAAAGGTGTGGTGGTCCTTGTCCATCAGGTGGATGAGCCACTGCCCTTCGGCGTCTTTGCCCTGCCCCCGGCCGGTATGGATCAGGGCGAACTTCCTGGTTCCGCCCAAGCCACCGCCCTCTGCCCCGGTGAGCGTGGCGATGACCTCCCGGCCGTTGATCCATTTCTCGAGTTCATACGTGCCGTGGTCCCAGACAGTGACCTCGCCGGCACCGTACTGGCCTTTGGGAATGGTGCCCTCAAACGTGGCGTAGTCCAAGGGGTGGTCCTCGGTCTGGACCGCCAGGTGGTTCTTCTCGCCGGATTCCGGGACGCCCTTCGGCAGGGCCCAGGACACCAGCACACCCTCGTGCTCCAGCCGGAAATCGAAGTGCAGCCTGCTCGCGTGATGCTCCTGGATCACGAAGGTATCCCCATTTCCGGAGGCGCCGGAGAACGGCTCCGGCGTCGCGTCCGGGTCCCGCATCGACCGGTACCGCTCCAGGCGGGCGTGTGTCCCGCCGTCGTCCGTCTCCGCACTAGCGTACCCAGGGTGCCCGGCACCGTGGCCGACGGCGGCGAACGGGTCCTTGCCTGCTTTCACCCGGCGCAGCACGGCCTTGTAGTCAAGGTGCTGGAGCTTGGGGGAGCCGATCTCCTGCCAGGTCCGCGGGGCGGCCACCGTGGGGGTGAGACGGCCGCGCAGGGAGTACGGCACGATGGTGGTTTTGGCGGCGCTGTTCTGGCTCCAGTCCACCAGCACCTTGCCTTTGCGCAGCGTCTTTTTCATATCGCTGACGGCGAGATCCGGGTGGTCTGCCTCCAGTGCGCGGGCCAGTTCGTGGGCAAAGTCCGAGATCTGATCGGAGGTCTGCGTCCCATCAAGGCCGGCGTAGAGGTGGATTCCCTTGCTGCCGCTGGTCACCGGCACCGGCTCCAGGCCCACGTCCTGCAGGATGGCGCGTGCCAGCCTGGCAACCTCGGCGCATTCCTCGAGTCCTGCGCCGTCGCCGGGATCGAGGTCCAGGACCAGGCGGTCCGGGTTCAGTTGCTTGCCACGGGAGTCCACCTGCCACTGGGGGACATGGATTTCCAGTGAATTGATCTGGCCGAACCAGGTGAGCGTGGCGGGATCGTTCACCATTGGATAGAAGATGGTCCGGTCCTTGTGCTCGATGGCAGCGCGCTGGAGCCAGCCGGGCGCTGAATCTTCCAGGTTCTTCTGAAAGAAGACCTCGCCGGGCTGCCCTGCGGTACCCACGCCGTTGACCCAGCGCTTGCGGGTGGCGGGCCGGTTGGCTGCCGCGGGAATCAGGACATGGGCCACGGCGGCGTAGTAAGCAAGGACGTCGGCCTTGGTGGTGCCCGTCTCCGGGTAGATGATTTTGTCCAGGTTGGTGAGGGTCAGTTCCCGCCCCGCCACCCTGACGCGCTCTTTAGGGCCGGCCATGGGTCTTCACCTCCGGCCGCGCGTGATGTTCACTTGAGGGATGAGAGCCATCTGGAAAGGTGCCATCGCGTTTGGCCTGGTCAACGTGCCTGTGAAGGTCTACAGCGCCACCGAGGACCACGACATCAGCCTCCACCAGGTCCACAATGCCGACGGTGGCCGGATCCGGTACCAGCGCCGCTGCGAGGTGTGCAGCAAGATCATCGACTATTCGGACATTGACAAGGCGTTTGAGGACGAGGGCCGGACGGTGGTCCTGTCCAAGGATGAGCTCAAATCCATCCCGGCGGAGAACAGCCATGAGATCGAGGTGGTCCAGTTTGTCCCGTCGGAGCAGCTGGAACCGATGATGTTCGAGAAGAGCTATTACCTGGAGCCGGATTCCAAGTCGCCCAAGGCCTACGTCTTGCTGCGCCGGGCGCTTGAGGATACGGACCGCGTGGCCATCGTCCAGTTCGCCCTGCGCGAGAAGACCCGGCTGGGGGCGCTGCGCATCAAAGACGATGTGCTGGTCCTGCAGTCCCTGCTGTGGCCCGACGAGGTCCGGGAGGCCAGCTTCCCTACCTTGGACACGTCCATCCGGATTTCGGCCCAGGAACGCGAAATGTCCGCCGCCCTCGTGGAGTCGATGGCCGCCGATTTTGAACCCGAGCATTTCACCGATGACTACCAGGTGCAGCTTCGAAAGCTCATCGAGGCCAAGCTGGAGAAGGGCGATTCGCTCGATACCGACGAAACGTTCGGCGCAGAAGCGGGTGAGGGCGGCAACGGCGAGGTCATCGACCTGATGGAGGCGCTGAAGCGCAGCCTGGAGCGGAAGCGCGGCGGCGGTAAGCCTGCCGCTTCTGAGGATGCGGGCTCCGAGGATGCGGCCCCCGGGGACGCGGACGACGCCGACACTGAAGAAAGTGCCGGCAGTTCCGGCGGGAAGGCTCCCGTCAAAGCCGGCCGAAAGGCCGCGGGAACCAAGACGGGTGCGGCGAAATCCTCCGGAAGCAAAACCGCCGCCACATCCACTGCAGCCAGCAAGTCCACGGCGACTAAGTCCACCGCTGCACAATCTACAGCCGCTAAGTCCGCCGCTGCGAAGCCTGCTGTGAAGGCCACCACCACGCGGGCACGAAAGGGTGCTTGAGGCGGTCCGCGAACAAGCGGTCCGGGAACAGTCGGGCCGCGAACACGCTGCGTTGGTGGCGATGGCCGCCGCCTAGGAGTTCCGCAGGGCGGAGATAAGCTCGCTCTTCTTTTTGGCTGAGTAGCCGGTGAGGCCTATTTCCTTCGCTTTGGCCTTCAGCTGCGGGACGGTCCAATCGTCGTAGTCACCGGATTTCCCGCCTTTGCTGCCCACCGCGGAGCGGCCCTTCTTGGCGGCCGCGTTCGAGATACGCGCGGCCTTCTGCTTGGATGCACCGTCTTCGCGCAGTTCCTCGTAGAGTTCAGGATCTTTCAGGCTCGGGTTCTCATTGCCGGGCATGTCGTCCTCCTTCAACCTGGACGCCGTAGCACCGTATTCGCTGGTCAGGCTTCCACGCTAATTCCGGGCCTCTGGAAACACAAGGAAACACTACGGTTGCTTGTTTTCGGGTCGGCCCGTAGCTTCGGACGCTTTACAGCTTGCGCCGCGGCGGCCACAATGGGTCGCATTACAGCCCTGTGCAACAGTGTGCTGTCACTCGAAGCCTTTCAAGGGAAAAGCCTGTCAAAGGAGAGGGGCGCCACCATGAATGACAAAGCGGACGCGGACGAGGCAGACCGGGCATTGAAGCAAAAGCACCGGGCCATGTGGGCCTCGGGGGATTACCCGGCACTGGCCAGCGAATTGGTGCAGGATCTCGGGGCCATCCTGGTTGATGCCTGCGGAATCAAGCCGAAGCAGCACGTTTTGGACGTGGCTGCCGGCGCCGGCAACGCGGCCATCCCTGCGGCCATGATGGGTGCCCATGTGGTGGCCAGCGACCTCACCCCGGAGTTGTTCGATGCCGGGCGCCGGCAGGCTGCCGATCGCGGCGTAGGGCTTGAATGGGTGGAAGCAGACGCCGAGGCGCTGCCGTTCGAGGACGACGCATTTGACGTGGTCACGTCCTGCTTGGGCGTGATGTTCGCTCCGCACCATCAGGCCGGCGCGGACGAAATTGTGCGGGTGTGCAAACCCGGCGGCACCATCGGCCTGCTCAGCTGGACGCCCGAAGGCTTCATTGGAAGGATGTTTGCCACCATGAAGCCGTTCGCGCCGCCGCCTCCGCCCGGAGCCCAGCCGCCGCCGCTGTGGGGGAGCGAGGACCACGTGCGGGAACTCTTCGGCGACAGAATCACCGATATCCAGGCGAAGAAGCGCACGCTGGCCATCCGCAGTTTCCACCAGCCGGAGGACTTCCTGCGGTACTTCAAGTCCCACTACGGTCCCACCATCTCGGTCTACAAATTCATCGGCGACGACGAGGACAAGGCCCAGGCCCTGGACCAAGCGCTCACCGAACTGGCCGATTCCTTTGGCGAGGCCCACGGTGATGCCGTATGGCAAATGGAATGGGAATACCTGCTGGTGACCGCCAAGGAAGTCCGGTAATGCCCGGGAACCTTGTGGCTACATCAACGATCACCATTGATGCTCCGGCGGACCGCGTCTGGAAGGTCATCACCGATCCGGCCGCGGTGAAGGAATTCGGCGCGGACCTGGAGACCGACTGGACGGAGGGCAGCCCCATCGCCTGGCGCGGCGAGTGGGAAGGCAAACCCTACGAGGATAAGGGCGAGATCCTGAAGGTAGATCCCGGCCGCAAGCTGGTCCACACGCACTTCAGTCCCCTGGGCGGCGAAGAGGACAAGCGGGAAAATTACCACACGCTCACGTGGACGCTCGAGGACCAGAACGGTGCAACACGGTTCACGCTTTCGCAGGACAACAACGCCAACGAAGACGCGGCGGAGCACTCCAAGGGCCTGTGGGACATGCTCGTGGCGGACGTCAAGAAGATCGCCGAACGCGGCTAAGCAGCCCACTCCAACTGAAACTGCACGAGAAAAGCCAGCGGCCGCCGTCGTACCTTCCCCAAACAGGGGACAGGCGCGACGGCGGCCGCTGGCGCAGAGCTGTTTACTCGGCGTCGTGATCCGTTTCCAGGATCTGGACCAGACGCTCCAGGGCGTCATCCGCGCCGGTACCTTCGGCGCGGAGCACCACAACGTCGCCGTGGGAGGCACCCAGGCTCATGAGGGACAGGATGCTCGCGGCGTCCATTGCCTCATCGTCCGGCTCGCCTTCGCGGGCGATGGTGATGTCGAGGTCGAACTCGCCGGCAGCCTCGGCAAAGATGGCGGCGGGGCGGGCGTGCAGGCCTACGCGGCTGGCGACGGTTGCGGTGCGTTCTGACATTTTTGCTCCTTTGTCTTTCGGCGCTCGTTGGTTCAGCGCCGTGAATCGTTGTGGGTAAGGCGAGGTCAGACCGTCGCGGGAACGGGCTCCACGGTAGCGGCGGGCTTGGCGGCCGCCCAGCGTTTGAGGGCGATGACGGCCAGGGCGCTGACCACGGTTCCGGCCAGGATGGCGACGACGAACATCACCAGGTTGCCGATGGCGAAGAACACGAAGATACCCCCGTGGGGTGCCTGCGAGGTGACGCCGGTGGCCATGCAGAGGGCGCCGGTGAGGGCGCCGCCCACCATGCTGGCCGGGATGACGCGCAGCGGATCGGCCGCGGCGAACGGGATGGCGCCTTCGGAGATGAAGGACGCGCCCAGCAGCCAGGCTGCCTTGCCGTTTTCGCGCTCAGCCAGGCTGAACAGCTTCTTGTCCAGGACGGTGGCCAGGGCCATCGCCAGCGGAGGCACCATGCCGGCAGCCATGACGGTCGCCATGATCTGCCACGGTGCCTGGTTGGTGGCGCTGCCGGCGCTAAGGCCGGCAACAGCGAACGCGTACGCAACCTTGTTGACCGGGCCGCCGAGGTCAAAGCACATCATGAGGCCAAGGATGATTCCGAGTACGACGGCGGACGCACCGGTCATGCCCGACAGCCAGGAGTTCAGTGCCGTGGTGAGGCCGGCGATGGGACCGCCGAGGACCAGGAACATCAGGCCGGAGGCAAAGATGGAGGCCAGCAGCGGGATGATCACCACGGGCATCAGGCCGCGGAGCCAGCGCGGTACCTGCCAGGTACCGATCAAGTGGGCCATGTAGCCCGCGAGGAGGCCGCCGACGATGCCGCCGAGGAAGCCTGCACCCATGAAGCCTGCTACGGCACCGGCGACGAAACCTGGCGCGATGCCCGGGCGGTCAGCGATCGCGTAGGCGATATAGCCGGCCAGTGCGGGTACCAGGAAGCCCATGGACAGGGCACCGATCTTGAACAGGACAGCACCGAGGTAAATGGCCAGCCCGCCCTCGGGAAGGTTGCCGAAGTTGTTCTCCACCACCACCTTGTCAGCGACTTCGGTGATGTCGTAGCCGCCCAGCAGGAAGCCCAAGGCGATCAGCAGGCCGCCGCCGGCCACAAACGGAATCATGTAGCTGACACCGGTGAGCAGCGCCTTCTTCAGCTTCTGGCCGATGTGCTCGCCCTTTTCGGTGGCCTCGTTCTCGGCCTGTTCCTCCGCCCCGAAGTGGGGGACGCGGCGCGCATTCGGATTCTCGGCGGCTGCGAGGGCCTCCTGCACCATCTTGGCGGGCTCGTCGATGCCGCGCTTGACGGGCGCGTTGATGACGGGCTTGCCGGCAAAGCGCTCCTTGCCGCGGACATCCACGTCCACCGCGAAAATCACGGCGTCAGCGGCGGCAATGACCGCCGGGTCCAGCGGCTTGGCGCCGGAGGATCCCTGGGTCTCAACCTGCAGGTCCACGCCCATTTCCTGGGCAGCGGCAACCAGTGAATCGGCGGCCATGTAGGTGTGGGCGATGCCGGTGGGGCAGGCGGTCACAGCTACCAGGCGCTTCGGCCGGGCTGCAGACGCACCGGCGGCGGCGCCGGCCCCGGCAGCAGCAACGCCAGCAGCAGCCGCATCGACAGATGCAGGAGCAGCATGCGCAGCCGGCTTGTCCGCCAGCGCGCCCTCCACCAGTTCCACGACTTCCTCGCGGGAGGACGCCGCACGCAACGCCGCAGTGAAGTCCTTTCTGATCAGGGACCGGGCCAGCTTGGACAACAGCTTCAGGTGCTCCTGGTCCGCGCCGTCCGGGGCGGCAATGAAGAAGACCAGGTCCGCGGGGCCATCCTTGGCGCCGAAGTCCACCTTGGGGTTGAGCCGGGCCATGGCCAGCGTGGGTTCGATGACCGCAGCAGAGCGGCAGTGCGGGATGGCGATGCCGCCGGGGATGCCCGTGGCAGTTTTCTGTTCGCGGGCGAAGGCGTCGGCGAAGAGGCCTTCAACTTCTGACGCGCGGCCGGTGGCAGCTACTTTGCTGGCCAGGTGCCGGATCACGTCCTCGGGCGAGGTGCCCAGGTTCTGGTCGAGCTCGACCAGTTCGGTGGTGATGAGCTGAGTCACTGTCAATCCTTTCGAAGGGCCGTGATGGTTACGGCATCCGGGGTGGTTTGGTGGACTGCCGGGACACTGGAACCCGGCAGGGAAGCGGCGGCGGCACCGTGTGCCACTGCCTGACGGAGGCAATCGGCCGGGGCGGCGCCCTGGCCGTGGGCGAGCAGATAGCCAGCCAGCGACGAATCGCCCGCGCCGACCGTACTGACCGCGGCGACCGGCGGATGCGTGGCCAGCCACGCGCCGTCGGCCGTTACCAGGACAGCTCCCTTGGATCCGAGAGTTGCCAGCACGGCAGCCACACCGGAACGCACGACGGCGGCGGCGGCCGCTGCGGCAGCCTCCGGATCCGCTTCAAGTTCGTCTGCGGTTGACGCCGTGGCGAAGCCGGCTGCTGCGGCCAGTTCCGCCAGTTCCTCGGCGTTGGGTTTGAGGAGGTCCGGTTTCCCGGACACGCCGTCCTGTGAAGTGCCATCCGGCGAGGGGCCGGAGACGGCGGCGACGAGCGGGCCGCCGGAGGAGTCGACGGCGACCAGCGGTGTGCCGTCGCCCGCTGCAGTCCGCAACCGCCGGGTGACGGTGGCATAGAAGTCGGCTGGGAAGCCGGGAGGCAGGGAACCTGCCAGGACCACCCAGCTGGCGCCGCGGGCGCGTTCCAGCAGCAGGCCGATCAGGGCTTCCTGCTGGTCTGCATCCATGATGGGTCCGGGCTCGTTGATCTTGGTGGTCACCCCGCCCGGCTCGGTGAGCGCCACGTTGGTACGCAGCGGCTCGTAGATGGGAAGGGCCGCGAACGGCACGCCGTCGTGGACCAGCCCGGCGAGGACGGGATCACCTTCGGCTCCCGGAAGCACGGCTATGGTCTCCAGGCCGGAGGCAACCAGGGCACGGGAGACGTTGACGCCCTTGCCGCCGGATTCCTGGCTTACCGAGATGGCGCGCTGGACTTCGCCGCGTTCCAAGGGGCCTGGCAGGGCCACCGTGCGGTCCAGGCTGGGGTTGGCCGTGAAGGTGACGATCATGCGATCACCACGTCAACGCCGGCCTCGGTCAGGGCTGCCGCCAGTTCGGGGCTGGGCTCGCTGTCTGTGATCAAGGTATCCAGATCTTTCAGGGAGGCGAACTGGACCAGGGTTTCTGCGTCCAGTTTGGAGGAATCGGCCAGCACCACGATGCGGCGCGCCGAATGGACGAAGGCTGCCTTGACGGCGGCTTCTTCAGGATCGGGAGTGCTGAGGCCAAAGGTGGGGTGGATGCCATTGGTGCCGACGAAGGCGATGTCCGGGCGCATCCGGTGCGCGGCCTCCACGGTTGACTGCCCCACGGCGGCCTGGGTGAGGCCGCGCACCCGGCCGCCCAGGATCTGGAGGGCGATTCCGGGAGTGTTGGAAAGCTTCGCTGCGATGGGAACGGCGTGGGTGATGACCACCAGTTCGGCGCCGGGTTCGGTAGCGGAAGGCTCGACGGCGGTGCGCCGGGACAGGAGGTCGGCCAACGCTTCGGTGGTGGAACCGGCGTCGAGCAGGATGCTGCCGGACGCTGCCTGGGGGATCAGGGCCAGGGCCGCCTGCGCGATGCGCATCTTCTGGTCCGGGCGCTGGATGGTCCGTTCGTTGATGCTTTCCTCGGTGGTGCTGAAGCGGTCGGCCGCGACTGCTCCGCCGTGGACACGGCGCACGGTGCCGGTGGTTTCGAGGGTGGCGAGGTCGCGGCGGACGGTTTCGGTGGTGATGCGGAAGCGCTCGGCCAGCACGGTCACGCTGACCCGGCCGGTACCGGCAACTAGCTCGGCGATCTTCTGCTGGCGCTCCTCGGCGAACACGTACCCTCCATTGCGTAAAGTGCTGATCCCCAGTGCCCTGCAGTCCAGTGACTGGCATCACATGATGTTGAATTACTTGACTTTATCTGTGCCTATGTGGGTTTGTCAACGAAAGCCACAAAAACACAGAAAACCGGGCCGGAGCCTCCGCGCGGAAACGGAAAAGCCGGGCCGGAGCCTCCGCGCGGAAACGGAAAAGCCGGGCCGGACCCTTGCGGTCCGGCCCGGCTTTCGGGTTGGTTTGGAGCCTAGATGCCGCCGTCGCGGCTTTCGTTGCGGGTAATGCGCTCGCCCGTGTTGGGATCAACCACCGAGCGGGTTTCGCTGACCCGGCGGCTGCGGCCAGGCGAGGCCAGGATCAGGGAGGCGATCAGCCCGATGACACCAACGGCCATCAGGATGTAGCCAATCAAGACCTGGTCCACGAAGGGGATTAATCCCGGGGCGACGGCCCAGGCCAGGATGGCGCCGAGCGCGATAAGGAAGATGGAGGAACCGATTCTCATGACTTGCTCCTTGATGTTCGGGTACTTATGGTGCCGAAATTGATAAGCGTGCTGTCCTATGCACACGCTACAGCCCGGCCGGGTGCGATTCAATCATTTAGGCGGGCCGCGGGGTGAGCGTCGCGCCTGCTCAGTGGCCCGCACTGGCTAGGCTGATCCGATGGAGACAGTTGTATGGTCCAAGCCGGAGGCTGAGCGGGACGGCACACCGCTGTTGGTCATGATGCATGGCTATGGCACCGATGAGTCGCGGATGGTGCGGCTGTTCGAATACTTGCCGGCCGAGTTCACTTGTGTCGCGCTGCGGGCCCCCATGGTGATCGGCGACCACTACGGCTGGTTCCTGCTGGACTACTTCCTGGTCAACGATTTCGCGGATGTCATCACCGCCACCAACACGGTCCAGGCGTGGATCAACTCAGTCAGGGGCCAGCACAGCAGCGTGAGTCTGTTGGGCTATTCGCAGGGAATGGCCATGGCCAGCACGCTGCTGCGGCTTCATCCCGCAGATTACAAGGCAACGGTGGGCCTCTCCGGTTTTGTGCTGGAAAACGAACTGCTCTCGCTGACCGAATCCTTCACAACCCCGCCGCCCTTCTTTTGGGGACGGGACAAAGCCGACCTGGTAATCAATGAGGATGCCACGGCCTACACCGGACAATGGCTGAATGAAACCACCCGGCTGACCGCCAGGACGTATCCCGGCATGGGCCACGCCATGAGCAAGACGGAGATAGTGGACGTCAGCGCCTTCCTGCGCCACTACGTGCTCGGCTGACCTGCGGGCACGGCTCAACGGCGTGCTCGGCTGACCTCTGTACCAGGCGGGGCGCGTGCCCAAGAATGGCAACCCGAGAAAAAACAGTTGCGCGCCAAATTTTTAAGCGCTTACACTCGTCGTTGGCTCACTCCTGCGGGCCGCTGAAACCGTCGGAAAGGGAAGCCGGACACATGCCACGTGCCAGGCCTCCTGCCCGCCTTGCGCCGCCGGCCCTGCTCCGCCAGGTTGTCAGGCCGCGCAAAGGCGCCCATGATGGAAGAAGACGCTCAACAGCAGCCCACCGGCCTGCCGCGGTTTTCACCCTGGCCCCCAGCCGCCCCTGCTGACCCGGCGGCATCGTGGCCGCCCTCCCCGCTCCTGCTCGGACCCCGCCCTGCTGCCCGCCGCTTTTCTGCCCGCTGTACCATTCCGCCTATTTACGTACCGCCCAACGAACCTGCCCGTGACATCCCTCCTGTTGCCCGCCGTCTGAAAGGACACCGCGCATGAATGACGTTCTGAAAACCCCAAGCACCAGCTGGACCACGGCCTCCGCCATCCTGTTCGACCTCGACGGCGTGCTGACTCCCACGGCCACCGTCCATGAACAGGCGTGGAAGGAACTATTCGAGGTCTTCCTGGCGTCCCGTCCGGAAGTGCCCGGCTACCGCGAAGACGACTACTTCGATCACATCGACGGCAAGCCCAGGTTCGACGGCGTTCGGGACTTCCTGGCGTCCCGCGGCATCGTGCTGCCAGAAGGTGCGCCAAGTGACGGCACGACCGGTCAAGGTTCCACGGAGAACGCCACCCGGCAGGACGCAGCCAACGCCACCGTCCAGGGACTGGGCAACCGGAAGAACACGGTCTTCAACGACATCGTCAGCGCCGGAGTCGAGCCGTTTGAAGGCTCGGTGCGTTTCCTGGAAGCCGCCGTGGACCGCGGACTCAAGGTCGCCGTCGTCTCCTCGTCCCGGAACGCACCGGCTGTCCTTAAAGCAGCCGGCCTGAACGGGCACTTCGAAATAGTGGTTGACGGCGTGGTTGCTGCGGCCGAAGGCCTGCCCGGCAAACCGAGCCCGGCCACGTACCAGTACGCCGCGGAACTGCTGGGCCTGCCCAGCGAAGAATGCGTGGTGGTGGAAGACGCCGTCTCGGGCGTCAAGGCCGGACACGCAGGGCAGTTCCACTCGGTGATCGGCGTGGACCGCGGCGCCGGCAGGCAGACCCTGCTCGACGCCGGGGCCACGAGCGTGGTCAACGACCTCAACGAACTGCTCTAACACCAATCGCCGCCTGACGCTCCCCGGCCTCAGACACGAAGCACCTCCCCGCCCCGCACAACGCCAAAGGATCCCAACACCATGGCTCTTATCACCGCGGACCGTGAACGGTTCCCCAACACCCCCTGGCAGCTTGTGGAAACACACCACCAGCCGGGCAGCGCGGGCACGCTGGAAACGCTCTTTGCCCTTGGCAACGGGCATCTTGGCATCCGCGGCGCCCACGGGGCGGCCGCGGACGCCGACCTTCCGGGCAGCTTCATCAACGGCCTGCACGAGATCTGGGACATAAAGCATGCGGAGAATGCGTTTGGCTTCGCCCGGACCGGACAGCGGATCATCTACATCCCGGATGCGAACAACTTCACGGTGATCATCGACGGCGAGAGCCTCACCCTCGCCGAATCGGCCGTCCTGGACTACCGCCGCTCCGTTGACTTCTCCACCGGCATCTACGAATGCCGCATCACCTGGCTGTGCCGGTCCGGCGCCACGGTGACCACCACCGAACGCCGCGCCGTGGGCTTCGCCTCGCGCGGCAGCCTGGGCATCTCGCTGGAAGTAGCGTCGGACCGCGAGGTTTCGGCAGATGTGACGTCGTCTGTCATTAACCGCCAGGACCAGCCTGTGGAGGACCACTCGGCGCATGACCCGCGCCGGGCAGGCCGTCACGCAGGACGGGTCCTGCTGCCGGTAAGGATCGACGGCGGCGACGGCTCGCTCCGCCTCGCCTGGGAAGCGGCCGTATCAGGGCAGCGTGTGGGCATGGCCGTGGACCACTGGACCTCGGCCGGACACCAGCCCTTCGAAACCGTGGCAGGCGAAGATGACAGCAGCGTCCGCTATGTTCTGGCCGTCCGGGCCGACGAGCCGTTCCGGCTGGACAAGAGCGTCAGCTATGCCGCCGGCCGCGGCGTTCAGGACGCGGACCGTGACGCCGCGGAAACCGCCGAAGCCGGGCTCCGGCCTGTGGAGGACATCTTCGCCGAGAGCCGGGAGCATTACCGCGGTTACTGGGCCACCTCGGACATCGTGGTGGGCGGCCAGCCCGAACTCCAGCAGGCCATCCGCTGGAACCTGTTCCAGCTTGCGCAGGCCACGGCGCGGGCCGACGTCGCGGGCATCCCCGCCAAGGGTGTCACGGGTTCAGGTTACGAAGGGCACTACTTCTGGGACCAGGAGGTCTACCTCCTGCCCTACCTCACCTACACGAACCCCGACGGCGCCCGCCAGGTCCTCGAGTTCCGGCATGACATGCTGCCGGCCGCCAAGATCAGGGCCAAGGAGCTAAGCGTTGACGGCGCGCTGTTCCCGTGGCGCACTATCAACGGCCTTGAAGCCAGCGCCTATTACGCCGCCGGCACCGCGCAGTTCCACATCGCAGCCGCCATCGCCTTCGCCACCAACCGCTACCTGTGGGCCAGCGGCGACGAAACCTTCCGCGAAGGCATGGGCGCCGAACTGCTGATCGAGACCGCCCGCATGTGGAGCTCCCTGGGCTTCTTCGGCAAGGACGGGCAATTCCACATCCACGGTGTTACCGGTCCGGACGAATACACGGCAGTTGTCAACGACAACCTCTACACCAACGTGATGGCCCGGTTTAACCTCCGCGCCGCCGCAGCGTTGGACCACCCGGAGATCGACGACGCGGAACGCGAGCTGTGGAAGCAGGCCGCAACGCGCATGCAACTGCCCTTCGACGACGACCTGCAGGTCTACTCGCAGGACAACGACTTCATGACCTTGGAATCGTGGGACTGGACCACTCCCCGGTCCAAGTACCCGCTGCTGCTGAACTTCCACCCGCTGGTGATCTACCGGCACCAGGTGCTGAAGCAGGCAGACACGGTGCTGGCCATGTTCCTGCAGTGGCAGGATTTCTCCGCCGACGAGAAGCGCCGGGCCTTTGATTTCTACGATCCCATCACCACCGGGGACTCCACGCTGTCCGCCTGCGTGCAGGGAATCATGGCTGCCGAGGTGGGGCACCCCGAAGCTGCGCTGGATCACTTCACGAACGCCTTGTTCATCGACCTCGACGACACCCATGGCAACACGATCGACGGGGTGCACATCGCCTCCGCTGGGGGAATCTGGAGCTCGCTGGTCTCCGGCTTTGCCGGGCTCCGGGACCAGGGCCACCTGCCGTTCTTCGATCCGCGGCTCCCTGCCGAGTGGGAGGCACTGTCGTTCCACCTGAAGATCCAGGGCCGCCTGCTACTGGTGGAGCTCGACGCCGGTGCACTCACGCTCAGCGTCCACAGCGGCGGACCGCTTGACGTGGATGTCCGCGGCCAGGTGCTCAGCATCGGCGCGGAACCGGTCCGGATTGCCCTGGAGCCTGTTGAGGTTCCGGAGCGCACTGTCTTCCCCAGCGGACCCCCGACGGCGAGCCTCCCCATTGTGAGGTGAGGATCCCGCCTGAGGTGGTTCCGCGCCTCAGGTGATTGCACGCCTGAGTTTACGCAGGCAGCGTCAGTCTCCTGCCGCCGTCGCGCGTTCCACTTCAACTGGCTTGTCCAGCGGGTGGGCCAGCTCGTCGGCGGGCATCCGGGCGGCGATCATGGCGATCACCGCCAGGACGGGACAGACGCCGCCGGCGAAGAGGAAGATTGCCCAAATCGGGAACACCTCGGCCGCCGGTCCGGCCAGCGCCATGGAGACCGGCATAAGCGCGAGGGACACAAAGAGTCGAGGCTGGAGACGCGTCCCAGCAGATGGCTGGGCACGCGCCGTTGAAGCAGCGTGCCCCAGATGACCATGCCCACGCTTCCGGTGGCCCCGAACACAAACATCGCGGCGGCCACGGTCCAGAAGCTGTCCAGAACGCCGACGGCGGCCAGCGGCAGACTGCCCGCGCCCCAGGACACCATCATCACCGTGAGGTAGCGGCGCGGCAGTTTCAGCGACGCGGTCACCAGCGAGCCGACGGCACCGCCCACGCCCATGACGGCCAGCAGGAAGCCGAACATGCTCGAGTCGCCGCCGAGCTGGTCGCGGACCACAAACGGCATCAGCACTTCGATAGGGCCAATCAGGAACAGCACCGAAACGCAGGCCCACAGCAAGGTCCAGAGCAGCCACGGCGTGCGGATGGTGTAGGTGACGCCCTCGCGGAGGTCAAGGAAGAAGGACGTCTTCGAGGCGCCTGTTGTGTACGCGTCGGCGTCGGCCCCGGCGCTCCCGCGTTCGGCCCCGACGTGGGCCCCGCCGTCGGCCCCGTTCGCTGGCGCCTCGAGGGCATGGCGCCCAAGGAAGTTCAGGATGATAAACGCCAGCAGGTGGCAGGTGGCCACTCCGGTCACGGCGTGCGACGGCGAAAGCGCCGCAACCACTACGCCCGCGACGGCGGGTCCGGCCGCCTGCTGGAGGATGGGCCGCATGGTCCCCTCCATGCCGTTGGCGGCCAGCAGGTCTTCGGGCGGAAGGATACGTGGCAGGATCGCGGAGTAGGCGGGGAAGAAGAACGCGGCGCCCACGCCCAGGACAAAGCTGCCCACGGCGAGGTGCCACAGCTGCAGCCACCCTGCCATGGCCAGACCGCTGATCGCCGCGATAACGGCGAGGTTGGCACCTTCGACGGCAATGATGAGGAGCCGCTGCGGTACGCGGTCAGCGGCGATCCCGCCCGCGAGGACAAAGGCCACCAGGCCGATGCTGCCGGCAGTGGCCACCAGGGACAGTTCCAGCGGGCCGCCGCCGAGGTGAATCACCTGGTAGACCATGGCGACAGCCCACATTCCCGATCCGAAGATGGAGATGGCCAGTGCCGCGATGAGGACCCGGTACTCGCGGTGCGCAAAGGGCCGCAGGGCTTGGAGTGTGGGCATAGGGCAAGTCTAGGCTCGGCCGGATTTTCGCGTAACTCAACGGCATGGTTCGGCTGGCGCCGGGACCGCTTAGTCCTAATCACCCTTAGTGTTAAGGCAGGGCCGCAGCCAAAACTGCCGGCGGACACAAGAAGGACCGAAGCAGAGGTGACCATGGCCAAGCGCAGCAATCCCGCAGTACGTATCGCACAGGAGACCGCCCACAACGCGGTGTTCGACGCCGACGGCAAGCCGAAACCCGGAGCCCACAACATGCTCCTCCGGGCAGTCGAAATCCAGCGGCCGCTGGTGCTCGCCTACGTCCGGCGGCTGCAACGCAAACATCCGCGTGCCAGCGCCGCCAGGCTCGCGGAGATCCTCGAACGCGACTACCTGCGGGCGGTGACCGGTGGCGGTGCGATCGTCGGGGCAACCGCGGTTGTACCCGGCGTCGGAACTGTGGCTTCCCTGGGGCTTTCCGCCGCGGCTGCCGTTGGCTTCCTCGAAGCCACAGCCCTCTATGCCACGTCGTTGGCGGAACTCCACGGTATCCGCCTGACCAACCCGGAAAAGGCCAGCACCATGGTGATGGCCATCATGCTGGGCGAAGAGGGCACTGCCCTGCTGGGAACCCTGAGCGGCCAGGCCCTGGGCAAGGGAGCCAGTGCCACGCAGACGTGGGGCAACGTGCTGACCAAGTCCATGCCCTCGGGGTTCGGTGCCATTCGGAACAAGATTCAGAAGGCCTTCCTCAAGAACCTGCTCAAGCGCCAAGGAACGGCGCTTCTTGGCCGGGCGCTTCCGTTTGGCATCGGCGCGGTGGTGGGCGGTGCCGGTAACCTCATAATGGGCCGCGCCGTGGTGGCCAACGCCAAGGAAGCTTTCGGCCCCATGCCGGACACTATCCCGGGGGAGCTCATGGCCATGGCGGCGGAACCGGAAAAACGTACTCTGGAAGGCAACAACTTTGGATCTTAACGCTGACCTCGGCGAATCGTTCGGCTCGTGGAACATGGGGGACGACGCCGCGATGTTCCGGCTGGTGACCAGCGCGAACGTGGCCTGCGGCTTCCACGCAGGCGACCCCATCACCATGCTGGACAGCTGCCGCGCCGCCTTCGAGCTTGATGTGACCGTCGGTGCGCACGTGGGATACCGGGACCTGGCTGGCTTCGGCCGTCGGTCGCTGGACATGTCCTTCGACGAGCTTTTCGGCGACGTGCTCTACCAGTTGGGCGCGCTCGACGGCGTGGCGCACGCCGTTGGTGCCTCCGTTGACTACGTCAAGCCGCATGGCGCCCTATACAACCGCCTGGTTCACGACGCCGAGCAGGCCTCCGCCGTGGTTGCCGCCATCCAGGCCTACGACCCCGGCCTGCCGATCCTCGGACTGCCGGGCTCGCAGCTGCTGATCCAGGCCAAGGAAGCCGGCCACCCGATTTTTGTTGAGGCCTTTGTGGACCGCGCTTACCAGGCGGACGGGACCTTGGTGCCGCGCTCCCAGGAGGGTGCGGTCCTGCACGACGTCGAGTCGATCGTTGAGCGCGCCGTGCGGCTCGCGACGAAGGGCGAAGTTGTGGCCGTGGACGGAACGGTGGTTCAGGTCAGGCCCGATTCCCTGTGCATCCATGGCGACACTCCCGGGGCTGTGGAGATGGCCGCCGGTGTTCGTACCGGGCTCGAAGCGGCCGGAGTAGAGCTGGAATCCTTCGCGTAGGCGCCAGCCGTTCGCGCCAGTGGGGAAGGCGCGGCTAACCGAAGACCAGGTGCGCCGCGCTGAAGATGACCAGCCCGGCCAGTGAGCCCACCACGGTGCCGTTGATCCGGATGAACTGCAGGTCCTTGCCCACCTGGAGCTCGATCTTCTGCGACGTTTCCTCGGCATCCCAACGGGCCACGGTATCCGTGATCACCCCGGCGATGTCGGAGCGGTAGGTCCGGACCAGGTAGCCGGCGGCGTCGCCGATCCAGGTGTTGACCTTGCCGGCAAGGTCGGCGTCGTTAACCAGGCGCGAGCCGAAATCGCGCACTGCCGCCTTGAACCGCACCGTCAGTTCACTGTCCGGATCGTCCACCGCAGACAGCAGGGCGCTCTTCACAGTTCCCCAGGTGCGGGAGGCCAGCTCGCGGACCTCCGGGTCTCCCAGAACCTGTGCCTTGATGTCCTCGGCCCGGGCGATCATCGCGGGATCGTGCTGAAGGTCTTGCGCGAGATCGTTCAGGTACTTGTCGATCTGCTGCCGCACCTGGTGGTTCGGATCGGACTGCACGGCGCGCGCGAACTTGAGGATCTCCACGTAAACCTTGTCGCCCACCAGCCCGTCCACGAACTGCGGGACCCAGGCGGGGGAGCGGTCCGACACGAGCCGGCTGACGGTTTCGTGATTGTCGTCCACCCAGTCCGCGGCGCGGTCCACCAGCAAGTCCACCAGCTTGTGGTGGTGTCCGTCGGCAAAAATCCGTTCCGCCATCCTGCCTACGGGCGGTCCCCACGGCGGGGCCAGCAGGTGCTTACGCACCATTCCCTCGATGACCGCCTGGACGTCGTCGTCGTTCAAAACCTTGAACGCGCCGCGGATGACGGCGGCACCCTCCTTCGCCACGCGCTCGGCGCCACCCGGCCCGGCGAGCCACTGGCCGGCCTTCCGGGCGACGTTCACACTGGCCAGCTTGTCCTGGACCACTTGCTCCGACAGGAAGTTGGTCTCCACAAACTCACCCAACGACGCCCCGATCTGGTCCTTGCGGCGCGGGATGATGGCGGTGTGCGGGATCTTGATGCCCATGGGGTACTTGAACAGCGCGGTGACGGCGAACCAGTCGGCCAGCGCGCCCACCATGCCGCCCTCAGCCGCGGCGCGGACGTACTGCAGCCACGGATACTCCTTCTGCAGCGCGAACGCGAACACAAAAATGACCGCCATGGCAATGAGGAGTCCCAGCGCCACAAGCTTCATTTTCCGCAGCGCTGCCGCCTTTTCGGCGTCGCCGGCGCTGAGTTGATGACCGACGACGGCGGCGCTCGCCTGGGGGGACAGCGGCGCGGGACCTGCGGGCCCGGGCGGGGACTGGCGGGTAGTTGGCTCAGAGTTCACCTGCATGTGCCCAGCCTAACCCCGCGCCGCCGGGCCGCGTCCGCTAGCGTGTCCTCATGACATTCGAGGAGTCTATGCCGGAACGGCCACGGGTTTTCGCCCACCGGGGCGCCAGCGCGGCATTTGCCGAGCACACACGCGCCGCTTACCTGCAAGCGATAGCCGACGGCGCTGACGGGATGGAGTGCGACGTCCACCTCACCCGGGACCAGCACGCCGTGCTGCTGCATGACGCCAACCTTGACCGGACTTCGGACGGGACCGGGCCCGTCGCGGACCGCACGCTGGCAGAGCTGCGGCTGCTGGATTTTTCGTCCTGGAAGGGCGTCAGGATCCCGGAGAAATACGGTGCCCGGTCTGAGCAGTTCCTCACCTTGCCGGAACTCTTGGACATCCTGCGCGGCGTTGGTCGGCCGATCGCACTGGCAATCGAGCTCAAGCACCCCAGTCCATATCAGCTGAAACTGGAAGACCGCGTGCTGGACGTGCTCCGGGGCGAAGGCTGGGACGCCGGTACCTCCACGGTGGACAACGTCCGGGTGACGTTCATGAGCTTCAGCCCGGATTCGGTGAAGCATCTGCTCCGGAGCGTGCCGGCCGAATTCATCTGCCAACTGGTAGACGACATCGACGTCGACGAACTCCGCGACGAGCTAAACCTCGGCCCCTTGTCTGGAGGCGCACTTGCCAACGTGATGAAGGCCGCGCAGATGGAAGGCGAACGCATCTTGGACGAGTGCGAGGTGGGACTCGCGGGACCGGGAATCATGTACGTCCGCGAGCACGCCCGTACCGTGCAGCGCTGGCTGGAATCAGGCCGCCGCTTCCGCGTGTGGACCGTGGATTCGGAGCGGGATGTGGCGCTCTGCCAAGGGCTGGGGATCCACGAGATCACCACGAACAAACCGGCCAGCGTTCTGGCGCAGCTCCAGTCGAGCGGGCAACAGGTCCAGCTGCCGTCCTGAGCCGGTGCTGTTAGTCCCCGGAGGTCCGCTGTGATTGAGTGGACCCATGCCTTTTCGATGGTCCGCCCGGGCCACCCAAACAGTCTCCGCGGCGGCCATGAGCGCGCTGCTGATGACCAGCGCCATGAAGCACTTCCGCGAGCCACGGTTCTTCGAGCAGGTGGTCCCTGATTATCTTTGCCGCGAGGCGCCAAGTGCTGGCGGCGAGTTGCCGGACGGGCACGAAATACCAACGCCCAACGGCGGCAAGCGGCCCTTGGCGGTGATGTCACGGGAGGAATGGATTGCGGTGAGCGGACTGCTGGAGGCGGGTGCCGCCGTCGGCCTCCTGATCCCGGTGACGCGCCGCGCAACTGCCACCGCCGTGACTGCCATGTTCGCCGTATTCCTGGCCGGCCACGTGGACGCCCTTCGCCGCGCCTATGGTCCCGCCGGTTCCCCGGCGCAGCGCAAGGTGCATACCGTCAGGTTGCCGCTTCAGCTGCCGCTGATCCTGTGGGCCTGGAGCCTGCGGAAACCGGGACGACGGCGGTGAAGCTGCTCGCCTCGCCCGCCGTGCGGGTGGGAATCTCGATCAGCATCGCAACGGGGCTTTACGGGATTTCCTTCGGCGCGCTGTCCGTCACCTCAGGATTCGATTTCTGGCAGACCATGGCGCTCAGCCTGCTGCTCTTCAGCGGCGGTTCACAGTTCGCGTTCATCGGTGTGGTGGCGGGCGGCGGCTCCGGTATTGCGGCCATGAGCGCGGCCACGCTGCTGGGCATGCGGAACGGCATCTACGGCATGCAGCTCAACGCCCTCCTTCATCCGACCGGCTGGCGGCGGTATGTCGCCGCGCAGGTCACCATTGACGAGTCCACCGCCACCAGCAGCGGGCAGACTGACCCCGATGAGCAACGCCGCGGTTTCTGGACGGCCGGCATTGGCATCTACGTACTCTGGAACCTTTTCACCGCCGTGGGGGCCCTCGCGGGGAGCGGATTGGGTGATCCCAAACAGTGGGGCCTGGACGGTGCCGCCGTGGCCGCATTCCTGGCCCTGCTGTGGCCGCGCCTCAAGGGCCGGGAGCCGGCGGTGATTGCCGTGGTGTGCGCCCTGGCCACGGTCGTTGCCGTGCCGTTCGTCCCCGCGGGCGTGCCCATCCTGATTGCCGCTGTGGTGGCCGCGCTGATCGGCTGGTTTAGCCACGGACGCAGTGACGAAGGCCTGGAACCGGACGTGGATCCTTACGACACGCACCACGGGCACCGGGACAAAAACAGGGTCACGCATCGGGACTTGCACGGGGACGGCCACGGGCAGGCAGGGCGGGCGGGCACATGAATCTCTGGCTCTGGTTGTTGCTGGCGTGCGTCCTTGCCTACGCGTGGAAGCTGGTGGGCTATTTCGTCCCGGCAAAGCTGCTGAAGGACCCCCGGATGTCGCGTATTGCCGGCACGCTGACCATCGGACTGCTGGCGTCCCTGACCATTCTCAACACTGTGGCCTCCGGCCAGACCCTGGCCGCCGACGCGCGGCTGGGAGCCCTCGCCGCCGCCGCCGTCGCACTGGCCTTCCGTGCGCCCTTCCTGCTGGTGGTCGTGGTGGGTGCCGGTGCCGCAGCTCTGCTACGGCTCATCGGATGGAACTGACCGCCCCTCCGGTGAAACCGACACCAAACCACTGGTGGTGCGGCTCGCCTGCGCTGTAGCATGAGGCTGGCTATGCAGTTGGCCGTGGACTCTCGTGAGAGCGCTGACCATGGAAATAAGACTGCACCCGGCCGGTGCAAGACCCGGCAAAACCCGCCGCCCGGCTGTTGCTGGTTGGCGCGCCGGGGTACCGGTCAAGCGCTTCTTTACCCGGTTCCGGTCCCTGTCCGATCTGCCGCCAGAGGACCTGGATTTTCTCTCCGAGCGAATAAGGCAGGCTCTGGATGTCAGCCAGGAATCGAATATCACCGCCCTGCACGCGGCATTACGGGCCGAGCTCCGAAACCGGGAACCGGAAGCGGACGATTGACGGCCGGACGAAAGCCGGCGTGATGCGGTCTGCACGGACGAAAGGAGCCACTTAGATGAACGAACAGCCTGGGCCCAACGCACCCGACCCGGACAGCGGTACCGACAACTCCCAGGGTTCGGACCCGAAGCCGCGGCCGGTGTACGACACCAGTGTCTCCGAATCGACGCGGGAGCTGCGGGATACTTCCCGGCGCCGCCGCGACGCGGAGGAGAAGCTGCAGCAGCACCTGTTGGAGGCCAAGGAGCACGTGCCTCACCACTACGATCATGAGACTCACAAGCACGACCAGGAGCCCCGCAAAGCGGATGGGAAAGCCAGCGCCGGGCGCCAGGAAACCCCGCCCGAGGAACCCCAGCCCCAGGAATCCCACTCTCAAAAATCCCAGCCTCAAGAAAAAGACCCCGAAGGCGTCGGCAGCTGACGGGGTTCATCATCGGCGGCTCCGCAGTGCCACTCTCCGGGTTCGAGGCGCAGGCCGGTCAGGCCGTTTGTTCATCCTCTGGCGACCCGGTCCGGCGGGCGCTTTCTTCGACGGCCAGCTCGTACCACGCCTGCGCATCAAACACCGGCGTGGGAGTATCGAGGTTCTGGTAGAGGGCGTCCAGAAGATTGGCCAGTTCCTCCGCTGCCAGCGAAGGAAGGATCTCTTCCGGGCCGCGGGGATCGTGGATGAGTCGGGACAAATGCGTCTGGTTCATCGGCGGACCATGGCGTTGGATTGGCTGCGCTGGATGTTTTTCACTATGCTCCCTCTGGAGATTCAGAGGCTGGCTGCGTAACCCTACTCAAGTCTAATCCAACGTTTCGACACCAACAATGGGGCGCCCGTGGCGGTGCCGGCGGGTGCTCAGGCGCGGGGTGTCAGGTGAACTGTGGACCCTGTAGCTGCGGGGCGGGCAGCGGCACATGCGCGGGCAACGGGCGGTGGGGCCGTTCAGTGCGGATGGCGTCCTCAATCAGTGCCAGGGGGCGGCGCCAGGCATCGGAACCAGGCTCCATGGTGTCCACGACGCCGATCAGCATGGCGAGCAGGCGGAACATGTCAGTCATGGAAATATCGGAACGCAGCGTGCCTTGACCTTGGCCGCGGCCCAGCAGGACGCTCATGGAATCCATCAGCGAGCCGGTGATCCCGGTAAGGAGTTCGCGGCGGCCCGCAACGGCGCCCAGCAGGTTGGCATCAGCGCTGGCCGCGGCCATGATGGCTTCGAGGACGCGCAGCAGTCCCGCAGTTGCGTCGATGCCGGCCAATGCGTCCGCCATGACGGGGTCCACGGTCTCGCGGAGCTGCCGGTTGAGGGCGGCCAGGACCAGCTCCTCCTTGTCGGCGAAGTTCCGGAACAGGGTGGCCGGGCCAACTCCTGCCGTCAGTGCGATGGTCTGGAGGGGAACCTCGGGACCATGCTCGCGGAAGCACTGGCGCGCGGCCAGGATAATCTTGTCCACGTTCCGGGCAGCGTCTGCGCGTAGTGGCTTGCGGACGACAGCAATGCTCATTCGTTCAGGTTAGCAATGCAGCAGGCAGCCATCATGGTTACCGGAGGGTAGCCGGCTATGTGACGCTTCGCCAGCCTCGCCAAACCCGTTTCATGGTGGGCTGCATGACAGACTTGCCCTATGTTGCTTGCATTTTCAGTCGCCCCGTCAGGTACGCCCGCCGGGGGATCGCGTCCCACCGACGCTTCAGTGCACGACGCCGTTGCGGCCGCCGTGCGGATCGTCAGGGAGTCGGGCCTGCCCAACCAGACGGACTCAATGTTCACCACGATCGAGGGTGAATGGGACGAGGTGTTCGATGTCGTTAAGCGCGCCACCGAAGCCGTGGGAGAGTTTGGCAGCCGTGTCTCACTGGTCATCAAGGCGGACATCCGGCCCGGTTATGAGGGCGAGCTCAGCGCCAAGGTGGACCGCCTCGAAGAGGCCCTCGCAGACGGTTCCTAGGCTGGTTCCTGCGCCGAGTCCTAGACCATCGCTTGCCTGCATGCCAGACTGTGGCCATGTTTGAGCACAAGTCCCAGCCAGGGTGGCTGGCAGTGGAAGAATTCCTCACAACTACCGTGGTGCATCCCGATAGTGCGCTCAAGCAGGCGGTGCGCTCCGCCGTCGACGCCGGGATGCCGCCCATTGAAGTGACGCCCAACGCCGGCAAGCTACTTAAGCTCCTGGTCCAACTGTCCGGTGCCCGGCGGGTGCTGGAGATCGGCACGCTGGCCGGGTTCAGTACCATCTGGATGGCGCAGGGCCTGCCCGACGGCGGCCGGCTGGTGACGTGCGAATACCTCGCCAAACATGCGGACATCGCCCAGGCGAATGTGGAGGCGGCCGGGTTGGGAGACAAGGTAGAGGTCCGGGTGGGCGCCGCCCTGGACACCTTGGCCACGCTGCAGGCGGAAGGCCAGGAACCCTTCGATTTTGTGTTTATCGATGCGGACAAGGAAAACGACGCAGCGTACCTTGAGTGGGCTGTGCGCCTGGGCAGGCCGGGAACCGTGGTGGTCCTCGACAACGCCGTTTGGGAGGGCGCCGTGCTGGATCCTTCCGTGGACCAGATCAACGCCCCTGGGATCATCAGCGCCCTTGAACTGCTGGGCCAGCATCCGCAGCTCGATGCCACCGTGATCCAGACTGTCGGGTCCAAAGGCTGGGACGGGTTCGCCTTGGCGCGCGTCCGCTGAGTGCTGACCCCGAGCGGTCGCCCCGAGCATCTAACCGCGAGCCCCTGCCCCAAGCAGCTGAGTCCTGGGCGCCGACAGCATCCGTTCATCCGAATATTGCTAAGTATGCTTAGAATGACTGTCCGGCCGATGTCCCGTCCGGAACCGCCTGCAGTGGAGGAAAACGATGAAAGCATCACCCACCCTTGCCAGCAACCTTCAGATGGTCCTCACTGACCTGATTGAGCTCCATCTCCAGGCCAAGCAGGCCCATTGGAACATCGTGGGCACCAACTTCCGCGACCTTCACCTGCAGCTGGACGAGATCATCGCCAGTGTCCGGCTGTTTGCCGACCAGGTGGCGGAGCGGATGCGGGCCCTGCACGCCCTGCCCGACGGGCGGAGCCAGACCGTAGCCGCAGACACGCGCCTTGATGAGCTCACCGGCGGGCTGATTTCCACGAAGGACGCCGTCAAACTGGTCACGGCCAGGCTGGAGCGGACGGTGAAGACCATGCGGGATGTCCACGATGAGGTGGATGAAGAGGATCCCACCAGCACCGACCTGCTGCATGCCTCCATTGAACGCCTGGAACAGCTCGCGTGGATGGTCAACGCGGAAACCATGACTCCGTCCGCCGCCGTCACCGAACCGGCGGCAAAGTAGGCCGGGCCGGAGAGGCGGCAGCATGCCTGCATCATCCCACCAGCCTGTCCGCATGGTCTCAACTCAAACGGAACTGGCTTGGACGGTTCCCCTGCTCGACTCCGTGGCTTCCGCGGCAGGCGACGTCCCCGCGCTGCTGTCGTTGGCCCGGAACGCGGGAGGCAACTGGCCGCTGCCAGGGTGCGGGCAGACTGCCCACCTCTGGGAACTGCTCGCTTCCGTCTCCGCCGTGGACGTCGCCGCGGGCCGCGTTTTTGAACCGCATATGGATGCGCTCGCGATCCTTGCCCAGGCGGGGAAGCATCAGGCGGGCCACGATCCGGCCGACCGCGCGGGCGCGTGGGGAGTGTTTGCCGCGGAAGGCCCGGGACTTCGCCTCGACGCCAAGACCGGCGACGCCGGAATTCTACTGAGCGGATCCAAACCGTGGTGTTCACTTGCGCCCCTCCTGGACCGGGCTGTCATCACTGCCCACACTGAAGCCGGAGGCAGGGCGGCTTTCGCGGTGGACCTCCGGGATCCGGGCGTGACGTGCGAGGAGCCGGCGTGGGTGGCACGCGGGCTGCGGGAGATTCCCAGTGGGACAGTCCATTTCAGCCAGGTGCCCGCACAACACGTGGGCAGCGACGGCTGGTATTTCAGCCGGCCCGGTTTTGCCTGGGGCGGCATGGGGGTAGCTGCCTGCTGGCTCGGGGGCGCCGTGGGCGTGGCGCGGAACTACAAGGACTCCTTGGCCGCCGCCGCTCAGTCCGGCCGCGAACCTGACCAGATCGCGCTGGCTGCCCTGGGCGAAACAGACAGGATCCTCACGGCCACGCTTCAGTATCTTGCGCGTACGGCAGCATTGATCGACGGTGGCCAGCTGTCCAACGACGGCGGCCTGCCCGCCGGGGAAGATACACCGGAAACTGGCGAGGCCCAACGGGAATCCGGGGAAGAAATAGAGGCGGCGGACCGGAGCGCGTGGAGCGAAGCGTTACGTGTGCGCGGAACCGTAGCTGCCGCCGTCGAGCGTGTCCTGTCCCTGGTCAGCCGGAACCGGGGACCGGCGCCGCTGGCGTTCGACGAACCCTATGCCAAGCGCATGGCGGACCTGGCGCTGTACGTGCGCCAGCACCATGCCATGCGGGACGATGCGCAGCTGGGAAAGCTGACGCTGAAGGGGGAACAGCTGTGGTGACCTTCTCGCACACGGACCAGGGGACTGACGAGGCCCGCTGGGAGGCAAGCGGGCTCGCGGCGATGGCGGAGCTGCCCTTGGGACAGCAGGAATTGGCTGCCATGCGGTTCGTGGTACTGGCTGCGCACCCCGACGATGAGACCCTGGGCGCCGGGGGCATGCTGGCGCTGCTGCACTCGCTGGGCGCCGACGTCGAGGTGCTGCTTTGCACAGCAGGGGAGGGCTCTCACCCGGACTCGGCGACTATTACGCCTGAACAGCTTGCCGCTGTCCGGATTGAGGAATTTTCGGCTGCGATGGGAGTCCTGGGATTAGCCGGTCGCTGGCGTTTCCTCGGGCTGCCGGACCGGGGCCTACAGGACCGAAAGCCGGAAATCGCCGCCCGGCTGCGTGAGGCCATCGGCCGGCTCCCCGGACCACCTCACCAGCTGGCAATTGTGGCACCGTACCGCGACGACGGCCACGCGGACCACAACGTCCTCGGAGCGGTGGCCGCCTGCGTCGCCGCCGAAGGTGGGCACGCTCTGCTGGAGTATCCCATTTGGTACTGGCTGTGGGCTTCCCCGGAGGACCCGGCCTGGCGGTCCTGGGCGCGCGTTCCGCTGGGTGCTGATCAGCAGGCCGCGAAGAGGTCCGCCATGGCCTCACACACGAGCCAGATACGTCCGCTGTCCGGGTTGCCCGGAGACGAAGTGCTCCTCGGCGAGGGGCTGCTGCTGCATTTCAGGCGCGCCTTTGAGACTTTCGCCTGGACGCCGCCCGGGGCCCACCCGGTTCACTCCCCTCCCCACACCAGCACGGACGCGCAACGGATCTTCGACGCCGTGCACTCGAGGTCCGAGGACCCCTGGGAGTACACCACCAGCTGGTACGAGCGGCGCAAGCGCGCCCTCACCCTCTCCGCACTGCCCCGGGAGAACTACCTGTCGGGCCTGGAAATCGGCTGCTCCATCGGAACTCTGGCCGCCGAATTGGCCACCAGATGCACCAGCTTGCTTGCCGTAGATGCCAGCAGCACCGCGCTTGAGTTTGCGGCCCGGCGGCTCGCGTCGTTTCCCGGGGTCTCCACGCGGCAGCTGACGCTCCCTGCTGACTGGCCCGGGGGCAGCTATGACCTCGTGGTGGTCTCCGAGGTGGGCTACTACCTGTCGCCCGCGGAGTTTGAGCTGCTGCTGCAGCGGATCCAGGAATCGATGGCGCCCGGTGGCACGCTGCTGCTGTGCCATTGGCGGCACCCGGTTTCCGGTTGGGAGCTCGACGGCGACTTGGTCCATGCGCTGGCCCGGAACCGGCTGCGGTGGCCCACCTCCGGTCGCTACGAGGAACGCGATTTTGTGCTGGAAACACTGGTTGCTCCCGGCGATGCCGGCGATCCCGGACCTCCGGTGTCCTGACGTGGACAGGATCGCGAAGGTTGCCGTGGTTGTTCCGGTCCATAACGAGGAACCGCACCTGGCACGTGCCCTGGCAGCGGTCAGAGCTGCAGCTGATGCCCTGCAGGACAGCCAGCCAGGCACGGACGTCGCCATCGTGGTGGTCTTGGACGCCTGCACGGACAGTTCCGGCGCCGTGGCGGCGCGTGTTGCGGCGGCCGATCGCCGCCGCATCACCCTGCTGCCGGTCGCGTTCCGAAGCGTCGGGAGGAGCCGGCGTGCAGGCATCAACTTGCTCCTCGCAGGACCCCTGCCGGAGCATTCTGGAGCAGGCCGGACGCAGGCTGTGGAACGGGTATGGCTGGCCAATACCGACGCCGATTCCTGCGTTCCGGAAAACTGGCTCCTGCGTCAGGTGGAACTCGCTGACCGCGGCGCAGATGCAGTCCTGGGGACGGTTGAACCGGACCCGGAGGGCATGGACAGCGAACTCCTGAGGCGCTGGCACGTCCGGCATCCGTTGGGGGAGGACCATCCCCACGTGTATGGTGCGAATTTCGGGGTGCGGGCCTCGGCCTACATTCGGGCTGGTGGCTTTCCCCGTCAGCGTTCGCATGAGGACCGTGCGCTGGTGGAACGGCTGCGCGGCCATGGGTTCCGTGTAACGTCTACGGACACGGTCCGAGTAGTGACTTCCGGGCGGACCGAGGCCCGGGCGCCGCAGGGGTTCGGCGCATATCTGCTGGCCCTTGGCATGGAGTCCGCGGTGGCGTTCGAACGCTGAGAAGCATGAACGTTGGAAGCACCTGAACGCTGAGAAGCGGACAAAATGAGGGGGCCGACGACGACTGGGGGGACTGGCCTCGGTCTCAGAAGAGGCCACCTCGCCGCCGACCCCGCCTGACACCCGGGACGCGAAGGACCCGGGAAGCCTGAAGGAATCTGCTGATATTGATTTTCCTCTAAGTGGCGGGTCCTGCCTAGTCCCGCCGGGCGCGGTCCGGTTCCGCGTCCGGTTCCGCCTGATCGGCGCTGTTCCGGTGGCGTTCACGCAGTTCGCGGCCGCGCCGGATGTCGTCCTCTTCTTGCTCCTGCATCTTCTCGCTTTTCTTGGTGTCCCGGGGCGGTAACTGGATGGTCTCCTCAGCCTCGATTCCGGCCTGGAGCTGCCGTCCCCGCTCCATCTCGGCGTCGAACTCTGCCCCGAACAGCAGCGACATGTTCAGGATCCACAGCCAGAGCAGCATGACAATCACGCCGCCCAGCGCACCGTAGGTTTTGTTGTAATTGCCGAAGTTGGCCACATAGAGGGCGAAGCCGAGCGAGGCCAGCAGGAAAATGAACAGGGCTATCCCGGAGCCAAGGCTCATCCATTTGAACTTCGGTTGTTTGACGTTGGGCGTGGCGTAGTAGAGCACCGCGATGATGACGATGATGAGCGCCACCATTACTGGCCACTTGGCGATGTTCCAGCCGGTGAGGAACGCACCGCTGAGCCCGATGAGGCCGCCGACTGCCTCTGCCACAGGTCCGCTGAGCACCAGCATGCCTGCCAGGAGGGCCACGATGACTACGGCGACGAGCGTAACAGCGAGCATGGTTCCGCGCAGCTTGACGAACGGACGGCCCTCATCGATCTCGTAAATCCGGTTCATGGCCCGACCGAAAGCACCAACGTACCCGGAGGCGGACCAGAGCGCGGTGGCGAGTCCGATGAACAGTGTCAGCCCGGCAGCGGGTGCGTTAGCTAACTCCTCAACTGGGCCGCTAACGGTATTGACCGTCTCAGCAGGGGCGAAGCCCCGCACGATCTCCAGCAGGGCAGTGGTTGTTTTCTCAGGGTCCCCGAAAAGGCCGATCAGAGAAACGAGCGCGAGCATCGCAGGAAACAAGGACAGCACGGCGTAATACGTCAGGGCAGCAGCGAGGTCCGGGCACTGGTCCTTAGTGAACTCCCGAAGGGTCTTTTTGGCGATGTACTTCCAAGCCGGCTTAGTGACATCGGCAGGGCTGTCCGGTTTCCGGGAGTCGTCGGGCGCGGGTGCTTGGTCCGCCTTGGCAGTGCTGGTTTCGGATGAGTCTTGAGCGGCCACGGGGTGTCCTCACGGGTTGGTAATGGACAGGCCGGCCCTCCCGGGAAAGGGAGACCGGCCTGTCTATCATGCTGCTGGCGGGGCTACCGCCGGTCAGGTGTTCTGGACGTGGTCCTTGGCGTCGGTAGCGCGGTCCTTGACGTCGGCCGCTGCCACTTGGCCCTCCGCCTTGACATGTTCGGCGGCGTCGGTGGCCGTGGCCTTGACGTTTTCCATGGCTACCCGTGCCGGTTCCTTCAGGCCTTCGGCCATGTCCTTGGCGGCCTCGGTCAGTTCGGTGGTCAGCGGCTCGGCTGCGGATTTGAGGGCGTCCGCCGCTTCGCGTTCCTTCTCGCTGGCGGGGATCAGTGACGACAGGAGCAGGCCAGCTCCGAACGCGATCAAGCCCGCGGCCATCGGGTTACCCTGGGTTTTCGCCTTCATCTGGTGCGGCGCGTCACCGATGGCCTCACGTGCATCGGTGAGTGCGTTGCCGGCGCTGTCAGTGCGGGCGTGGACGCCGCTGTGGACGCGTGTGGTGGCGTCGTCGGCTGCTCCCATGACTCTCTCCTTCACTCCGAAAACGGCGTCTTTCACCTTGTCGGTTTGGCGGTGGACGATGTTGGACGGCGTCACTTTGTCCGCCACCGCGTCCACGTTGGTGCCCAGTCGGGCGCGGGTTGCTTCTATATCTGAACGGATGTCGTCCGGGTTGTCGCTCATCGTTGTACCTCACCGGGTTTTAGGGTTGGGGGAATTTCCTGGAGTGTTTCAGCGGTTTGGGGCATGCCCTTGACTGCTTTGAGCTCTTTGCGGCCCACCGACGCCAGTACTGCGGCGATGGCGCCCCAGAGGACTGCGACGACGACGGCAGACCAGCCGAGTCCCATCAGCTCGCCCAACGCGACCCAGAGTGCGATCGACAGGAAGAGCAGCACGAAGTGCCCAGCTACGCCGGCGCCGGCAAGCATGCCACCGCCCCTGCCTGCCTTGGTGGCGGATTCCTTCAGTTCGGCCTTGGCAAGCTCTACTTCCTGGCGCATCAAAGTGGACAGGTCGCGAGTCACCTCACCGAGCAGGTCACCCAACGACGTGTTGTCCGCCTTCGCGTGCGCAGCCGAGGGGGGAGGCTCCGGTATCTGGCTGCTCATCACGGCCTGCCAGTCTGACCGTCCGCCGAGCGGTCGCGGGTCAGGGGGGCGTTGGCCATCGGATCGTCGGCGAGATCACGTTCGCCCAGGGGATCGTCGGCGAGGCGGTCCCCGGAGGAGGGCTGTTCCGCGAGTTGGGGGCTGTCCAAGGGACTGGCGGGACGCGAAGGATCCCCGTAGCTGCTCCCCGGCGCGCCGCCGTCGAACCCTGCCGTGGTGGTGGCCGGGCCGGGCAACTGTACCGGCGGCGGCGGGACAGTGCCACCGCCCGACGGTGTATAGCCGGCCGGGCCGGCGCCGTATTGACCGCCGGTGCCGTCGAACTGGCCACCGGTGCCGTATTGCACGGTCGCGTCGTATTGGCCGCCGGTCCTGGTCGTGGCGGACTCCGGTGCTCCTGCGCTGAGGCTGCGGGTGAGCCGCCCGGCGAGGACGCCGGCACCGGCGGCCAGGAGCAGGAAAGTCCCGGGACGCTGCCTGGCGAAGGTCTTGACTTCGTTCAGGAGCGATCCGGGGTCGCGGCCGTCCAGCCATGCGGCAACGGAGGAGGAACGCTCCGCGGCCTGGCGGACCAGGTCTGTGGCCACTCCGGGCTGGTCTGACGCCCGCGCCATGGCGTGCAGTTCGTCCGAGACTGACCGGAGGCCGCTGGCTACCTTCTGCTGCTGCGCGCTGGCCTGCTCGGTGAGGTCATAGCGGGCCTGCTGCAGGAGGTCCTTCGCATTCGCCTTCGCCTCCGACGCGACGTTCGCCGCTTCTGATTTGGCGGTTTCCGCCACGCTCTGTGCGGACTCCGTCGCTGTCCGCGCCACGTCTCCGGCTTCTTCCCTGACAGTATCGGTGCGGGACGTCCCGTGGGGATCGCCGGTCTGCGGAGCTGTTGGGGGGGACTTACTGGGGAATGTACTGGGGGCGCGTTCTCCCGTGTTTCCGGGAGTGGCCGGTGGAGCCGGGTAAGCCGAATCCTCGGGCCATTGGTTCTCTGTCATCTTCGCTCTCTTTCCAAAGAAGGCCGCTTGTTGATCAAGAACCAGCGATACTGGCCGTAAAATAGTAAGCATGGTTACTAACGGAAGGTAAGTACTATTCCTACCTGAATTTCAAATGGGTCCGTATGGCCTGCCGGCCTGGCATCGCAGGGACCCCGTCACAACGAAGTGGAAAGAGGCGAGTAGTTGTGGATACAACATCGTGGGTTTGGGTGATTGTTGGCATCGTGGTGGTGCTCCTGATCGTGTTGTTCCTGGTGACAGGGCGTCGTCGTCGGGCGCTTGAGCAGAAGCGGGACGAATCGAACCGCGAGAAGGCCGCCGAAATGCGCCGGAAGGCGGAGGAGGTGGAGCTCGATGCGAGTGAGAAGGAAGCCAGGGCGAGCCGCGCCCGTGCTGACGCGGAGCAGGCGCAGGTCGATGCCGCACGGCTGAAGCAGGATGCCGAGCAGAAGGCCGGCGACGCGAGATCTCTCCGTGACGATGTAGCCAGGCAGACCGAAAAGGCCAACGCGATAGACCCGGACGTGCGCGAGGATATGGGCCGGGATGCGGATGCACGCCTGGGTGCAGATCAGGATGCGCGCCTTGATGCACGCCAGGCTGAAGCCCGCACTGAAGGAGCCCGCGCCGACGAAACCCGCGCCCAAGAATCCCGTTCCGGAGCAGCGAGGTCCAATGAAGTCCGCCCCGGTGAAACGCAGCCCGGAGGGGTGCGGTCCCGTGGCGACGTCGACGGCGATGGAGACGGTTACCCTGATGCCAATGCGCACACCGATCCTGCGCAGGCCGAAGAGCTGCGGAGGCGTCGCGAGCGGGCTGATCGCGACACGCCGCGCTCCGGCATTTAGGGCTCCGGCATTTAGCCTGTACGTCCTGGTCGGACCCTGCCCCACGCCCGAAGCTGGTGGCCTGCCATCGAGGCGTGCCGATTTGGGGTGTACAACTAGGGTTGATCCATGACTGAAGCGGCACACGGGTAATGGCAAAGCGCGGCAAGTCAGGCGGCCGGAACAGCCAGCGTCCGACGGCGGGTGTCAT
Source organism: Pseudarthrobacter adonitolis (assembly GCF_055412845.1). Classification (NCBI taxonomy): domain Bacteria; kingdom Bacillati; phylum Actinomycetota; class Actinomycetes; order Micrococcales; family Micrococcaceae; genus Pseudarthrobacter; species Pseudarthrobacter adonitolis. The sequence continues at coordinate 12,180 of NZ_JBVAYW010000006.1, read as the reverse complement.
CGAGGTGCCCAAGGGAACCCGTCCTGATGGCCCGGTTGAGGGCGTCTACTACATTGATACCGGCGACTGCGAGCTCATCGCGGACCAGGACAACTCCAACGGTTGGCTCCTGAAGATCAACGGTGTCATGAGCTCCCACATCGACCTCGCCGATCCGTTGTTCCTCGATTTTGAGTACATGCGCTGGATGGCGGCGCTGATTGAGTCACGTTGGCCGCCGAAGTCCGGAAGGGGCGGGGCCAAGGCGGTCGCGCCCACCGCGGGCGGGACCGGGCGGCTGCGCGGGCTGCACCTGGGCGGCGGGGCCTGTTCCCTGGCCCGATACCTCCACACCGCCTATCCGGACGCCCGGCAGGTGGTGGTGGAACTCGACGGCAAACTGGCCGAGTATGTCCGCGGCTGGTTCGACCTGCCCAAGGCGCCGCTGCTGCGGCTGCGCGTGGGGGAGGCCCGCGAGGTTACCGAGACGCTCACGCCGGACAGTCGCGACTTCATCATCCGCGACGTGTTTGCCGGTTCACTTACGCCGCGGCCGCTCACCACGGCCGAGTTCAATGACCACATCAAGCGGGTCCTGTCGCCGGGTGGTATCTATGTGGTGAACTCAGGCGACGCCCCGAGCCTGCTGAATGCGCGGGAAGACGCCGCCACCATCGCGGCCACGTTCGCACACACCGTCATCATCGCCGACCCCTCCATGCTGAAGGGCCGCCGCTACGGCAACATGGTGATGGCCGGCAGCGATACCCCGCTGGACGGGGACCCGCAGCTGGCCCGTCGGCTCCTGGGCGGTGCCGTCCCGGCCCACATCTGGAACGACGCCCAGGTGCGCTCCTTCGCCGCGAACTCCCCGGTGCGTCGCGACCCGGACGCCCCATCGATTGCTCCGTAGCCGCCCTTTTTGAGCGCCCAAAACGGCCGTTACGGAGCAATCGCTGGAGTCTGGGCCCTGCCCAGCAGGGCATCCCGGTGCGCCGCCGTCTGGTCGCGCAATGCCTGCACAACGGCGGCCACGGCGGGGCGGCGCATAGAATCCGGCCGCAGCACCATCCAATAAGGGAGCAATTCGGCGAAGTCGTCGGGGAGCAGTCGGACCAGGTCGTTGTGCAGATTGCCCATGAAGCACGGCAGGAATCCGATGCCCGCGCCGGCGCGGGTGGCCTCCACATGGACAAACACGTTGGTGGAAGTGAGCCCTTCGCGCATGGCCGGCACCAGCCGCCGGGGTGCGTCCAGGAGGTCCACCTGCAGCATCGAATCCACAAAGTACACCAGCGGGTGCTCCGTCAGTTCAGCAACGCTCGCCGGCGTCCCGTTCTCGGAGAGGTAGGCGCGCGAGGCGTACATCCCCAACATGTACTCACCGAGTTGGACGGCTTCGGCCCGGTGGACCTGCGGTTCGCCCACCACCACTTCGATGTCCAGACCCGAGCGCTGCTGCAGCGCACGGCGGGTCATGGTCACCACTTCCACGCTCAGCCCGGGGTGTTTCCGGCGCAGCCGCGCCACAGCGGGTGCCGCGATGTAGGCGCTGAAGCCGTCGGTCGCCGTCATACGTACGACGCCGGTGATCGGGTCCGGTGCCTGGCCTGCCGGTCCCAGCACACTCACCGCGGCCTCCACCTGTTCGGCGACCCGGACAGCCTCCGTGCCCAGCTCCGTCAGTTCCCAGCCGCCGGCCGCCCGGGCCAGGACGCGGCCGCCGAGCGCCTTCTCCAGGGCGGCTATCCGACGCGAGACGGTGGTGTGGTTTAGCCCCAACGCTTGCGCCGCCGTCGTAAATTTTGCTGAGCGGGATACCGCGAGCAGGACCAGCAGGTCATCGGGATTCGCCTTCATATCTGCAATTGTGCACACAGGCGGTGCTTGTTTGGTCATTGAAGGCGCATGTTTGTGCAGTAATACTCAGTGAAGCCATTAGTGCTGTGGATCACAGCGCGTGTCAAAGTGGACACTAAGGAGAAACTCATGAGCGTAGAGCAGCGCTCGGCAGACAATGCCGCCGGATCCGCACCCAAGGGATCCGGACTGAAAAAGATTGTGGCCGCCTCGATGGTGGGCACGGTAGTGGAATGGTACGAATTCTTCCTCTACGCCACCGCCGCCACCCTGGTCTTCGGGAAGTACTTCTTCCCCGCCACCGGCAACGAGCTGGACGGCATTATCCAGGCGTTCCTCACCTACGCGGTGGGCTTCGTGGCGCGCCCCCTCGGTGGCATCGTCTTCGGCCAGATCGGCGACAAGCTGGGCCGCAAGCCTACCCTGCAGCTGACCATCGTGATCGTCGGCGTGGCCACCTTCCTGATGGGCTGCCTCCCGGGCTTTGCCGACATCGGCTACCTCGCCCCGGCCCTGCTGGTGGCCCTCCGCTTCATCCAGGGCTTCGCGCTCGGCGGTGAATGGGGCGGCGCGGTGCTGCTGGTTGCCGAACACAGCCCCAACAAGTCCCGCGGATTCTGGTCCAGCTGGCCGCAGGCGGCCGTGCCGGTGGGCAACCTCCTGGCAACACTGGTGCTGTTCATCATGTCCACCACCCTGAGCCCCGAGGCGTTCCTCGGCTGGGGCTGGCGTGTAGCATTCTGGCTCTCCGCCGTGATCGTCTTCGTTGGCTACTACATCCGCACCCACGTCACCGAGGCACCCATCTTCCTGGAGGCCAAAGCCCTCGTGGAGAAGGAGCAGGCTGTCAACTACGGCGTCTTCGAGGTGGTGCGCAAGTACCCCAAGGGCATCCTGCAGGCCATGGGGCTGCGTTTCGCGGAGAACATCATGTACTACCTGGTGGTCAGCTTCGCGATCGTCTACCTCAAGAGCGTGCACAAGTACGACACGTCCTCGCTCCTGCTGGCACTCCTTATCGCCCATGTCATCCACCTCCTGGTCATCCCGCAGGTGGGGCGGCTCGTGGACAAGCTGGGACGCAAGCCCGTCTACCTCATCGGCGCCATCTCCGGTGCGGCCTGGCCGTTCTTCGCCTTCCCCATGTTCGATACCCGCAACGCCGTCGTGATTGTCCTGGCCGTGACCATCGGCCTGTGCCTGCACGCCTTTATGTATGCCGGCCAGCCTGCCATCATGGCCGAGCTCTTTCCCACCCGGATGCGGTACTCGGGTGTATCGCTGGGCTCGCAGGTCACCTCGATCTTCGCCGGTTCGCTGGCGCCTCTGCTGGCCACCCAGTGGCTCAAGGACACCGGTTCCTGGCTGCCCACCGCCATCTATCTCGTGGTTGCGTGCGCTATCACCACAGTGGCGGTGCTGAGCCTGAAGGAAACCAAGGGCATCGCGCTGGAGGACGTGGACAAGGCCGACGCCGCCCGCGAGGGACTGATCCCGGCCGGCTCACGCTGAGCTGCTTGAGCCGCTTGAGCTACTGGGACTAGGCAAACGATGGGAAGTGCAATGGAAAACACGCTGAACGGCCGCAAGGCCCTGGTGACCGGCGGCGCCAGCGGGATTGGCGCTGCCTGTGTCCGAGAGTTCGCCGCCCGTGGGGCCAAGGTGGTGGTTGCCGACGTCGACTCCGCCGGCGCTGCCGCCCTCGCCGATGAAGTGGGCGGCACTGCCTGGGCCGTTGACCTGCTGGACGCGGACGCGCTCGCCACCGTGAGCCTGGACTGCGACATCCTGGTGAACAACGCCGGGATCCAGCGCATCAGCCCCATCGAAGCGTTCGATCCAGCGGATTTCCGCCGGATCATCGCGCTGATGCTCGAGGCCCCCTTCCTGCTGATCCGGGCGGCGCTGCCGCACATGTATGCCAACGGTTTCGGCCGCATCATCAACGTGTCATCCGTGCACGGAATCCGGGCCTCCCCCTTCAAGAGTGCGTACGTTTCCGCCAAGCACGGCCTGGAAGGGCTGAGCAAGGTGACGGCGCTCGAAGGCGGGGAGCACGGAGTCACATCCAACTGCGTCAACCCGGGCTATGTCCGGACCCCGCTCGTCGAAAAGCAGATCGCGGACCAGGCCAAGGTGCACGGCATCCCCGAGTCCGAGGTCCTGGCCAGGGTGATGCTCACCGAGTCCGCCGTGAAACGCCTGGTGGAACCGGAGGAGGTCGCATCTTTGGTGGCCTGGCTGGCCTCCGATCACGCCGGCATGGTCACCGGGTCCAGTTACATGATGGACGGCGGCTGGTCCGCGCGGTAGGCCGGGCCGATTGCCTACTCCTGCCGTCTGACCTGGCGGGGATCGTAGTAGACAACGCCCTCTGCGGTTCGCATGCCCACAGAGTCGAGGGTCCGTGAGACCACCACACCCTCGTGCCGGCCGTTGAAGGGATCGTCTCCCACAACGGCGTCACCGATTTTGTAGGGGCTTGCTGGGCCTGGCACCGCGCGGATACGGTTCCAGGCCCTAGCCATACGGCGCGGTTGTCTCCCGCTGGCGTCGTAGTGGCGGTCGTGTTGAGGTTCGTGTTGGGCCGGATTACGGGCAGCATTGACCATCGGTAACTCCTTCAGCGCGGCGCTCGTCCGCTCACTGGCGGTGCGGTTGCCGGAACGCCCCAGCAGAGGATGGTCCTCCAATTCCTGGCTGGCACCTTACATTTACGCTAGGCGCTAATCACACCAGTCACACCAGTAACATGTACTCATCTTTGCGGAGGGGCCCTACTTAGGGGATTTTCCTGCCAGCGCTGGCAGGGAATCAGCGCTCGCCGTTGAGGATGTCGTCAGCGTTGTTGTAGGCCCAGGTGATCAGGGGGACGAGCAGGCCCGATAGTTCATAGCCGCGTTCGGTCAGGCTGTAGTCAACGCGGGGCGGGATGACCGGCTGCGCCTTCCGCAGCACCAGGCCGTCGCGCTCCAGGGTCTTGAGGGTCCGCGCCAGCATTTTCTCGCTGATTCCCTCGGCGCGGCGCCGGAGTTCGCTCCAGCGCTGCTCACCTTCCGAGAGTGCCGGCAGGATCAGCACTCCCCACTTGCTGGTGATGTGGTCCAGGACGATGCGGCTGGGGCACCGGCCGGGAACACACCGTCGGCCAATCCTTCCGGCAGGCTGGCGGCAGTGCCGCGTCCCGGGTGGACTACGCCGCGGCCGCCGCGGCCGTGCTCTTGGCCCAGAACCAGGCCGGCAAGGTCTACGAGCTCGGCGGGGACCACGCCTTCATGCTCACCGAACTGGCCCAGGAAATCAGCACCGCGGCCAACAAGCCCGTGGTGTACCAGGACCTTCCGGCCAGTGACTACGCCGGACTCCTTGCCGGATTCGGCGTGCCGGAGCTCTTCGCCGACATTCTGGCGGACTCGGACCTCGGCATTGCCCATGGCGATCTCCTGGTCAGCGGCTCGGACCTCCGCACCCTCATCGGCCGTCCCACGACGCCGATGCCGGTTGCCGTCCGTTCGGCGCTTGCTTCGGCCTAGGCAGGACCCGGTCTGACGGCTGCATGCCTTCTGAGCCACACAGCCCTGACAGCTCCTGTTCAGAAGTCCTGTTGCCCGGCCTGCGGGCCGGGTGACTAGGACTTGGTGCCTGTCAGGGCCAACGTTCCGCCGAGGCCGATCATCAAGGCCCCGCCTGTTGCCTCCACTGCTGAAACCCGGGGGCGACCGGGCGAACCATTGGCGGGCCGAACCTGCGGCGACGGCCCAGAGGCTATCTGAAACTATGGCGATCAGCAGGAAAACCGCCCCAGCAGCGCCAGCTGGAACGAATGGCCCCGGACGGGTAGTCCACAAACTGCGGCAGTACCGCGACGAAGAACACCACTGACTTGGGTTGGTGACACCCACCACCAGACCTTCCGCCACCAGCCGTTGTGGCGAGGAGGCCACTGGCTGACGATCGGCGAACGAGTTGTGCCGCCGGTTCCGGATGGCCTTGATGCCCAGATAGACCAGGTAAGCGGCCCCCGCCAGCTTCACCACGCTGAAAAGGACTACGGACTGCGCCACAATAGTGCCCCCTCCGAACGCAACTGCAGCCACCTGCCCGGTCGCATTGCCCAGTACTGTCAGGACGCCGCCCCTCCCAGCCAAGGGCCAGGGAACGGCCGATCACGAACAGCGCGCTGGGTCCGGGGGCAGCCATCAGCACCACGGATCACAGGCGGTGGTGTCTTCCATCTCGGACTGGGGGCTGGTATCTGCACTGCGCGTTGTATCGAGTCCAAAACTCTTGACATCATGTCTGGTTTTCTTTACCTTTGAGATGTCAGCTTTGTTTTACATCTGGTGGAAATGGCAGGAGCGGAAATGTCCTTCGAAGAGAAGAGCGCCTGGATCATGGGGGTGGTGGCCGCGGGCTCTTATGGCGTGTATCTGGCCATCGTCCTGGGCCTGGCCGGCACCATGCCCGTTGCCGGGGTTCCGTATGTTGCTCCACTGCTGTGGACCATCGGGGCCTCTATTGCTGCGTCCATCGCGCTGCACATTCTCCTGGGCATCTTTTCGCCCAAGGAGGCCGGGAAGAAGGACCAGCGCGACAGGGAGATCTACCGTTTCGGCGAGTACATCGGCCAGTCTTTTGTGGTCATCGGGGGCGTCGCGGCGCTGCTCCTGGCGATGGCCGAGGTGGACCACTTCTGGATCGCAAACGTCATCTACCTGACGTTTGTGTTGTCCGCGATCCTGGGCTCCGTAGCCAAGATCGTTGCCTACCGCCGGGGGTTCCAGCCGTGGTGAAGCCAACGCGGGTGACCAATTCCATTCGGCGCCTGCGGTTCGAACGGGGCGAGATGACGCAGGCCGAATTGGCCGAACGTGTGGGCGTCACCCGGCAGACCGTCATTGCCATCGAGCAGGGCCGGTATTCGCCGTCCCTGGAGATGGCGTTCCAGATCGCCCATGTGCTCAGCGTGCCGCTCGAGGACGTGTTCCAGTACCCGAATCACGAAGGAGACGCATCATGAAAGCTATCGTGCAGGACGTTTACGGGAATTCCGATGTACTCCAGCTACGGGACATTCCGCAGCCGGTGCCCGGCGATGGGGAGGTGCTGATTAGCGTCCGCGGGGCCGGCGTCGACCAGGGCGTGTGGCACCTCATGACCGGGCGGCCGTACCTGATCCGGCTCTTCGGGTTCGGGCTGAAGAAGCCCAAGGTGCCCGTCCGCGGACGCGAGGTTGCCGGCGTCGTGGAGGCTGTGGGGGCTGGCGTGACGCGCTTCCAGCCTGGCGATGAAGTGTTCGGCACATGTGAGGGGTCCTTCGCAGAATTTGTCTGCGCCAAAGAGAGCCGTGTGGCAACGAAACCCGCAAACCTCACGTTCGAGGAGGCCGCGGTGGCGCCCATTTCTGCTGTTACCGCGTTGCAGGCCGTCCGCGATGCCGGACAGGTCAGTACCGGCCAGAGGGTGATGATCATAGGCGCTGGCGGGGGAGTAGGGTCCTTTGCCGTACAGGTGGCGAAGGCATTCGGGGCGGAGGTCACAGGAGTCTGCAGCACCGGAAAAGTGGAGCTGGTCCGGTCCCTCGGTGCTGTTCACGTCATCGATTACACACTGGACGACTTTGCCCGCGCCGGGCTGCTTTACGACGTCATTTTGGATACCGCCGGCAACCGGCCGCTCTCAGTCCTGCGGAACGCACTCACGCCGCGCGGGACGCTGGTGATCGTTGGCGGTGAGGGTGGTGGGAAGCTGACCGGCGGGTTTGAGCGTTCGATGGGTGCGCCGCTGGTGTCGCTGTTCTCCGGCCGAAAATTCAAAGGGCTTGTTTCGACGGAGAACTATCGCGATCTCGAGGCGCTGACCACGCTTATTGAAGCTGGCAGTGTGAAGCCTGCCGTGGACAAGGTCTACGCGCTCGCTGAGGCGCCAGCCGCCGTTGAATACATGCACGAGGGCCGGGCTCGCGGCAAAGTAGTTGTCAGCATCTGACGCTCTTCAACTTCTCATCCTCGGCCGTATGGTTTTGTGGGGCTCCATGTTAGGAGCCTTTTCTCGCATGACCGACTGTAAGAAGTACACGCAGCAGTTCAGGGATGAGGCTGTTGAGTTGGTGATTTCCTCTGGCCGTCCGATCTCGCAGGTGTGTCTGGGGATAGGCGTGCTTGAAGGCACGCTGGGGAACTGGGTGCGCCGGGAGGATCATCCGGATCGGGTTACCGCTGGCCAGGAGAAGGCTGCTCATGCAAGGGTCCGGCTTCAGTCTCGTTCGCGGGTCCTTCACAGCCGGTGACGCCGACCGATGAATGTTAGGTGTCGGCCGCGAAGGGTGCCTGCTGCGTGTATTGGTGTGTGGCTGCGCAGTCCAGCAGGAGTGCCGCCAGTGCTACCCGGTGCAACGCGGTTCCGCGGGGCGGGGTGCGTGGGTCGACGACGGGAGGTGTGATGGTTTCACCGTCGACGAGGCGGGGGACACGGATCAGCGTCCACTGTAGTCCGCTGGCCTGCCAGGCCTGGTACTCGCGTTTCCTGTCAGCCGATGCTGCTCCGGCGAGGGTTCGTGCCAGGGCTCCTATGAATCGGTCCCGTGGGCCCTTTTGGTCTCCGGGGACATCAAGTCCGCCCACACTGACGCCGACGAACCGGCTAACACCCGTGGTGTTCATCGCCGCAATGGTGTTCCTGGCGAGAATGGTATGCAGCTCCGGGTCGCGGCCCCGGGCGCCCACTGCCGAGATCACTGCGTCGGCGCCTTTTGTGACGCGGGCGAGGGTTTCCGGGTCGTGGACCTCGCCTTCTACCAGGGTGACGTCTTCATTGCGGAAGCTCGCGAGGCTTTCGGGATTGCGGGCGAGAGCGGTCACCTGGTGGCCGCGCGCCTTTGCTGCGGTGAGGACAAGGCCGCCGGTGCGTCCGGTGGCTCCGAGCAGTGCAATTCTCATGGGGTTTCCTTGCCGGTCAGGGTGGGGTTCCAGGTTTCGCGTTCCCGGTGAGCGAATTCGGCGAAACTGATTGGGTCCCGGCCCTGTACGTGGTGCACGGTGTCGGTCAGGCCACCGGCCAGCCCGAGCCGGGCTGCGGTGTAGATGGCGGCCGTGACGATGACCATGCCCCAGGGCATTCCCAGGGTCCGGCGGGCGTGCCGGAGGTAGCGGAAGATGCCGGGCCGGGCATACCGGATGGGGCGGCCGAGCTCGTCAGTCAGGATCTGGGCGATCTGTCCGTACGTCAGCGCTTCGTTCCCGGTCACAGTCCACGCGGTGTTGCGGTGGCCGGCGGGATCGAGCAGCGCTGCTGTGGCGACGGCGCCGACGTCCTCGCTGTCAACGAATGCGGTCGCGCCACGGCCGGCGGGAACCACGATCTCGCCGCGGTCACGGATGTCGGTCAGGTGGGTGGTTGAGAGGTTTTGGTGGAAGAAGGAAGCTCGCACGAAGGTCCAGTCGGCACCGGAGGCGCGGAGCCATGCTTCGATGGCCGCGTGCGGGACGGCCTTGTTCTTCTCAGCACCCTGGAGTGAAAGGAACACCATCTGTTCGACCCCGCGGGCCCGCGCGTACTCGAGGGCGGGAATGATCTGCGTCTTCGGCTTGCCCAGATGCGGCGGGCGCAGCAGAAACATCTGGCGGATTCCGTCGAATACGCCGGGCCAGGTCATCTCATCGGTGAAATCCAGGGCAACAGCCTCAACCCGCTGCCCAAACATCCGCCTCACCGACTCCATGCTGCGGCCGGCCGCCCGGACTCTTCGCCCAGCGGCCAGCAACTGCTCCACCACGACCCGACCGACGTTGCCCGTAGCCCCGGTAACCAGGATCACTTCATCCGCCATCAAGCGTCTTCCTTTCTGCTGATCTTGAGGCTAACAAACCCGCACCGCTGAGAAGCCTCAGGGGCGCAGGCGGGACGCCCACATGTCGGCGTCCCGCCTGACGCGCGGCTTAGTGATGCAGTGTCTCTTTCTCGTCCATAGCGGGGCTCTACCCAAGTGCTCCAGGGCTATCTCGCCTCGCAGGAGGAGTCCACACAAACGGCGTGGTGGTGGTGAGTGCCCTGAATCCCAACCTTCGCAGGATCGGCTCGCTGTCAGCGGAAGCGTCCACCTGCAGGTACTTCACCCCATGGGCGGCCGCCACCTGAGCCCGCGCCGACACCAAGGCCTTGTAGATCCCCCGCCCTCGCCATGCAGGCAACGTTGAACCGCCCCATAAACCCGCGAAGTCCGTACCCGGATTGATCTCCAGCCAGGCCGCCGACACCACAACCCCTGAGGCCTCCGCTATGAAGACCACCAGGTTTTCCGGGTCCGAGGCCAGCCGGTGATGCAGATCAGCGGCCACCCAGCCGTAGTCGGCGGCCCACACTTCAGACATCATGGCCGCGATGCGCTCCAGGTCAGGGCGTTCGCGGGCCAGCCTCACCCGAATACCTTCCGGGACCGCAGAGTCACCGGCCATCGCGGCCGTCTCGCCCACAAGGACGGTCTCGCGGTCTTCCGGTACGAAGCCTGCTGCGCGGAGGCGGGCCTCCAGATCAGTCGGGAGGTCGTGCGCCCGGGTCTTCCATTCGACGGCTTCCCCGCGGCCGGCAAAGTAGTCACGCTGCTCGACGATAATCCTGTCGAGCATCCCGTCCTCCACGCCGAGGTCACGAGCCGACTCGATGAAGCCCCGCCGCTGTCCGGTCACGCGTAGCAGGGGGCCCAGGAGCTGATACTCGTGGCCTGTCGGAACCGCTGGCGGAACCAGCCGGCGGAGCTGGGAATCGTACGCGGCAAGGATATCGGTGGTTGAGGCCATACGCTTCAGCCTACGACCAGCGCCGCCGGACCCAAGCGGGCCGGGAGGGCAACCTCGGCCCAGCATCTCCTGACCGGGTCCGCGCCGTGTCCAATGTCTGGTATTCCGGACACATGCTGTGTTTGGATGGCCATGAGGGGAGCCGCCATGGGCGCAAGGTTAAGTACGGGATCCCGGACACGGCCGGAAGCCCCGCGAGAAATGACGGAGGGCACAGCGGTGTCGAACACGGAAGCCAGGCCTGAGGCCGGCAGCGAACCAAGGGTGACGTCCAAAGTCCCCGCTGCCGAGAACACCCTTCGTATCCTCAAGCTCCTGGCCTCGAAGCGGGGGCCGATGGCGGCGTCGAGCATTGCCACGTCCTTGGGATTGCCGCGCTCAAGCGTTTACCACCTGCTCGGCGTGATGGAGGCGAACGGTTTTGTCCTCCACCTGCACGAGGAGCAGCGCTACGGGCTGGGGATCAGTGCCTTCGAGCTGAGCTCGGCGTATTCGCGGCAGGAGCCGCTGTCCCGTCTGGGTCGACCGCTGCTGGCATCGCTGGTGGACGTGATCGGCGAGAGCGCGCACCTGGCCGTGCTTCATGGCCGCGACGTGCTGTACATCGTGGAGGAACGGGCCAAGAACCGCCCGTCGCTGGTGACCGACGTCGGCGTCCGGCTCCCCAGTCACCTCACCGCCAGCGGCCGCGCCATTCTCGCGGCATTGCCGAAGTCGCAGGTCCGCGCGCTCTACCCGAATGCCGAGGCGTTTACTGCCCGGCATGAGGTGGAGGGCGCCATCATGAAGTACTCCGCGCTGTCCTCGCACCTAGACCGGGTAAGGCAGCGCGGCTACGCCACCGAACACGGCGAGGTGACGCCCGGCTTCGGCTCGATCGCCGCCGCTGTCACGGATCATGTGGGATGGCCGACGGCGGCAGTCGCCGTGACATTCCTCGAGGAGAAATTGCCGGCGGACCAATGGCCGACACTCGCCGCGCGGGTCCAGAAGGTGGCGGACGAGCTCTCCGTCCGCATCCACGGCCGCCCTGCCAAGTAACGCTGCCCGACGACGGCCCGACAGGAACCGCTGCGGTCTGGAATCCCGGACACCACCGCTCCGAAAGTCCTATCCTGCCCGGTTTGGAACGGCTTTAGTTAATACAGAACCTCTTCCAGATGCACCAACACGAGAAGGAGCCCTCATGGCACCCGCCGATTTCACCACCGGTGCCCGCCCGGTCAAAGCTGCCCGCGGCACCGAGCTCACCGCCAAGAGCTGGCAGACCGAAGCGCCGCTGCGCATGCTGATGAACAACCTGGACCCCGAGGTCGCCGAACGTCCCGATGACCTGGTGGTCTATGGCGGAACCGGCCGTGCGGTCCGGTCCTGGGCCGCGTTCGACGCGATCACCCGCACCCTGGAAACGATGGAAAAGGACGAGACCCTCCTGGTCCAGTCCGGCAAACCGGTCGGCGTCTTCCGCACCAACGAATGGGCGCCCCGCGTGCTCCTTGCCAACTCCAACCTCGTGGGTGACTGGGCGAACTGGCCCGAGTTCCGC
>NZ_JBVAYW010000005.1:0-224181 GCF_055412845.1 Pseudarthrobacter adonitolis | reverse complement strand
CTGGGCATCAACGATTCAATTCGCTCCCATTGGGCATCGGTCAGGACTGCAGTGCGCGACATAGTTCCAGCCTGCCAAAGCCGTCACGAACCAATTGGGAGACACGCCCTAGGGCGCTTCGGGCTTGGGTCCGTCCGGATGTGCGTCGTCCGGCAACAGCGCATAGTCGAGCAGTTAACTGTCGGGCAGATGAACGTCGGCACGGCGAAGCTCCAGAAAGGGATCGTCCTCTAGTGGGCCGCCAGGAATTTCGGCTTCGGGCACGCCCGGCTCTGCATTGAGTGTCATCCCTGACCATTGGCCCGGCTGTTTTTCGGGCCAATGGGTGGTTCCCAGTCGGGGTGTTCACTGGCATAGCGCCGTCCGGTGGGTGATATCCAACCGGGTGGTTCATTCTTGGTGGCGGCGGTGGGCGTCCAGAGCGTGGCGTGTCTGAGCCGGTGATGCCTGGGGCACGGCGAACCGAGATTACTGACGCCGGTGAAACCTCCGCGGGCCCAGGCGAGGAGGTGGTCTGCTTCGTTGTCCAGGGAGTGGTTGCTGCAGCCTGGGAAAGGACATTTCCCGTCCCGCAGCCGCAGCCATTGCCGTTGGGCTTTCGTGACCCGATAGCTGGTCCTACCGATCTCCAGCGGAGCCCCGTCCCACGGGTCGGTCAGGACGCGATGGAAGGACTCGGCGCCGTCGGCTACGAGACGCCGGGCCATGGACGGCGGGATCGGCCCGTACCCGTCCAGGTTGGCCGGTTCATCTGTGGCACCCAACAATGAGAGCACCGGGACCGTGACCAACACCAGCGCCCGCGCCCGCGGCGACGGGAACCGCCCGCCCATGCTGCCCCCGTCGCTGCTGGCAGCATCACGTTCGGTGCCGAGGAGCCAGGTCGCGGCCGCGTCTGCACGGAGCTGGCTGAGCGTCCTTGCTTCGTTGGGGCCCTGCTGATCGGGCGGCAGTGGCCCTGCTGATCGGGCGGCAGTGGCGGTGCGTTCCCAAATCCCGGCGGCGGTGTCGGCGGGCAGGTAGGCGCTGAGCCACGCCATGCCGTCCCGGTCCGGGGAGTACTCCACCCCCCGATCAGCCGAGCTTTTGATATGGCGCGCTTCGATGCTGACGGGGTGGTCCCGTCCCCGCCACGTCCGGGCCTTGTGCCGGAACCGTCCAGGGATGAAATCCGCGGCCGGGCAGCCCCTCGCCGGGCTTGGTGCGTCGGGGTCCAGGAAATGCGCCTCCAACGCCGCCGCAGCAGGCCTGTCCAGATTGGCGGCTTCGTCCACCATGTACCGGGCGTGCAGCCACGAGATCGACCCGGCCTGCAGCGCGGACAGGGTCAGTGGCAGGCTGGTTGTGAGCTCGTCGGCTTCAGCGAGCAGAGCACCCGCGGTGCGTTCGCTTACTGTCAGCACGCAGGCGACCTCAGCAATCACCACCATCTCCTGCCCGCAGTGGTCCTGCGGGGACTCGGCAGGGCCCGCAAGGGTCTGGGCGGCGTCGGCATAATCGACGGCAGCGTGAACCTTCAGGGCCGCCATCTTCGCTTCCCCGTGAGCTACCTCAGCCAGAGTCGCCAGAGCGATATCGGCCCTCCTGCGCAGCGGATCCGCATAGGAATCCGGGGTTTCGGCAGCGCCACGCAACACCAGAGCCAGCTCAGAGAAGGACGCCGCAAGGGCATCTGCCGCCTCTATAGCTGCTCTGCTTTCCAAACTCAAAGCATCCCAGCGGGATCTGACAATTCCGCGTGGCTGAATGCCTATGTGCATAACTCTGCGACCAGAAGGGCATAGCAAGGATCCGGGCCAACAGTTGGGCGGCTTCGGCGACACCAGGAAGGACTCGGCGGCTTTCAGAGGTCCACTGACCGGACGTCATCATCATGGCGCTGCAGGTGAGGGCCCCAAGTGTCCCTTCGCCTGTAGCGGGGGCTTAAACGTCCGGCCATCCATGAGCTGGACGCCCGCCGTTTTGTGGATGGGCGGCATGCTCCGGTAACCTATTCAGGTTGGTGACGTGTCCGAGCGGCCGAAGGTGCAACACTCGAAATGTTGTTTGGTGTCAAAGCCAACGTGGGTTCAAATCCCACCGTCACCGCCAAATGAGAAGGTCCCGGTTCCCCTATAAACAAAGGGAACCGGGACCTTTCTTCATGTCAGGGCAGGGCCCAGCAGTAACGCAGCGGTAACAGAATTTTCACGGTTCCCCCGCACGACACTCCTGAATTCCCCCCATTCACATCAGTAAGGTATCCGTGCATCCTCGGGGCTGGCGGTTACCTGGTGGATGCACGATTCTAGAGAACATGACTGATTCGCCGAAGAGCCAGACAGAGCAGACCTACGAGCTGAATGGTCGACTGATGGCACCGAGACAGGGGCCGGCTCCACGTTCGAGGAGTTCATCGCCGCAAGCGCTACCTATCTGGAAATTAACCGCGAGACTTACTGGAACCCATGGGTTAGGGAAGACCGTGCCTCGGAAGAACGTGCCGCTGCGACGGTGGTGGAGCAGTGGGAAGTAGTGAACCCTGACCCGCCAACCTCACGGCAGGAGACGCTGGAGGAGTTCGAGCACCGTCGCGAGGAAGAGTCCGCCGCGGACTCAGCCCGTCAAAAGCGGGACAGGGAACGATATGACCCCGCCCTTGAACGGGCTCGCCTGTCACTGCTTGAGCATGAGTCTCTCCTTCGACATCGACGAGAAGAAATCGCAAGGCTCCGGGGAGGCAGCTTCGCTGCATAGAGTGATGAACGCCGCGTCGCGGAAATAGCGGTTCTCCAGCAATTGGCTACTACCACGGAAGCCAAGATCGCAACGCTAGCCGCTGTCGTCGGGGACCGCGAGGCTGTAGTCGATGCTGAGGGTCGCTCACCCCGGGACCGGCTGGAATTAGCGCTGTTTTACTATCGGTTGCATCGCGAAACGAGAGTACGCGAGCTTCGGACACAGCTCCCGAAGCTGAAAAGCATAGCCAACGAGCCGTTGAGCGCATCTGACCGCTCGAAGCATTGGGCTGAGATGAAGGCGTTCGAGCATGAGCTTGGGGACCTTCTGGCAGTGCCGCGGCTTGCCGCAGACGACATGTGCTCCGAATGCGCAACGCCATCCTCCCACCATGGGTTCTCCAGCCACGTCGGCCCCTGCTCGGCGTGGCCAGATTCGGGCGCACGCCTGAAACAGGTACGGGACATGTTCTTGCCCGTACCGCAGCGAGTTCCGCTCCGGCCAAGATTCCCGATCCGCCCAAGCCGGAACCGATCGCACTCTTGCCTTCAGGACTTCCGATTGCCGCCGTGCTCGCTGAGCTGAGCGAGCTGAAAGAGGAACATCCCGACGCGATCGTCGAAAAAGGTCGCGCCGGCACATAGGAGATTTGGCCATCTCACAGGTGAATATTGAGTCCTGGAACCAGCGAAACCCTGGGCTCATGTGTTTGCAGGCCTGGTCCCACCAAGCGGAGACACTCAACTGCTGCTCGCCCCTGAGAACCGGCACCCGCGATCATTGTCCGAGGGTGCGTTTATGGTGATGGGATGGATCTAGAGAACCTCGTGACAACTCTCCGACAGAAGTACCGCCGGGAGATTTCCGCACTGCATCACGACTCGTTCAGCGAGGACGGATCTGGCTGACTGAAACGTTCAGTTCCTCGGCAACCTGCTCAATGGTCAGGAACCGGTGCTTCTTGATTTCATCGGGCATCACACCATCCTAAAGTCGTCCGCGTAAACCCTCACGCGAAGCAATCAGAGGTTATGCTAGTCGTTGGATTTATTGTTTGCTTGTGGGGGGACGGGCATGAGTTTTACCTTTGATGACGGCGCGGCCGTCGGGATTGTCTTTGATGATGGCGCTGCCGACGCTTTGATCAGTGCAGCCGATTCAGCGGAGCAGGTTCTGCGTGGCGAGGGTGGTTTTCTGGGCGGCGCTGTGCATCATGCAACGGAGGACTTCAAGGGCGGCTACGCACGCTTGTTCACCGAGGCCTGTGCCATCAGATCCGACGATCGCGGCCGGCTTGCCGGTGTTCTCGCGGATCTGGCTGAGGACATCCGGGAAGCGAAACTGCGGGCCCAGCAGGAGAAGTCCCGGCTAAAGAAACTCACCGCCTGGCGGCAACGCGCCGATGCCCGTGACCAGGACCTGGCGTCCCTCGATCCAGCCCGCCAGTCCGCGGCCCTGCTGAGCATAGTAAATGATCCGAAGCCCGAGGAAACGCGCGTTGCGCCACCGACGATTTCAGCGGTGTTTTCCGCGCGTGACCGGGCCCGGTTCGCCGGTGGATCGGGAGGCGGAACTAGCTCGGCCGATCCTGGAAAGCTGGGCGGGTTAGCGTCCCAGTCCCGCGCCTCCGCGAACATCCTGAACGCGGAGCTGGGAAGAATCCGGAACGCGTGGAGCGGATTCACCGCGGGGTGTTCCTGGGTGAACAGCGGCATTGTCACGTTCGTGTCCGGCTTCGAGCAGCTGCTGGCTGAGAACGCCGCTGACGCGGCTTGGCTTGAGCAGATCGCCACGACATTCGAAACAGCCGGCAGCGGTTCCATGGCCGACACCATGCTCAACAGCGCCCTCATACAGTACGCATCACCCGGGCAGGTGAGTTTGAATGACATCGGGGCCCTGAACGCCGCGCAGCTGAAAGCCTGGCTCGGTAGTGCCGGCAACACGACCCGGCTCCAGCAGCTCCTCAGCCAACCGGGGCTGGACCCCGTCGTGACAGCCAAGTGGTGGGCCGGTCTCGGCCACACCGTCGCCAAAAACGGAACAATCGAAAGCGGCGAAAGTCAGAAGCTCCTGATCGAAGCCCTCCCGGGGGTCATCGGGAACCTGAACGGTGTCACCGCGACCGCCCGCAACATCGCCAATCGGAATCGCCTCATAACCGAACAGGAGCGCATCAACGCCGAACTCGCCAAAACGACGGAATTCCTGCCCGCCGGACCGGGAAGGTCCATTCCAAACCCTCACTGGATACGGCTGCAAACCCAGCAGCAAGCCCTTAACGGTATCCGTGGGGCTCTTGTCAACGCCGGAGCATCGGGCGATGCTATCCTGCTCGGATTCGACCTCACCCACGGCTCCCCCAAGGCACAGGTATCTGCGGGTAACCCGGACACGGCCCACAACGTTACCTACGCCGTGTCCGGCATGGACATCACACCCCAAAGCGGATTCAACGACTGGGCAACAAACGCCAACAACCTGAAGCGGCAACAACAGCTGCTTTTCCCGGGTGAGTCCTTTGCGGTGGTGGCGTGGATCAACTACGACCCGCCCACGGTTCCGACCGTGAACAGCGGCGATGCCGCCCGGGCCGGTGCCGAACGGTTCGTCGCAGACCTTCAGGGGTTCAACGCCGTCAGAGAGAGTTTGGGCAACAGGACCCCCGAGACCCTCAACGTACTGGCCCATTCCTACGGCACAACTGTGACGTCCAACGCCCTTGCCGCCGCGGAATTGAACGTCGTCTCCTTCACGATGCTCGGCTCCGCCGGGATAGAAAAAGAGATCCGAAACACCGGAGAACTCCACGTGCCTGCCGGTCAGGTCTACGCCAGCGAAGCGAGCGGTGACGGCCTGGCCCAAATGGGTCGCTCCCAACGCCAGGATCCGCGTCTGGAGTCCTTCGGCGCAAAAGTGTTCTCCTCAGAAGAGGCCACGATCGACGGGACCCACTACCAAGGCACCACCGAACACAACACACTGGCACACAGAACAGCCAGTGACGGCTACGGATACCTGGATAAAGAAACCACCGCCGTGTATGAAGCTGCCCTCACAACAACCGGCAACGGAGACCGTATCCTGCCAGGCGCACGGCCCGTATCGCCTCCCCTTGGATTTGCTGGCCGTTGAACAACTCAGGAAGAGTGAACCACATGCCCCATGAAACCAAGGCCCGGCTAAAGGCCCGCCGCATACTCGCCGGATTGTTCTGCGCCACCATTGCACTGAGCGCCTGCACACCCACCACCACGGAGAACCCCATGACCGGCTCAAACAATCCCAGCGACCCCGCAACCGTCAAAGCCCAGGTCGAAGAACTCAAACAAGCCCTCGCGGACCTCCACGCCTTCAAAACCGAAACCCAAAAAGTCATCGGCCCCCAGAACTGGGCGGACACAGACAACCCTGTCAACAGTGCCTGCATCACATCCGACGGGCAAGACGGCGTGAACTACAGCATCCTGAGCCAAACCTCCGACCCAGTCGATCTGGAAGCATCAATAAACGTCGTCAAAACGTTCTGGGAATCCAAGGGCTTCACCACCCGCACCGAAACCAACCCCCGGGACCCAGGCCTCATCCGCCTCTACGCTGACGAGAACGGCGGACACCTTCTGTCCTACTACGCAAACATCGAAGGCTCCGGCTTGGAGATGGACAGCGTCTGCATCGCCGGAGACCAAACCGCAATCTACAAGGAGCTGTATCCCGAAATTTACGGGGGCCCTCCCAACCCCAGCCCCACTGAGACTGCAAAGTAGAGCCTTTACAGCACGTTCTCTCTGATCAGAGCCGATTCCGCGGTGCAGGTTCTCCGTTCCAAAAGGCGGTTTTCCGGGTGACGCCTTGAACTATGCCGTGTTCTCGGCCTGGACGATCAACTCACGAATGCGAAACGATGACCACCAAATCCCGCCACCGATACAGGCGTGTCCTTCCCGCCGTAGCCGTCATTCTGCTCAGCCTGTCAGGGTGCGGGAGCGCCCTTGGCACTAATCCTCCCACCAGCACAGCGGAGCAGACCATGGGATCAGAACAAGCCCGCAAAGAGTACCTCGACATCTTCACCCACATCCAAGCCCTCGCCCCGGGCGACTGGACACAAGTCACACCCGACAAACCAGGAATGGTTTGCCCCCTCCCTGACGGGACAGAGGGCACCCAAGTCAACTACGACAGCACGCGTGGTTCGATTCCACAGGAGCAGGCGGCGGAAATACATAAGACGGTAAAGGAACTGTTTCAGACCCAAGGACTACGAGTCGTTCAAACTCAACCTTCAGGGGCAAATCGTGACCAGACGACCACTGGCTTCGGTGATGGCAAGTTCTCCATGCAATTTGGAACAAGCAGCTTCGGAACTACGCTCGGCGGCAACACTCGATGCGCGCTGGACCCGGAGGGGAAATTCCGCTAATGACTTCCCAGACTTCTCCGAGACCCAAGATGGCGACGCTTCCCGCCTGCTACTCGAAGAAGGTCGTCGGCTGGTCCATCGCCGATCACATGCGCACCGAGCTCGTCGCCGATGCGCTCAGGAACGCCGCCGCTACGACCCGGATTGAGCCTCTCGCGATCTGGCACTCCGATCGGGGCAGCGTCTACACCTCGACCGATTTCAGGGCCTTGGTGACCGGTCTGGGCATGCGCTCCTCGATGGGACGCACCGGGGTGTGCTGGGACAACAGCATGGCCGAATCGTTCTTCTCAGCCCTGAAACGAGCGTGTCTATCGAACCGTTTACGCGACCAAATCACAGGCCCGGAGCGACGTCATCCGCTACATCGAGGGGTTTTACAACAGCCGGCGCCGTCACTCCGCGCTCGGTTACCGGCGGCCTAACGAAGTCCACTATGGTTATCAACAGCCAGCCTTGGCAGCGTAGAGAATCCACTAATTCCGCTGTCCGAAAACCCCGCGGCAGCTCAGGTAATCCGGTGAATACCGTTGGAGTTTTTGGCATCCTGCCAGTTCTGTACGGGGCCGCCTCGGCGTAGTCATTGGCTTGGCAATTAACGTGCTGGTCCTAGCGCCGCGGGTTTGAAGTTGTCTTTGGCTTGGCTTTCGCGAGGATTTCTTCGGGAGATTTGGTCCAGGTGAAGGGGTGGGAGCGTTTGTTCCAGCCTGTGATGAACTGCCGGATTTTGCGCATCAGGTCTGTGACCGAGGTGAATGTTCCGCGGTGGATGGCCTGGCGTTCGATGATCCCGAACCAGATCTCCACCATGTTCAGCCAGGACCCGGACGTCGGAGTGAAATGGACGTGTATGCGCGGGTTTTCCGCCAGCCATGCCCGTACTTCAGCCTTCTTGTGGGTGGCGTAATTGTCCATTACCAGATGCAGATCAACGCCCGGGTAGGTTCGGGCGACATGCTTGAGGAAGGACAGGAATTCCTTGTGGGTGTGGGCGGGCTTGCAGAGACCGATGAGTTTTCCGGTGGCGATGTCCAGCGCCGCGAACAGGGTCGTGGTGCCGTGGCGGACGTAGTCATGGGTGCGTTTCTCCGGTACGCCGATCTGCATCGGCAGCAGGGGCGCGGTCCGGTCGAGTGCCTGGATCTTGGATTTCTCGTCAATGCACAGAACGACCGCGTTTTCCGGCGGGGCAAGGTAGAGCCCGACCACATCAACGACTTTTGCTTCCAGTTCCGGGTCGGTGGAGAACTTGAACGTCTCGGACTTCCATGGCTTGACCCCATACTCCCGCCAGGTCTTGGCCACCGTGGAAAAGTCCGTCTTCAAATGCCGGGCCAGCAGCCGGGAAGACCAGTGCGTGATCCCCAGCGATGCCGGCGGCGGACTCAGCGTGGCGGCAATGATCTTCGTCCGGTCAATCTCCCGCGGCCGGCCGGCACGCTGCTCGTCCTCCAGACCCGCCATGCCCCGCTCCTGGTACCGTCCACGCCAGGCGAGGACCGTGGGAACCGAAACACCGACCTCCCGGGCGATGCGTGAATTCGGTGCACCCTCGGCCGCCATCAGGATGATCCGGGCCCGCTGGACCAGCCCCGCCCTCATCGCCGAGGAACGGGACCACCGCGACAACACCTCAAAGTCACCATCACGAATATCCAAAGCAGGAGCGGGGGGATGAGCCATGCCCAATCCTCCCAAACACCAACCATAAAACTACTTTAGACACGCGGCACTAGGACTAGGACGCAATCGGCAGCCATACCCAAAAATAGAAGAAGCGTGAGCGCACAAGCAGCGCTCACGCTTCCCCATAACGGGAAATCAGGCAGTGATTTCCACTGCGGCTGGCTTCTTGAGGAACAGTGCAACCACCAGGGCGGTGGCGAGGCAGAGCGCGGCGTTGACCCAGATGGCCAGGGTGACACCGCTGAGTACCGCCGGGGCGTCCGTGGATCCAAGGGACATGAGCTGGGCGGTGAAGATGGCGCTCATGATCGGGATGCCCATGGTGATGCCGATCTGCTGGCTCATGGTGGCCAGGCCGGTGGCTAGGCCGGCTTCTTCTTCGGGGAGGCCGGAGGTGGCGGTGACCATGAAGCCGACGATGACTACCAGGTTGGCGACACCGCCGATAAAGGTGGCAACCAGGAGAAGGGCGATCGCTGCCGGATCGTTGCTCAGCATGACCAGCGAGGCTGTCGCAATGGCCTGGACGATGAAGCCGTAGACGATGGCGCGCTTGTTGCCGACCTTGCCGATGATCTTGGGGCCGAGGATGCCTCCCAGGACGGTTCCGAGGCCGAGGACCGCGAAGGCGAGCCCTGCACCAAGCGGCGTGTAGCCAAGGACCTGCTGGAGGTAAAGCGTCAGCAGGAACACCAGGGAAGTCTCCGTGACGAACGCCAGGACGCCGGCGATGTTGCCCCATGCGACGGTTGAGCGCTTCAGGATGGCCAGCGGGACCAGCGGGAATTCGGCCCGTCGTTCCACCGCGGTGAAGGCGACGAAGAGCACTACGGCGGCGGCCAGTGAGCCAAGGGTCAGCGGGTCAGTCCAGGAGCTCTCGGCGGCGTGTGTCATACCGAACACGAGGGCGAGAAGCCCAAGGGTGACCGTGAGCGCGCCGGGGACGTCCAAGCGTGTCTTGGTGGCGGGCCGGCTTTCGGCGAGGACGACGGGGGCGATGACCAGGACGGCGATGGCGACCGGGATGTTGATGAAGAAGGCCCAACGCCAGCTCATCAGGTCCGTCAGGAGCCCGCCGAAAATGGCTCCGGTGGTGAAGCCAGCGGCCATGAGCGCGCCGTTCAGTCCTAGCGCCTTGTCGCGGAGCGGTCCTTCAGGGAAGGAGCCGAGCAGCAGGGACAGCGCTGCCGGGACGACGATGGCTGTAGCGATGCCCTGGCCAACGCGAGCGATCAGCAGGACAGCGGGGTCGATTGCCAGTCCGCCCATGAGGGAGGCTGCGCCCAGCAGGGCCATGCCAATGAGGAACATCTTGCGCCGGCCGGCCAGGTCCGCGACCCGCCCGAAGAGCAGGGTCAGTCCGGCTGCGCAGAGGGAGAAGGCGGTGGCGATCCACTGCAGGTTCTCCAGGCTAAAGCCGACGTCGCTGCCTATGGTCGGCAGGGCGACGTTGAGAATGGAGAAGTCAACGGCGAGGGTGAAGCTGGCTGTCAGCAGCACGATCAGGGCTACGTGTTGCTTGCCGGTCATTCCGGTTGCCGGCTGGGGTTTTGGCAGAGGTGGTGCCAGTAGTGTGTCAGGCTCGGCGGTTTCAGGCTGAGTGGTCATGTGGGTGGTCCTTGTCTGCTTGTCGGGCCGCCAAGGCGGCGCTTCATGTCTCAGCTTCAGGTAATTGCCAACGATCAACCACACCCCTCTGTGGGTACCCCCGGCAGTGACAGGACAATTAGTCCAATGACAGGCAGAATGGCCCCATGAGTAATTTGAGTGAACTTGGGGAGTTCCTCCGCGTCCGGAGAGCAGCCCTGCAGCCCGAGGACGTTGGCCTTCTGAACTACGGCATCCGAAGGGTGCCCGGACTTCGGCGGGAAGAGCTGGCCATGCTGGCCGGTGTCAGCAACACCTACTACACCCGCCTTGAGCAGGGGCTGAGCAACAACGCCTCAGAATCCGTCATTGATTCCATTGCCCGTGCGCTGAACCTGAACAATGATGAGCGCGCCCACCTGTTCAACCTCGCCCGCCCGGGCAAGACCAAGCGACGCACCATGACCAAGCCGGACAAGGCCAGGCCCGGTACGCTCCGGCTGATCCGGTCCATGTTCACCACGCCGGCGGTCGTTCTGGGCCGCCGCAGTGAAGTCCTGGCATGGAACCCGCTGGGTCACCGCCTGGTGGCCGGCCACATGGACCTCGCTGCCCCGGAGACACCGTCCACCCGGCCGAACATGACACGGATGCTGTTCCTGGACCCGCACACCCGCGAGCTGTACTCCCGGTGGCAGGAAGAGGCCACACGGGCTGTTGCTTCCCTTCGGCTGCTGGCCGGTATGACCTCAGATGACCTGGAGCTGGCGGCCCTCGTGGGCGAGCTGACGATGAAGAGCCCCGAGTTCGCTTCACTGTGGGCCAAGCATCCAGTGGAGAACTGCATGTCGGGCCTGAAGTACATGCATCACCCTGAGGTTGGTGACCTGGAGCTGAACTTTGAGGTCCTCACCCAGCATGACGATTCCGGGCACCGGATCCTCATGTATACCGCTGACCCCGGAACCCCGGCAGCCGAGGCGCTGCAGCTGTTGCGCTCGGACACTGATGTTCCGCGGGCCACCGCCGCCACAGATGCCGTGGAAACTGCCAACGCTTGAGCTGACCGGAAGCTACAGGTCCCAGGAGGGATCTGCCGAACACCAAGAAGTCCCCCACCCTGACCACCGGGTGGGGGACTTCGTTCGTGCAGCTACCTGTTGACGCTGCTCAGGGCATCCACGGATGACTGCTCCTCGTCGGATACTGCTCCCTCGAATGCGGGCACGGGAGCTGCTTCAGACAGGGGCTTCCGTCGTGGCCTTGCCCACCGGTCCATGACCGGCTTTTCAACCAGGGCGTAGAGTGCCCAGCCACCCAGAAGGGTGGCGATGAAGAAGCCGGCGATGATGAGCAGCGCGACCGGGGTCTCGTAGGTCTGGTTTCCCAGGAGGATCCGGCCGTAGAAGATCACGACGCCCTGGCAGAGGTAGAACCCGAACGAGATGTTTCCCAGCCAGACCATCGTTTTGGAGCCCAGGAAACCGGTCTTGCCGGCGATGTCTGAGGCGGCGACGGTGCAGATGATGGCAGCCACCGGGACGATGGTGGCCACGTTGAAGGAGTACACAAAGGGCACGACCATGGCTAGCGCGTAGCCGGCCACGCAGATGAGCAGGGTTTGCCACATCTCCAGCGGTATCCACCGCCCGGACAGGACGATCAGCGCCAGGATGGAACCCAGGACGAACTCGAAGAGCCGGGACGGCGGGAAGATGTAGCCGAACCAGAACTGCGTGACCGAGATCGGCGTCAGCGGGGAGACCGGTGTTGCCGGGATCAGGTAGGTGGTCACCAGTTGCACGGCCACCATGGCGACGACCATGATGCCCGCCCACAGCCACAGCCTGTTGCCCGGGATTTCCCGCAGCGCAACGATGATGAGCGGGAACAGCATGTAGAAGAACAATTCGCTGTTCAGCGTCCAGGATGGCGGGTTCACCGCGACGTACACGGCCCCGTCGGGGATGAAGGAATTGACCAGGAACAGGTTCGACGCCCAGCCCAGCGGGGTCGTGATCGCGGCTGCGAACAGGATCATCGACAACGCCCACATGACCAGGTGGTTCGGGAAGATCTTCAGCAGCCGCCGGCGCCAGAACTGACGCTTGGCCTCCCCCGGCTTGGACGCCCAGGCGAGCAAGAAGCCGCTGAGGACGAAGAAGAAGGAAACTCCGACGTACCCGGCCTTGCTGACCAGCCATTCGAGGGTGACGCCCAGCTCAGCGTCGGCGAACGGATTGATCGGATCGTTGGGCGGGATCGGTGAGTTGGACAATGTGATGTGGAAGCAGAACACCAGGAGCGCAGCGAAGAACCGCAATCCGGTCAGAGACGGAAGCTTGCTCAGCCGCATATGCGCGGTCGTGGCCTCCGGAACGGTGGCGGTCATGAGGCACCGCCGGCGGGAAGCTCGATACCCAGGCTGTGGGTGAAGAAGTTGGTCGGGTCCCACTCGCCTTTGGCCCTTTGCAGCCGTTCGTAGTTGCCTTTGAAGTACAGGGTCTGCCAGCCGATGCCGGAGCGGTTCCGGGCCGGGTCAGCCATGTCCACGTCCGGGTAGTTGATGTAGCAGCCGTCCAGCTGGTCACCGGGGACCGGGACGCCGCCGGTGGCAGCGAACATGCCCTCGAAAGTTTCCCTCTCCCAGTTCAGGTAGAAGTCATCGTCTGCGGCGTCCGGCCAGAAGGTCTGCAGGCACAGCTTGAATGCCGAACGGCGCTGGACATTGGCAGTGGCTTCGGGCGCGACGGCGTTGACCTGGCCGCCGAAGGAGAACAGCACCAGCATGGTGTTCGGGTTGGTGAAGTCTTCCCTGCTCATCTGTTTAAACAGCACTGCGATCTGCTCATCCGTGAAGCGTGTGTTCAGGTAGGCGGACTTGTGCGCGCCGCGGCTGGTCGGGTTGGTGATGACGGGGTTGTCCGTGCCCACCAGCCGGGTTGCCTGCAGCCAAGGGATCTCCCTGGTCTTGAAGAAGTCGGGCATGGCCGGCAGCTCACCGGTTGGTCTGGCGAGCGGTTCGGGTGTAACGGCGACGCCTTCGAGGATCGCGGCGACGTACCGGGCCATGACACCCTTCGCGTCGGGCGAGGCGGCATCAATCTGGGTGAACATGCCCATCCGGCCCTGGGCTTTGGAGCTGACGTTGAAGAGGCTGCTCAAGTGCGACTCCGGAGTTCCGGGTTCACGGTACTTCTCATGCCAGGCGCCGAAGTTGGTGATCAGGCGCCGGAACTTGGTTTCGTCGAGCTGGTCCCATGGGATGGAGATAGCGCTGACGAGGACCTTGGACGGTGCCTTGACGAGCTGCTCGGTCGGGTTCTTCCCGGAGGTCCCCGGTGACCGGAACCAGTATTTGGTTACGATTCCCCAGTTCCCGCCTCCCCCGCCGGTGTGGGCCCACCAGAGGTCTCCGAGTTCCCCCGTGTCGTCCCGGGTGGCTGTGACGGTACGGACTTTCCGGTTTTCGTCCACGGTAACGACCTCGACGGCGTAGAGATGGTCCACCACGAGGCCGTGGGAGCGGGAGAGCAGCCCGTAGCCGCCGCCGGCGATGTGGCCGCCGATGCCGACGCTGTAACAGATGCCTCCGGGGATGGTGACGCCCCAGTTCTTGTACAGGGCTTCGTAGGCGTTCATGATGCATGCGCCGGGCTCGATGACGAACGCGGTCATCTTCTTGTCGTAGTACACCGCGTTCATCGGCGAGACGTCCAGGATGACCTGGACGGAGGGGTTGCAGACGAAGTCAGCGAAGCAGTGCCCGCCGCTTCGCACGGAAACCTTCTTGCCGGTGCGGACTGCATCCCGGACGGCGTTTTCTGCGTCTTTGGTGCTGGTGATCAGGCGAACGTAGTCGGGCTGGGCGACGAACCGCTGGTTGTTGCCGGTCATCAGGTCCGGGTAGCGGGAGTCGGCGGGGCCGATGACTGAGCCGTCGGGGACGTCAGGGGAAGATGCGGCGGCCGCGGCCGGTGCGGTGGCAGTGCCGATGGCGGCCAGTGATGCTGCCGCGACAGTACTGGCCGATCCGGCCATAAAGAAGCGTCTGCCGATGCCTGCTTTCTCGGTGGTGCTCATGCCTGTTTTCCTTCGCCTTGAGGTGTGAGGTTGTGGTGCAGGGTGATCTGGGCCTTGGGGGCCACGAAGTAGTGCTGCACGGAGTAGGAGATCGTGGCGTAATCCTCTATGCCGCTCGAGGTGAAGTCCCCGGCGACGATCCGGGCGATGGATTCTTCGGAGACTTTCCACTTCAGGAACAGTCCCTTGGCCAGGTCGACCGCCTTGTAGTAGTAGGCGCCCTGCCAGGGCTCCGGTCCGCGCAGGCCGATCAGGAACTCATCGTCCCCGTCACCGTCGAAGTCCCGGCACATCACAGTGTGGCCGGGGCCCTCCCCGTTCTCGTTCGGGT
Organism: Pseudarthrobacter adonitolis; assembly: GCF_055412845.1. Taxonomy (NCBI): domain Bacteria; kingdom Bacillati; phylum Actinomycetota; class Actinomycetes; order Micrococcales; family Micrococcaceae; genus Pseudarthrobacter; species Pseudarthrobacter adonitolis. The sequence continues at coordinate 209,353 of NZ_JBVAYW010000005.1, read as the reverse complement.
CCCCGTAGATGTCCAGGAGGTGCCGGGTCCAACCCGCTGCCTGGGTATCATCCCCGCTGCGGGTGTAGACGGCCACCGTGTTGCCGTGGAACGGCTCGATGGCCGCGACGTAGGCCAGGGGGTCATCCCCTACACGGCCTCCGTCGACGTCGCCGCTGCCTTTGAAGGTGGTCTGTTCGAACTGGCTGGCTTCGCCGTCGCCGATGTGTTCCCAGGACCAGGTGTTTTGGTCGGCGTCGAAGTACAGCCAGGTGACGCCTTCATCGGAGGCCATCAGGATCGAATCCAGGGGTGATCCGGGGATGAGGCCTTCCTTGCGGGCGACGCCGTGGATCATGCGGAAGTCGGAGTCGGAGATGATTTCTTTGTCCCATTCGGCGCGTGGGTTATCGGTCGGGGTGAACAGCACCACGGGAAGGACCGCGTGGACGTCCTCCACGGCGACGATGGGGAATCCGATGATCTGGATTTTGTCGGTGCGGGTGAAGTGTCCGACCCGGAGCCGGTGCATGCCGATGGCGCGCCCGACGTAGTGCCGCTGCCAGTTCCCGGTGGCTTCTGCGGCGTTGCCCGGGTTTTCTAGCCAGTCGATTTTGCCGCCTTCAGGGTCGGCGTGGTGGATGGTGCCGCCGGGGCCGTACAGCTGGTAGCAGACGACCAGGTCGTTGTTGCCGTCTCCGGTGATGTCACCGAAGTCCATGCCAACCGGCTCCTTGATCTTGTCCACCACGAGGCGCTTTTCCCAGGTGGGGTTCTGGTACCAGTAGATTTCGCCGATCTTCAGTCCGTAGCCGACAAGGTCCGGTCTGCCGTCCCCCGTAAGGTCGGCTGCTTCGAGCCAGTACCCATCGCGGAGGAAGTCGGTGACGGTTTCAGTGCCGAAGGACGGTTCGGTGATGTTCAGGCTTGGCGCTGCGGCGGCCCGTACTGCGCGAGATGTCATGGAAGTACCTTTTCTTTCTGGCTGGTTGAGGTGGCGAGAAGGCCCGTCTCCCCTGCTGTGGTTCGGTTGTTCTTGCTGAGTGTGGAAGCGATAAGGATCAGGATGAGCGCCGTGAGGGCCAGCCCCGCCCCGATCCAGATGGGTGATGACAGCCCGAGCCCGGCGGCGATGGTCAGACCGCCCAGGTAGGCGCCGATGGCGTTGCCCAGGTTGAAGGCGGAGATGTTCACCCCCGAAGCGAGGGTCGGGGCTGCCTTGGCGTAGGACAGGACCCGCATCTGCATGCCAGGCACGGCGGCGAAGCCGACAGCTCCCAGCAGGAAGAGGGTGATGCCTGCTCCCCAGGGGTTGTTGATGGTGGCGGCGAAGACCAGCAGCACCGCGGTCAGGGCGGTCAGCAGGACCAGCAGGGACCGATCTAGGTTCGCATCGGCGGCCTTCCCGCCGATGAGGTTGCCGGTGAACAGTCCTGCTCCGAAGACCACGAGCATCCAAGGTATAGACGCGGCCGGCAGGCCGGAGATGTCGGTGAGCATCGGGGCGATGTAGGTGAAGGCACCGAACATTGCCCCGAAGCCGAAGACGGTGATCAAGATCGAGAGCCAGACCTGACCGCTGGTGAAGGCGGCCAGTTCCCGGCGCAGCTGTCCCGGCCCGCGTTCAGAAGCTGCGTGCTGGGGCACGAACAGGACCAGGCCAGCCAGGGCGATAATGCCGATGATGGTGATGGCCCAGAAGGTTGACCGCCACCCGTACTGCTGGCCCAGGAAGGTTCCCATCGGGACGCCGAGCACGTTCGCGATGGTCAGGCCGGCGAACATGATCGAGATGGCACGTGCTTTGCGGTCCGGGGCGACCAGGTCTGCGGCCAGGACCGCCCCGATGCCGAAGAAGGCGCCGTGGCACAGCGCGGCGACGACCCGCCCGGCCATCATCACGGCGTAGGTATCGGCCACGGCCGAGATGAGGTTGCCCAGGATGAAGAGCACCATGAGCGCGCAGAGCACGTTCTTGGGCTTCAGGGAAGCGGTCATCGCCGTCACCAGCACCCCGCCGACGGCCACGCTCAGTGCGTAGCCGGAGACGAGGTAGCCGGCAACCGGGATGCTGACGGCGAAGTCGGCGGCCACTTCCGGGAGCAGCCCGAGGATGACGAACTCGGTGAGACCGATGCCGAAGCCGCCGAGGGCGAGGGCGAGCAGCCCCAGGGGCATGTCCGCGCCCGTCCTGGTACTCAAGCTGCCACCGGAACGAATTCCGCCCCGGGAACGAAAGGCATGGCCGCAGGACCCAGCCGGAAGTAATGCGCCACTGCTGCGATCGTCCGTTCGGTGGCCCTTCCGTCGCCGTACGGGTTGATAGCAGTTGCCATCTCCATGTACGCATCTGGGTCATCCAGGAGCCGTCCGACCTCGGCGGTGATCTGCCCGCGGTGACGGCTCACCAAGCGGGAACTGCCCGTCAGGATGGATTCGCTGCGCTCGGTGATTTCCCGCAGGACAAGGGTGGGCTTGCCCAGTGCCGGCCCTTCCTCTTCAGCGCCGGAGCTGTCCGAGAGGATCAGGTCGCTGCGCTGCAGCAGCTGGCAGAAGCTCAGGTACGGGAGCGGATCGACCAGATCCACGTTCTCCAGATCCCGCAGGACCGGGACCATGATTTCCCGCACCCTCGGGTTCAGGTGCAGGGGCACGACGATGCGCACGTCATCGCGGGTGGCGATGTCGGCCAGTGCCTCGGCGATTTCGCGCATGGGCCGGCCGATGCTTTCGCGCCGGTGCGTGGTGGACAGGATGACCTTGCGTGGGTCGCTGTCGAGGTCCTCCAGGGCCGGGACGCCATAACCATGCAGGTTGTTCATGCCCCACTGCAGGGCGTCGACGATAGTGTTGCCGGTGACGACAATCGAGTGCTCCCTGACGCCCTCACGGATGAGGTTCGCGCTGTTGCCCGGTGTCGGGGCCAGGTGCAGGGAAGCGATCTGGGCGACCAGCTTGCGGTTTACCTCTTCCGGGAACGGTGAGTAGTTGTCACCGCTGCGCAGGCCCGCCTCGACGTGGATGATGGGCACGGAGCGGTGCAGTGCCGCCAGTGCGCCGGCCAGGGTGGTGGCGGTGTCCCCGTGGACCATGACTGCGTCCAGGCCTGCCATGTGGTCCCCTGAGCAGAGGCCTTCAAGCATTCGGTGGGTGACCTGGGAGAGTGTCTGCTTGTCCTGCATCACCCGCAGTTCCACGTCCGGGTTGATGTCGAACTCTGCCAGGGTGCTGTCCAGCATTTCCCGGTGCTGGCCTGTGGAAATGAGGACAGGGCGGAAGCGCGGGTCCTTGATGAGTGCGTGGATGATCGGGGCGAACTTCACAGCTTCGGGCCTGGTGCCGAAGACAATTCCAATGGTTTTCATGGTTTCTCCTCCTGAAAATGGCTGCGAACGGATGGCCGGTTGTCGCCGGCCTGTTAGTGCTGTGGGTCCTAGATGCGGTGGTATTCCAGGGCGAGCCAGACGCAGTCGGTGTCGGCGCGGTACTGGTGCCACGGGTAGGCGTAGCTTCCGTCCTGCGCCTGGCAGAACGGAACAGGGTTGGTGTTGCCAGGGCTCAGGATCTGGTCCTCGTAGAGGGTGTCGTGGTTTTTGTCCATGAACTTCTGCATCCGGCCAAGACCGGAAACCTGAGTGTGGATCTCAATGAAGTCGTGCTGGTTATGGATGCCGCAGTCCGTGTCGGCCGGGCTGAACCAAAGGTTCGCGTTAAGCAGGAACTTCCCGCTGGAGTTGGCCAGCTCGGGCTGGTGAAGAACCGCAGCCTCGACCAACTCCGCTTCCCCAACTTCTACCTGGGGTGAACGAAGCAGCACAGGCGCCCCATCGCCGGCCCCGTAGAAGTCCGTCCAGCCCAGATCCCTGAAGTCCTGCTCGGCCGCTTCTGGGTCCCTTACGGCGAGGACGAGCACCAGGGAGCCCGTAACGCGGGCCCCGGTCAGGATGGTGGAGCTGAAGGGCGGGATGGCCGAGGGCTGGGAGCCGATTGCCCGGGCGTCAGTTGATGACAGGTTCACGACGACAGAGCGGCTGGTGACCTGAAAGTCGACCGCGTCGCGTAACACCTCGACACGAACCAGAGGGCTACTGAAGCCCACTTCTTGCGCTAAATCGCTTTTCACTAATACCCCCAAATTCATAGCCGCATGAAAGCGGCCCTGCAACTGAAGTTGTGCACAGAGAAGTGGGACAGTGCGCCGGCCTCCGCTGAGGCAACTGCACTGTCCCACTAAGCAAGTATCAGCAGTACTAGCCACGTCTATCCACGCCCTGTCAGTGATAGGCAGAACAGGGACAGGCTGGACAAGCCACAGTGGAGTGAGGGTGGGCAAGGGGTCGCCGTAGGGACCCGGCCAGACTGAAGATCGAGGGTTGGCTAGACCAGGAGGGCAGGGTCTATGAAGTCCGTCCGAGGATCCGCAGGCGCCGTAGGATCTTTTGGCCTTGTAGTGGCTGGCATGCCGACAGCTACGGATTGGGCAGGGACGTCGCGGACGACCACAGCATTGGCTCCTACAGCCGAGTCATTGCTCACGGTGATGGGGCCCAGGATCTTGGCTCCGGCTCCGATCCTCACCCGGTCACCGATGGTGGGGTGCCGCTTGGTTTTACTCAGTGCCCGTCCACCCAGTTTTACGCCCTGGTACATCAGGACGTCATCACCGATCTCAGCGGTTTCGCCAACGACTATGCCAGTGCCGTGGTCCATGAAGAGTCGCCGGCCAATGGTAGCTCCAGGATGAATCTCGATGCCGGTAAAGAACCGCGACGCCTGCGAAAGCATCCTGGCGGGGCCCCGCAGCAACGGCCGCTGCCACATTGCATGAGCCAGCGTGTGGCTCCATACGGCGTGGACGCCGGAATAGGCCAGAGCTACAGCGAACAGGCTGGGGGCCGCAGGCTCTTGGGTTTTTGCCTACCTAAGGTCCTCACTCATGAGCTTCATCAAGTCCACTGTTGTCCCTTCGGGCATGGGTCGGATGCGGCCAGGGAGCAGCTGCTCAAGCGACCTTTGGCCCTGCTGAGACCATACGAAGCCCCTGCACATCTTCACTTCGACTTGTAACGGTCACTGATACCTCCAGCCACACCCTGCCGGTGATAGGCACAACAGGGGGAGGCACGGCCCTGCGTTGTTGGGAAAGATGAGGTCATGACGTCAGAAATCTCCGCACGGCCAGTGGCCGGGTCCGCATACGGAAGTCCTCTCAACGCGGGCGTTCCGTGGATGGACTCTGCCGTCGAGGCCCATGACGGAGAAAGCGTCCGGCTCCGGGTCTATGAACCCGTGGCCCGCCCGGAGGTCACCCTGGTGTGGGCCCATGGCGGCAGCTGGACCCGTGGATCCATCGAGGGCTGGCACAGCGCATGCATGGCCATGGCGGCCATGGGCAGCGCACGCGTCATCAGTGTCGGATACCGGCTCGCTCCCGAATGGCCACACCCCACAGCTGTCCTGGACGTTGTTGCCGCGGTCAGGTGGGCACAGTCGACATTCCAAGGGTTGACGGTTGTCGGTGGTGACAGCGCCGGCGGGACGTTGGCTGCAGGGGCCGCGCTATGGCTTCGGGACAACGAACAGACCCTTGACGGGCTGCTGCTGACCTACCCGCCGCTTGACCCCGAGTGTGACTCAGCCTCCCACCGCCACCCCAATCAGCCCTTCCCGCCGCGGGAAATGCTGCGGGAAGCCTGGCAGGACTACGCCGGCACCGATGAGGACCTCCGCACCCTGCCTTACCTGTCCCCCATGCACGCAGACCGGCTGGAAGGGCTCTGCCGGACCGCTCTGCTGGTAGGCACGAGCGACCCGGTCCGGGATGACGTCGCACAGTTCTCCGCCCGTCTGGAAGCGGCTTCGGTCCCTGTCAGTGTCTGCACCGATCCCGGCGTCTTCCACGGCCAGTTCCTGGACCCCGCAACCCATCGAAGCAACCCCGTTCACGGCTGGGTCCAAAGCCACCTCTTCCAAATCCGCCAATCGGCCACAAAGCCAGTAGGAGCATCATGACCCCCTCCAATCCTCAGACACTTCCAGACCCGGGAGTGGTCGCCGCTCTCCTGCGCCACTTCGCTGACCTCCGGGACGGCACCCACGGTGACGCCGTCAGCCGGACGGATAAGGAGTCGCTGTTCCGCACAGCAGTTGACCTGCTGGACCCTTACGCCCGCCAGGCCCTGGAAGAAATCAATGAAGCCCTGCTTTTGGATAAAGGGACCCTGGAGAGCACCGGCGTCATCCGCGCGCCGCAGGATACCGGCATTGCCTGCTCATGGACCCTCTCATGGCAGGAACAGTCCCGTTTCCAGATTCCGCCGATCACCATCCAGGCGTTCTACGGCCGGGGTTTCCACCACCCGCACCTACGCGGCGGAACAGTGGGCGAATGGCCCCTGAACGTCTTTGATGCTGATCAGGCGGCTGCAGAGCTGCCGACCCTGCGGGCCATCGCAGCCGCTGAAATCCACAACCTGGTCTTCCTCGCCAATTACTCGATCGTCCCGGCCTCAAAGCCCGGCACGACCACCCCGACCCGATGAAGCTGTCCGTCCTCGACCAGTCGCCTATAGCCGCCGGCCAGAGCCGGGGTGCAGCGATCCGGGAAACCGTTGCGCTGGCACAAGCCGTCGAACAAGCCGGCTACCACCGCTTCTGGGTCGCTGAGCACCACAGCTCCCCCGCGTTCGCCGGAACCACCCCCATGCTCCTGGCCATGGCCGTACTCGATGCCACCTCGACCCTGAAAGTCGGCACCGGCGGGGTGCTCCTCGCACTTCACGACACTGGCCACACCGCCGAAGCTTTCGAGATACTGGCCGCCCTCCACCCCGGCAGGGTCAACATGGGCATCGGCCGGGCGGGCAGCGGAGGGTCGGAATACTTCACCGATAAGGTGCTGGATCTGCACCGGCGCATGGGCCTGCTCCCTGGCGCCCCGGCCCGTGAGGACATCGACGTTTGGCTCCTCGGAGCCGGGCGCGGTTCGGCGCCCATGGCCGCGGCGTTCGGTGCCGGCTACGCCCATGCCCACTTCCTAAACGCCGAAAGCGGGGCCGCCGCCATCGAGACCTACAAATCCAGTTTCAGTCCCGGCGCGCGGCGCCTGGCCCCGGAACCCCTTGCAGCAGTGCGGGTAATCGCGGCGGAAACAGAGTGGGAAGCTGAACGCCTCGCCGACTCCGTCAGGCTGTGGCGGGCCCGGAAAGACCTTGGCCAGGACAAACCGTTCCCAAGCTATCCGGACGCTCAAACAGGGCACTGGACCCCTGAGGAGCTGAGCCGGCGGCAGGCCAACGACATGCGGCTTATCGTGGGCGACGGAGCATCAGTGGCGCGGCGTCTCGAGCAGCTCGCAATGAAGCTCCGGGTAGATGAAGTCATGATCTCCACCCCGCTGCCCTTGCTCGAAGACAGAATCCACTCGTTTGCGTTGGTTTCCGAACACGTCTCAGAACTAAGCGCCGCCCCGGCGACGTCCTGAGCCGCCGGTGTCGTTCACGCCCCACCCGGTCCTCGCCGGTATCCGTGAACAGGCCAGCAAACACCCTGGGAAGACAGCTATCCGCTGGTGCTGCAACGACTACCCTTACGCCGCCCTGATGAGCATGATCGACGCACGGGCCAGAGACCTGCAGCTCAAGGGGGTGAGAGCCGGCAACACGGTGGCACTCCAGGTACAACGGGGTATCGACGCCGTCGTGGATATTGGTGCCCTCTGGTCTATTGGGAGCACAGTGATGGTCTTCGCTGACCGCGGCGAGCCCCTGCTCGTGGACGAGTCGTTCGTGCGGGCAAGGATCGTGGGAGTCCTTAACCCTGACGGGAGATATTGCTCCACAGGTTTGACCGGCAAGGGTGGGCCGCAGCAACCCGCAGCGCCGTCGCTGATCTTTGCAGGCTCTGGGACATCACCGTCCAAGTGCGCCAAACCACACACGCGCGAACAGCTCGGAGGCTCTGTCGCGAATGCTGAACATAGCTTCAAAATCTCCGGCCGGACTGTCCTGGGGATCGCGGCAGCCTGCGACGAAGTATCAGTCCTGGAAACTTGGTCGGTGCTTGCCAACGGAGGGACCGTCGACATGGTCAACGACGACGAGGCCACCAGCGGCGCGAAGCTCCTGCACCACATCCGCGAATCGCCCGTGGACCTATTGCACCTGAGCCCGTCCACGGTTCGGCTGCTGGGTCATCAATGGGATACGTTGCCGGCTTCGACGGGCGTCCGGGACATAATTCTTTCTGCCATCCAGCCGCGAACGGCCGCCATCGCTAAGACTTTTCCTTGCGCCAGATTCCATCGCCTCGCCGATAGGACCGTTGCCCGCACCTTGCGACTTTCAAGCGGTGGCGGTGCGTACATTGGCAGGACAGTCGCCACCTAGATGTAATGACGCACTCCGGCGCCCTGAAGGTCCCCGACGCGAGGGGACGCCGCCGGCCCGAGATCATCTACGGACGGCGGAAGATGACGCAGTGGCTGCGCCGTAGCGGCTTCCCGGAAGCCTCCAAACACACAGTGGACCGGCTCATGCGCGAAGAGGGCATGAACGGCCTCATCAGAGGCCGCAAGACCCGCACCACAATCCCTGGCAAGGACGGCCGCCGCGCCGGCGACCTGTTGAACAGGTACTTCACCGCCCCGCCAGATCTGGGTGACCGATTTCACCTACGTTCCGGTCTACTCCGGATTCGTCTACGTCGTCCTGGTCATCGACCCGTACTCTCGGGCGATCGTCGGCTGGGAAACCTCAACCATCAAGGACACCGCCTTCGTCGAACACTGCCTGCGCATTTGCCCTGTGGCGGCGGCAACACACCGGACGCCCGGCACCGGCCGGACTGATCCATCATTCAGATGCGGGCAGCCAGTACACCTCAATCCGGTACACCGACACGCTGGCCTTGGAGGGCCTGCAACCGTCCATTGACAGCGTCGGTGACGCCTATGACAACGCTGCCGCCGAAACTGTGATGGGGCTGTTCAAGAACGAGGCGATTGCGAGGGATTCACCGTTCCGCACCGGGGCGTTGAAGACCGAAACCGACGTGATGGAGATCGTCTTCGAGTGGGTCCACTGGTACAACAATGAACGCCTGCATTCTGCCCTGGATCACCAGACCCCTGAGGAGTATGAGCAGACATATTATGATCTACGAACCGGCCTGTTACCCGACGACGCCGCGAACAAACAGGCGGCATGATTCCCGGGACGGTTCACCCGCCCTTTCCTTATGATCCGAGGGGTGGCCTCATCTCGCCCGGCGTACCACCCGTAATGCTCGGGAAAGTACCGATACTGCAACTGCTCAGCAACCTGGCTCCAAACAGGGGCCGCCACCAACAAAAACTTTTGACAATAGTCAACTGAGTATTTACAAATTTGTCATACGTCGATAGGTTCGTACGGTCCCAGCGGATCCCACCCGTATCCGTTTCACGCGACCAATAGGATAGCTATGACAAGCACCAGGACTCTGGCCACAAGCCTTATGAGCCTAACGACTGCGGCACTAATCGCACTTTGCTCGGCAGGGGGAGCCACTGCGGCTCCCACAACGCCAGTCAACAAGGACGCTGACGGCGTCAGCGGCTCGACGATTACCGACTCCATTGACCCCAGCTACTGGACCGCTGAGCGAATGCGTGCAGCGATAGCCGGAGACGTACTGGCAAAAAAAGCAATGGAGCGACAAAAGGCCAATAAAGCGGACGCTGCAGAACACGTCGTGCAAGGAGCCGAGACGAAGACCAAGGGGTCCGCCCCGACTGTCCAGCCATTAGCCAACGCGAGCGAAAACCCGGTGTCTCACATCGGCAAGGTGTTCTTCACTCTCGGCGGCGCAGACTACGTCTGCTCGGCAAACTCGGTGGCCTCCACCAATAGAAACACCGTCTCCACCGCTGGGCACTGCCTCAATGAAGGCCCCGGCGCCTTCGCCACACGGTTCACGTTTGTTCCTGCATACCTTAACGGTGCGGCCCCTTACGGCAAATGGACGGCAAAAGCCCTTTATGCCCCCACTCAGTGGAGCTCCTCAGGCAGTATGCAATACGACACCGGCTTCGCCGTCATGGCTCCTCTGAACGGCCGCAACCTCGCCGACGTCGTCGGGGCTTCCGGCGTAAACTTCAACGCCGCGCGCGGTCTGGCCTACAAAGCTTTCGGCTATCCGGCAGCGTCACCATTCAACGGGGAATCTCTGAAGAGCTGCACCGGAACAGCCACGAACGATCCCAACAACCCCCAGTTCAACTCCCAGGGGATCCCGTGCAACATGACAGGTGGTTCCTCGGGCGGTCCGTGGTTCATCGGCAATAGCTCCGGCGGTTACCAGAACTCGGTCAACAGCTACGGCTATGGCAGCAATTCCACGAAGATGTACGGCCCGTATTGGGGCTCGGCGATCCAGCAGACCTACAACACTGCATCTTCAGCGCTCTAACAGGGCACCGGCTCCCATAAATCCATGCGCTGAAGACCACCAACGGAACGCTCTGAAGTATGTGCGATTCACGTACGCCGACCGGCGGCCGCCCCGTAGTCGGGGCGGCCGCCGGTTTCAGTGCGCTGCGGGCGTTAGTGCTCGGTGCCTGCCGCAGCAGCCTTCTTGGCGTTCTTCTCGGCGTCCTTCTCGGCGCGCAGAGCCTCCGTCTCGTGCTGTTCCTCGGCCTTTTCCTGGTGGATAACCTCTGCCAAGAGCTTTTCCATCTCCTTGGCCACGCCGGCGGCTGAGGCCGGGTTCTGGCCGGTCACCAGCCGGTCGTCAACCACGACCTTCTCCTCAAAGACATCAGCGGAGACGTGGGTGGCGCCCTGTTCCTCAAGTCGGTCTGCCAAAAAGAACGGGATGACCTTGTCCTTCCCTGCGGCAACCTCCTCGTCGTTGGTGAAAGCGGCCACCTTCCGGCCCTCGACAAGGCGAAGCCCGTTCTCCAATTCCACGTTCAGCAGGCCGGCCGGTCCGTGGCAGACCGCGCCCACCAAGCCGCCGGCGTTGTAGACGCTGGCCACCAGATTCTGCAAGCCTTCGCTGTCCGGGAAGTCCCACATGGTGCCGTGGCCGCCCACGAGGTAGACGGCGTCGTACTGTTCGGGATCAACGACGTCGACGCGGGCAGTGTTGTAGAGACCGGCGCGCGTGGTCTCGTCCTCCGTGAAGGCGACCTGGATGGGATCTTCTGAGTCCACCTCGTCGCGCGGGGGCTGGCCGCCCTGGATGGACGCAAAGTCGACAAAATGCCCGGAATCCTTGAAGACCTTCCAGGGATGTGCGGCTTCGGCCACGTTGTAGCCGGTCTTCTCTCCCGTATCGCCGATCTCGGAAACGCTGGTCAGTACCATGAGGATTTTCTTCATGAAGTGTTCCTTTCGTCTAACTTCCACCCTACGCCCAGCCTAGTTCGGACCCTCCCTCCCCGTCTGAGACGGTGGTAGTCGTCTGCGCCTCGAATCGCCCGTACGAGGCCTCCTCGGCCGCAGCCAGATATTTATGTTTAGCCATACACGCTCAACGAACCGAGGTACCCATCGTTACCACGCGGGATCGGCTTAGCGTGACTTTCCCAAGCATTGGTCCTCAAACCCCAACTTTGGGGTGCGGCCGAAATCGCGGAGGGCGGTGGCCTTGCCCGTGCGGAATCTTGTCGACGGGGGCAGTCCCAATACCTGCCAGACAGCGTAAATGGTCGTGAGCAAACGGAGGCTACTGCCGCATAAAATCAACGATTCTACGGGTGTCCCACCTAAGGGGGCGGTACTATATGGTTCAAATCCCATCACCGCCAAATAGCAAGGCCCTTGGTTGCCACTCCTGAGTGGCGAACCGAGGGCCCCTTTGCTGTACCCGTCGGACAGTGCCCCGTTAGAGCTTGTCCGTTCTGTCGTCTCCCTTGTGCCCGCCGCGCAGGTTCTCCTGGACCTTGCCGAAGATGTCCTTGATGGTGGACTCGGTATTGGTGAGCATGTCGGGCTGCAAAAACACGTGGTGGCTCCCGGGAATGCTGTAACTGGACTGCAGGCCGCCACTTCCTTCGACGCCCTGCAGGGCGATGGTCACGCCGCCTTCCTTGCGCGCAATGGCTGCGATTTTTCCGAACACCAGCGTAAATTCGTCTGGCTCAAAACTGACGGTCTGACCCACGTGGGTCCTGTTGAGTTCGCTGGCCGGGGTGGCTTTTTCGTTGCCAGTTCCTGAGTAGTTCATCATGTGCTCCCGAAGGTGGTTGGCGACTTACGCGAGCAGTCTAGCCCCGCCCCCTGTCGCGGTACATGGCCCTACTGGATGCCTGCACAAACGGGCGCGGCAAGAGTGGTCACATTCTCCATTGAGCAGACCAGAGCCGTTCGGGTTGTATGTAATGGACCGGAACACCTGACCGGCACCCGATCTCTAAGGAAAACCGTGACTTCGATGACGAATCGCGCTAATGGGCGGCCGCAGACTCTTCCAAGTCGGCGGAGGCCTCGAACTCCCTTGGAGCCAGCCGTGACCGACACGTGCCCCGACGACTGTCACTACTGCTCAGGCCCGGAAACAGACTGACTCCGCACCCACAGGTTGGGCAGCGGACGCCAGCCCTGCGAGACTGGGTCCTGAAGCCAACGACGACCTGCCAGGAGCCGCCGCATGACGCCCGAGAACAGCACCTCCGCCCGGCCAAACCGCATCACCGAACTGTTCGGCACGGACGTTCCGGTGGTGCTGGGCCCCTTCGGCGGCGTCTCTTCCGTGGAGCTGACAGCAGCCGTGAGCGACGGCGGCGGGCTCGGTTCCTACGGCCTCTACGGCTACGGCGCCGACGCCATCCGGAACACAGCAGCTGAGCTCAGGAAGGCAACGGCGAAGCCGTTCGCCCTCAACCTCTGGATTCCCACCGGCGACGAAACTACGTCGCTCCCCCAGGCGGACTTCGCCCAGTACCTCGAACCCCTGAAGCCCTACTTTGACGAAGTGGGCCTGCCGCTTCCGCACATGCCGGACCGCTACCTGCCCGACTACGACGAGCAGGTGGAGGCAACCCTGGCCGCGGGTCCCGCCGTCGTCAGCTTTGTGTTCGGTGTGCCCGCGCCGGAACTGGTCGAGGCGGCGCACCGGCGTGGAATAGTCGTGGTGGGCACCGCCACCACCGTCGCGGAGGCCATGGCCCTGGAAGCTGGCGGTGTGGACGCAGTGGTTGCCAGCGGCATGGAATCCGGCGGACACCGCGTCTCGTTCCTGAAGCCCGCGGAGGAGTCCCTGATCGGAACGTTTGCACTCGTTCCGCAGGTGGCGGATGCCGTCAGGATCCCGGTGATCGCGGCCGGGGGAATCGCGGACCGCCGCGGCTACGCTGCCGCACGGGCCCTCGGCGCCGATGCGGTCCAGGTCGGCTCGGCTTTCCTGGCTACCCGCGAGTCTGCGGCCGTTCCGGCATACCGGGCCGTCCTCCACAGCCCGGCCGCGCGGGAAACAGTGCTGACAAGAGCCCTCAGCGGACGGCTTGCCCGCGGCATCCCCAACCGCATCATCGCGGAACTGTCAGCGGCCAAACTGGCGGAGGACGGACTCTCGGAGGGTGGAATAGCCCCGTTCCCAGCCCAGAACTGGCTCACCGGCCGCTTCCGGCCGGAGGCAGCTGCCCAGGGGAACACGGAACTCATGTCGCTTTGGGCGGGGCAGGCCACACCGCTGATCCGGCATGACTCGGCCGCGGATGTCCTCGCTGAACTGCTCGCCGGCAGCCCGGTTTTGTAAGCTCGATACATCCGCGGTCATCCCAGGCAGCAAACCTGGGGCGAGCGCCCGTTGACACCGGAGGCAATCCTTGACCAAAAAGACCGGCAAATCCAAGAGCAGAGACAAGGACCGGCGGCACCTCAAAGCTGTACCCTCGGCCCCCAAGATGCCCCTGCAGCTGGTCCTGAACCATCGGGTGATTGATTCGATGGCTCTTGACTTCATTCAGTGGCACGCGACTGAAGACCCTGATCCTGCCGGCGCCTTCGACTGCCTCGAGCTGGTCAAACTCTTCCTCACGGCGCAGCACGCCATCAACGGTTCGAGTTCGGCCACCGCCATCGACAGTCGAAGCGTGAACCAGGCGGCCGGAGCAATTGCGGCGTCGTTGGACCCCGACGAAATGGACGAGGCCTTCGACGACATCTATTTCGCCCTTCACTCGTACATCCATTTCCTGAAAGAAACCGGCCGCTGGACCGGCACGGACGCCGCCTACGAGGACCTCCATTCAGCGCTGGGAAACGGTATCGCCGCGGCAGTCCCGCAACTGCCGGCTATCCAGGTACCTGACCTCAGCGACGACCACCAGGAGGCTGCGTTCAATGCCATGCCGCTGATCCTGCGTGCGTCGTCCCTCCTGGAGTGGATCGGAACCAGCAGGGAAATCACCAGTACGGGCGCGCTGCGTCTAAAGGACATCGAGCCGGCAGCCGCAGCCGTAGGAGTCCAGGCCCGTGGAAAGCGTGGTGCGGGTCAAGCCGCGCCACTTTTCGATCTGGAAACAGCCGAAATCCAGCCCGAAACGCTGCTGGAAGTCGGAACCATGCACGACGTGCCGGTACTCCGCGAGATCTGGTCAGCCATGGTGGGGACAGGCCTGATCAGGCTCGGATCCACCAAAGCCACTCCCGGCCCGGAAGTGGCCGCCTGGAACAGCACGAGGATCGAGGAACGGCTGCACATCCGCCGGATGCTGTCGGTGGTCCTCCTGGTCGGAGTACTCACCGACGCGGACCAGGTGTGGGACCAGGAAGCGGTGGCCGGGGCACTGCCGGCCGTCCTCACCTATGGCACCACCGATGAACCGATGCCCGTGGCGGAACTCGCCAGGATGGCGACACCGGACCTTGAGGGCGCCTTTCTCGAGGACCCAGACCTCGAGGACACTGAATTTGAGGACTCCGAACTCAAGGACATAGCACTTGAGGAAATCTACGCGTCGTTCGCAGCCCTGCAGGCACAGCAGAAGCTGTCCCTGCTCGCCGAACTGGGATTGGTGGAGGCGGCAACGGATTACCGCGTTCCCCCGGTGGCCATCCAGTGCCTCGATCTGGCCATGGGCTTCTTGAAGTTAGCAGACGAGCCATCCGACGCCACAGAATCCATGTCCAACGTGATCGCCCTGCACGGCCCATCGCGGACCGGTCGACCGCCCAACGACCGGTAGAATCTGAACGTCGCCTAAGAACACTCGAATAACGCAGCTGGTGCCCGTCACCGGCGGCCGAAATAAGGAGGATCCGTGCGCGCCAACCATGCCCGGCCACCTTTCCATTTCCTCCGTGCTGCGTCCCTCTCCACGGGAATCCTGACTCTTGCCGCCGGTGCCCACGTGGCTGGCGGCGGCGACCTTCCCTCCCCAAGCATCCTGCTGGCCGTGCTCGCACTGACAGTGCTCGCGGCCACCACCGCCACGAGGCTGCGGCTCAATTTTCCGAACATGCTCACGGTCCTCGGCGCGGGACAGTTCATCCTGCACGAAGCCTTCACTGCATTCAGTTCGTCGGGCACGGCTGTGAGCGCTGCTGCCTCCGGGCTCCATAACACCCACCTTGCCGGCTCCGCCGCACCAGTAATCGCGGCTTCAGGACACGTCCACGATTCCGGATCCGCGGGCATCCTGATGCTCCTGACCCACGCGCTCGCAACCGCCGCGTGCGCCCTCCTGCTTGCCAAGGGTGAAGCCGCACTATGGGCACTGGCCGCGTGGCTGAGGCCCCTCGTCCGGCTCCCCGAAGCAGTACCGTCCGACGCCGGCACGCCGCGTGCGGTGCCTGGCCCACCGGCGGTTCTCCCCCTCCGCCCCTGGCGGAACCTCAGGCAACACAGCCGGCGCGGCCCGCCTTCCGCCGTCGTACTTTCCTAACTCCGCCCGCACCGCACTTCCGCAGGCCGCGGGCCCCACCCCGTACTTCCGCACGCCCCCATCCGGCGTGCGTCCGAAAGGCAACCCCATGACCACCACATTCCTTCGCCGTACCCTCACCGCGGCGGCAGCCGCCGGCGGCGCAGCCGCCCTGATCCTGGCCGCAGCAGCAGGCGCGTCGGCCCACGTCGGCGTCACCCCGGACAAGACGGACGCAAATTCCTACGCCCTGCTCACCTTCGGCATCCCGCACGGCTGCGAGGAGTCCGGCACCACCAAGGTGGCCGTCACCCTGCCGGCCGAACTCAACGACGCCCAGCCCACGGTGAACCCCAACTGGACTGTGGAAAAAGTGACCGAGCAGCTCGCTGAGCCGAAGAAACTGGCCGACGGCACGTCCATCACCAAGCGCACCAGCCAGATTGTGTACACGGCCAAGGCTCCGCTGGAGCACGAGCTGCGCGATGCCCTGGTGCTGTCGGTCAAGCTCCCCGACGCGGCCGGCTCCACGCTCTACTTCCCCACGCTGCAGTCGTGCGAAACCGGGCAGACTGACTGGTCGGAGATCGCCAAGGACGGCCAGGACCCGCACTCCCTGAAGGCGCCTGCGCCGTCCATCACCATCACCGAAACGGCGAGCGCGGACGGCCACGGCGCCGCTGCTTCCGCGGCGCACGCCAGCGAACCGCCGGCCACCGAGCAGCCAGCTGCGGTGACTGACAGCGGCGCGGACGCCCGCAGCTGGGCGGGACTTGCTGCCGGTCTCGGCGGACTCGCCCTTGGCGGGGTGGCCTTCGCTCGCAGCAGCTCAAAACGCCGGCAGGAATCCGCCACGTAACATCGCGGGATTTGATGCCCGGATGATCACGATCCGGGCATCAAATCGTCCCGCCTGCCCGTGGCATCGTTGACTCCCGTCACAGCAGCAACAAGGGTGGTGCCATGACGTCTCAGCGCATTTCACTAGGGTTTGTTATTACGACGGCGGTCGCGGCGGCGGCGCTGATGCTCACCGCCTGCGGACCGAGCCAGCCGCAGGCGCAGGGGACGACGCCGGGGACCAACTCCGCCAGCCCGTCCACCACGCCGGCGTCTCCGGACGCGTCCCAGTCGCCGTCGTCGTCCGGCACCACTCAGGCCGGTCCCGCGCTCTGTAAAGCGGCCACACTGTCGGCGGCTACCGATGCGTCCGGCGGGGGCGCGGCGGGCAGCGTCTACATGAAGCTGAACCTCACGAATACGGGCACGGCGCCCTGCCTGCTCAAGGGCTACCCGGGGGTGTCGCTGGCCGCCAACGCCGACGGTGCACCGATTGGCGCGGCGGCGACCCGCGACGAAGCCACCCTCGTAGCGGACGTCCTGCTTGCGCCGGGCCAGACCGGATCCGCCGTGCTCCGCTACACCCAGGCCGCGAATTACAGCGACTGCATGCTGACGGACGCGGCCGGTTACCGCATCTACCCGCCCGAAGACACGGCGTCGTTGTTCCTGCCGCAGCCCACCAGCGCGTGCAGCAACGCCAACATCACCCTCCTGAGCGTCGGAGCTTTCCAGCCCGCCTGATGCTCTGGGCCCGACGGGCCATGATAAGTACACTTAGTTTCCATGACGTCGTTCTGGTTGGACCGCGGGCAATCCTTCAGCTCTGACACGTTCGAGGCAGGCAGCAGCTACGACACCGTGGTGGCGGGGGCAGGGCTGACCGGGCTGGTCACCGCACTGCTGCTGGCCAGGTCCGGGCAGCGAGTCCTGGTCCTGGACGCCAGGTTTCCCGGGGCCGTGACCACGGGAAACACAACGGCGAAAGTCAGTCTGCTGCAGGGGACAGTCCTGTCCGGCCTGGCTAGGCAGTATGCGCAGAAGCAGGTTGGGGCCTATGTGGAGGCCAACCGGGAGGGGCAGTCGTGGCTGCTCCGCTACCTCGACGAACACCACGTGCCGTATCAGCCCCGGGATGCTTACACGTACGCCACCACCGCCCAGGGGACCGAACGCCTGCTTGAGGAACTCGGCGCAGCGACCACCGCCGGCCTGGACGTCGAGTACGTGCGCGATGCACGCCTCCCATTCCCCATCCAAGGCGCCCTCCTGCTGACCGATCAGGCCCAGATCAATCCCATGGACGTCATGGGTGCCTTACTAAGGGACGTCCGGGCCCGCGGCGGCAGCGTAGTGGGCGGGACCCGGCTGCGGAATGTCTCCGGGAGCGGACCATTAACTGTCCACACGGACCAGGGCACTGTCACCGCCAACGACGTGGTTCTGGCCACCGGAATCCCCGTCCTGGACCGCGGGCTCTACTTCACCAAACTCAAGCCCCTGCGCTCCTACGCCGCGGCCCTGGAACTGCCCGCCGGAGTCACCGCGCCGCCCGGAATGTACCTTTCCGCCGAGGAACCCACCCATTCGCTGCGCGACTATGAGGCTGACGGCCGCAAGTTCCTGCTGGTCGGCGGGCACGGGCATCAGGTGGGGCGGACCGAATCGGAAAAGTCCCATCTGTCGGGTCTGCTGGACTGGGCTACCGGGCACTTCCCGGGCGCGGTAGCCACCCACACGTGGTCGGCCCAGGACTACCAGGCCACGAACCTCATGCCCTTCTTTGGCAAACTGCCCCGGGGCCGGGGCCACATCTTCGTCGGCACCGGTTACAACAAATGGGGCATGACCAACGCGGTGGCCGCCGCCCTGGGCATCTCCGCGGACGTGCTCGGCGGCAGCCTCCGCTGGGCCAACACGATCCATCACCGCGTGACGTCCCCTGGCGGGGCGCTGACCGCCGTCGCCGTAAACGCGGGCGTGGCGGCGCGGCTGGCCACCGACTGGGGGAAGCTGGCGATTGGCAAGTCGGCGGTTGAGCCCATCGAAACCGGGGTTTCGATGGGCTCAACCGCCGGAGGTCCCGTACCGGCCGACGGCGACGCGAAGGTTTACCGCGACGGCGCCCGGCCGGCGGCGGTCTCCACAGTGGACGGCACCACGTGCAGGCTCTCCGCCGTCTGCACGCATCTGGGCGGGATTGTCCACTGGAACGACAGCGAACTGACCTGGGACTGCCCCCTCCACGGTTCGCGCTTCAGCCCCGACGGCAAGCTTCTCGAAGGACCCGCCACCAGGGATCTTCCGAGGCTCGAGCAGGGTTGATCCGCGCCTCCAGAGGGGCCGGCAATACTGTCGGTGGGGTAGGGCATGATGGAGGAATGCAGGAGCACCAACCGCCGGGAGCGGAGCCGGACGTCCTTCCCGGCACTCCCATGGGCCGTTTCAGCCGGCCCACACGGGACTGGTTCCTGGGCGCCTTTGCCGAGCCGACACCTGCCCAGACCGGAGCCTGGAACGCCATCTCGTCCGGCTCGCACGCGCTGGTGGTGGCCCCCACCGGTTCAGGCAAGACCCTCGCGGCGTTCCTCTGGGCCCTGGATCGTTTGCTAGTTGACGCGCCGGCCCCTGACCCGGAATTGCCCGGCCTGGATGCTGTGCCGGTCAGTGGGCCCTTCAAGGGGACAGTCAAAGCGCCCGTCAAAGCGCCCGTCAAAGGAAAGCGCCCCCGTCCGCTCAAACGCAAGACCCGCGTCCTGTATATCTCGCCGCTGAAGGCCCTCGGCGTGGACGTGGAACGCAACCTCCGCTCGCCCCTGATCGGGATCACCCAGACTGCCAAGCGGCTGGGACTTCCGGCACCCCTGATCACCGTGGGGGTCCGGTCCGGTGACACCACGACGGCGGACCGTCGCTCCCTGTTGAGCAACCCGCCGGACATCCTCATCACCACGCCGGAATCGCTGTTCCTGATGCTCACCTCCAAGGCGCGCGAGACCCTCGCCGAGGTGGACACCATCATCGTTGACGAGGTCCATGCCGTCGCCGGAACCAAGCGTGGCGCGCACTTGGCGGTCTCCCTGGAACGGCTGGATGCGCTGCTACCCAAGCCCGCCCAGCGGATCGGGCTCTCCGCCACCGTGGAGCCCCGCGAGCTCGTGGCTCAGTTCCTGGCCGGTTCCGCGCCTGTGGAAATCGTGTCCCCGCCGTCGCGGAAGAACTGGGACCTCACCGTGGCCGTCCCGGTGGAGGACATGTCGGATCTCCCGGGCGCCGCGGGCGCCTTCGACTCCGGTCCCGCGTCAGGGCTGCAGCCTCAGGCCTCGATCTGGCCCCATGTGGAGGAAAAGATCGTTGACCTGGTGCTGGCCAACCAGTCCACGATCGTTTTCGCCAACTCACGCCGGCTTGCGGAGCGCCTCACCGCCCGCCTTAATGAGATCTACGCCGAACGGCAACTGATCGCCGTCGGCGGCGGCTGGGACTCGCCTGCCGCTGGTGCTGCAGACCCCGGGTTTCCGCCCGGCGCCCCTGTATTTAGTTCTGCTTCCGTTCCCGCTTCCACCGCAACGCCGGCCCACATGATGGCCCAGGCCGGCAGCACGGCGGGAGCCGATCCCCTGCTGGCCCGCGCCCACCACGGCTCCGTTTCCAAGGACCAACGGGCGATCATTGAGGACGACCTCAAGTCCGGCCGCCTGCGCTGCGTCGTGGCCACTTCGTCCCTGGAACTCGGCATCGACATGGGCGCCGTGGACCTCGTGGTGCAGGTGGAATCACCGCCGTCGGTGGCCAGCGGACTCCAACGTGTGGGCCGCGCCGGTCACCAGGTGGGAGAAATTTCGCAGGGAGTGCTGTTTCCCAAGCACCGGGCAGACCTGGTGCACACGGCCATCACCGTGGAGCGGATGCTCGAGGGGAAGATCGAGCGGCTCTCTGTCCCGGCCAATCCGCTGGACATCCTGGCCCAGCAGACCGTCGCGGCCACCGCCCTGGGCAGCATCGATGTAGAGGAATGGTTCGCCACTGTCCGGCGGTCCGCCCCGTTCGCGTCCCTCCCCCGGTCCGCCTACGAGGCAACCCTTGACCTGCTGGCCGGCCGGTATCCGTCCGATGAATTCGCCGAGCTGCGGCCCCGGATCATCTGGGACCGGAACGCCGGAACCATCGAAGGCAGGCCCGGGGCCCAACGGCTTGCCGTGACGTCCGGCGGCACCATCCCAGACCGCGGCCTCTTCGGTGTGTACATCATCGGCACCGAGGTGGAAGGATCCGGTGCGCCGGGCGCTGATGGCAAACCCGCCGCGTCGCCCGCGAAGGGCGGCCGTCGCGTGGGCGAACTGGACGAGGAGATGGTCTACGAGTCCCGGGTGGGTGACATTTTTGCGCTGGGCGCCACCAGTTGGAAGATCGAGGACATCACTCATGACCGCGTCCTGGTCTCCCCCGCCTTTGGCCAGCCCGGCAAACTTCCCTTCTGGAAGGGTGACTCGCTGGGGCGGCCCGTTGACCTGGGCCGTGCGCTGGGCGCCTTCGTGCGTGAGCTGTCCGCGTCCGACGTCGGCCCTGCCACCGAACGCTGCAAGGCCAGCGGGCTGGATGAATTCGCCGCGAACAACCTGATCCAGTACCTCAGTGAACAGAAGCTCGCCACCGAGGTGGTCCCCTGCGACACCACCCTGGTGGTGGAACGTTTCCATGACGAGCTGGGCGATTGGCGGGTGATCCTGCACAGCCCGTTCGGGATGCCGGTGCACGCTCCCTGGGCACTCGCCGTCGGGCAGCGACTGCACCAGCGGTACGGCATGGACGGGTCGGCCATGGCGGCTGACGACGGCATCGTGCTGCGGGTTCCCATGATGGAGGACGAGCCGCCCGGTGCCGAGCTGTTCCTGTTTGATCCCGATGAGCTGGAGCAAATTGTCACGGCCGAGGTGGGCGGCAGTGCGCTCTTCGCCTCGCGTTTCCGGGAGTGCGCCGCGCGTGCCCTGCTGCTGCCCCGGCAAACTCCCGGCAAGCGGCAGCCCCTCTGGCAGCAGCGCCAACGGTCCGCGCAGCTGCTCGACGTCGCACGGAAATACCCCACGTTCCCCATCGTGCTGGAAACCGTCCGCGAATGCCTCCAGGACGTATACGACCTTCCGGCCCTGAAGGACATTGCGGCCTCGGTGGAACGCCGCGAACTCAGGATCGTGCAGACCACCACGCAGCAGCCGTCGCCGTTCGCCAAGTCACTGCTGTTCGGCTATGTGGCCCAGTTCCTGTACGAAGGCGACTCGCCCCTGGCCGAGCGCCGGGCCGCAGCCCTGGCCCTGGACTCAACGCTCCTGAACGAGCTGCTCGGCCGCGTTGAGCTCCGCGAACTGCTCGACGCGAAGGTCATCGACGCCACCGAGCTTGAACTCCAGCGCCTTGCGCCGGACCGCCGGGCCAGAGGCATGGAAGGCGTCGCCGATCTTCTCAGGTTGCTGGGTCCACTGACCCCGGAAGAAGTCGCCGCACGATTGGAGGCTGCGCCCGTGGTTGAGCCTGTCGAAACCCAGCATGCCGATACCCCACTGGCCACGACGCACCTGACCGCACTGCTGCGGGCCAACCGGGCCATCAAGGTCAACATCGGCGGGGCTGAGCGCTACGCCGCCGTCGAGGATGCCGCCCGGCTTCGTGATGCCATCGGCGTTCCGCTGCCCATGGGCGTTCCCCTTGCCTTCATCGAACCGGTGGCAGACCCCCTGGGCGACCTGGTTTCCCGGTACGCGCGTACGCACGGACCCTTCACCTCGGCGGAGGCCGCGGCCCGGTTGGGGCTCGGCGTCGCCGTGGTCAGCACTGCGCTGAAACGGCTCGCCGCGGACGGCCGGGTGGTGGAAGGCGAGTTCCGCCCGCACACCGCCCCGCCGGAACAGGTGGCCAGCTATGGGCCATTGGACGAAACACCGGTTGAGAATGTCCAAACGGCTCAGCCGTTCCCGACAGAATCCACGCAGACGCACCTTCCCGCCCCCACCACCAGCGAATGGTGCGATGCCGAAGTGCTCCGCAAGCTCCGGCGTCGTTCGCTCGCAGCACTGCGCGCCGAAGTGGAACCCGTGGACGCCGCAGCCTATGGGCGTTTCCTGCCGGCCTGGCAGCATGTCCGTACGCCGGGCGCCGGGCGCGGGCAGCCGTCCCTGCGGGGTCTGGACGGTATTGTCACCGCGATCGACCAGCTTTCCGGCGTGCCGGTACCTGCTTCGGCGTGGGAGCCACTGGTCCTGGCCAGCAGGGTTTCGAACTACCAGCCCGCCATGCTCGACGAGCTCATGGCCGCAGGTGAGCTCCTCTGGTCCGGGGCCGGAGCGCTGCCTGGAAACGACGGCTGGGTCAGCCTCCACCTGGCCGATTCCGCCGAACTGACGCTGAATCCCGCCGTCGAATATGAACCCGGAGACTCGCAGCAACGGCTGCTTGACCACCTGAGGAACAACGGCGGCGGTTATTTCTTCCGCCAACTGAAGGACGTTGCCGGTGGCATGGACTCGGTGCTCAGCGACCAGGAAGTGGTGTCCGCGCTGTGGGATCTGGCGTGGGCGGGCCGCATCACCGGCGACACCTTCGCCCCTGTCCGCGCCCTCATCGCCGGCGGCCACACGGCGCACCGCCAAGTGGCCCGCTCGCCCCGCGCCCGTGCCCCCAGGCTGAGCCGGCTCGGTCGCTCGCACGGCTCTGGCCTACTTGGATCGCCCGGGTTGGGCTCCCCGGGACTGAGCTCCCCTGCGCTGGGCGGCGGACGGTACGGCTCGTTGTCGGGCACGGCGGCGACACCCCCGCTGGCCGCGGGGCGTTGGTCTGCCCTGCCCTCTCCCGAACTCGACGCCACCATCCACGCCCGTGCCACCGCTGAACTGCTGCTGGACCGGTATGGCGTGGTGACGCGGGGATCGGTCATGGCGGAGCAGATCCTGGGTGGGTTCGGCCTGATGTACAAGGTGCTGGCCCGGCTGGAGGAGGCTGGACGCTGCCGCCGCGGGTACTTCATCGAGCACCTCGGGGCCGCACAGTTCGCTGTCCCCGCAACCGTGGACCGGCTGCGCTCCTATTCCGAGGACACTCAGCTCGCCAAGCCCGAGCCAATGGCGCTGGCCCTTGCGGCCACGGATCCCGCTAACCCCTATGGCGCGGCGCTCCCGTGGCCGGCGCTCAACGAGGAAGCCGGGACGGGGCATCGGCCTGGGCGGAAAGCCGGCGCGCTGGTGGTTATGGTGGACGGCGCCCTGGTCCTCTACGTGGAACGGGGCGGTAAAACGCTGCTGTCCTTCAGCGAGGACAGGGCCGTGCTGTCAGCCGCGGGGGCAGCCTTGGTGGGTGTGGTCACCCGGGGCGCGGTGGACAAGCTGATCATGGAGAAAGTCAACGGCCACGGCATCCTGGACACACCGGTAGCAAGCGCACTCGCCGCCGCCGGGGCATACTCCACGCCCAAGGGTCTGAGGATCCGTGCCTGAAGGTGATTCCGTCTGGCGGGCCGCCGCCGAACTGCACAAGGCCTTGGCGGGGCAGACGCTCACGGGGTCGGACTTCCGCGTGCCGAGGTTCGCCACGCTCAACCTGGCCGGCTGGACCGTGGAGGAAGTGGTCCCGCGCGGCAAACACCTCCTGATGCGCGTGGTGGGACCGGACGAGCGGAAACTCACTATCCACTCGCATCTGAAAATGGAGGGCGCTTGGCAGGTCTATCCGCCGGGTGGACGCTGGCGGAAGCCGGGATTCACTGCCCGGTGCGTGCTGCGCACAGCGGCGGCAGACGCCGTCGGATTTTCCCTGGGTATCGTGGAAGTGGTCCGCACCTCGGACGAGGACACCATTGTGGGCCACCTGGGCCCGGACCTGCTGGGTCCGGACTGGGACCTGGCCGAAGCAGAGCAGCGGATCTGCGCGGCACCCGACGTACCCATCGGCGTCGCCCTGCTGGACCAGCGCAACCTGGCGGGCATCGGCAACATCTATCGCTGCGAAGCCTGCTTCCTGTCCGGCGTGCACCCGGCGACTCCGGTCTCAGCTGTCTCCGACCTCAGGACCCTGATGACGGATGCCAAGCAGTTGCTCGAAGCCAACGTGGGCCCGGGACGCCGGGTGACCGTCCTCAATCCGCGAGGCATGCCCGTGGGGCGGATGGCGGGCCGTCCGGGCTATTGGGTTTACCGGCGCGAACACCAGCCGTGCCTCAAATGCCGGACCCCCCTCCGCCGCGGCGTGCTGGGCAAACCCAACGGCGAGGAGGAACGGGACATCTATTTCTGCCCGCAGTGCCAGCCAGTGGTGCCCTAAGCGTCCTGTCCTAGGAAGTCCTGGCCACGGGTTCGACGACGACCGGTTCGCCAGTGTCCAACTCGGCAGTGTCCAACTCGCCAGCGGCCAACTCGCCACCGCCCGGTTCGAGGACTGCAGGTTCGGGCGGAAGCGCTGCGGGCACCATGAACCGCGGGAGCAGCAGCTGCACCAGCGGCCCGATGCCGAGGGCATAAACAACGGTGCCCACGCCCACGGAACCGCCCAGCAGCCAGCCCACTCCCAACACGACAACTTCGATCAGGGTGCGCGAGACCCGCACGGACCAGCCGGTGCGCCGAGCCAGCCCGGTCATCAGCCCATCCCTGGCGCCCGGACCGAACCGTGCGCCGATGTAGCAGGCGGACGCGATGCCGTTCAACAGCACTGCGCCTGCAAGCATGCCGATCTGGCCGCCCAGATGCGAGAACGCGGGGATCAAGGCCAGGCCGATGTCCGCGAAAACGCCCACCAGCACGGCGTTGCAGAGGGTACCGAACCCTGGCCACTGCCGGAGCGGGATCCAGAGGAGCAGCACCAGGAAACTCACAATGATGACCACCACTCCGATACTCAGCCCCGTCCTGCCGGCCACCCCCTGATGGAACACATCCCACGGATCCAGTCCAAGTCCGGCCCGGATAAACATAGCCAGGGAGATGCCGTACATGGCGAGGCCGATAAAGAGCTGGAGGATTCTGCGGGTCAACATAACGACAACCCTGACAGAAAACTGGCATTGAAATACATAGCCAGTTTGAGATACTGGCATCATGTCCTCTTCGCTGAACCCGTCCGCACTGGCTCGTCTCCTGGGCGAGTGGAACCTCGGCGTCGCACCGGCCTACCGCGAGCTGGCCGACGTCGTCCGCCTCCTGGTCCTGGACGGCCGGGTGGCCCTGGACACGGCGCTGCCCAGCGAGCGGGCCCTGTCTGAGGCGCTGGGCGTCAGCCGCACCACCGTAACGGCCGCCTATACGCACCTCCGCGAGCAGGGTTTCCTCAGCAGCGGGCAAGGCAGCAGGGGCCGGACGCGGATTCCGCGTCTGACGCCGCTGGGTACCACGGTACTCACGGACCCGGGCCTTACAACCACGGGGCGGACACCCGGAACAACATCTCCCGGGATCGCGGCACCGGAGGGGCTGATCGACCTCGCCTACGCATCGCTGCCTGCCAGCGGTGAGGTGGTACATCGCGCGTTCGCGGCAGCCCTCACCGAACTTCCCGCACTGCTGCCGGGCTTCGGTTACAGCGCCATGGGCCTGCTCCCCCTGCGCGAGGCGGTGGCGGCACGTTATGCGGCGGCCGGCGTGCCGACAACCGCCGAACAAATCCTGGTGACATCGGGCGCACAGCACGCCCTGAACATCATCATCCGCGCCGTAGCGGGCCGGCAGGACAGGGTGTTGGTGGAACACCCCAGCTACCCGAACGCCCTCGATGCCATCCGCGCGGCCGGTTGCCGGGCCATTCCGGTGGCGTTCACCGCAGCCCACGGCGCCGGCACTGACAGAGCCAACGGCGGTCCGCCCGCCTTGGCCTGGGACATGCACGCACTGCAGGCCACCATGACTCAGCAGCGTCCCAGGATGGCGTACGTGGTGCCGGACTTCCACAACCCCACCGGGCAGCTGATGCCCGACGTCCAGCGCCGCCAACTGGTCCGGGCGGCCGCGGCGGCGGGGACGGTTTTGGTGGTTGACGAGACCCTCCGCGAACTGAACCTCGACGGCGCCGAAACCAGTCCCGTGGCAGCCTTCAGTCCCGCGGTGGTCACCATCGGCTCCCTCAGCAAATCCCACTGGGGCGGCCTCCGCACGGGCTGGATCCGCGCCTCCGAAGCCATGATCCAGCGGTTTGCGGCGGCACGAA
Organism: Pseudarthrobacter adonitolis; assembly: GCF_055412845.1. Lineage (NCBI taxonomy): Bacteria > Bacillati > Actinomycetota > Actinomycetes > Micrococcales > Micrococcaceae > Pseudarthrobacter > Pseudarthrobacter adonitolis. Next base: position 182,502 of record NZ_JBVAYW010000005.1, on the reverse strand, counting down.
CGTCCCTGGATCTGGGCGGACCGGTCATGGAACAGCTGGCGGCCGCCCACTTGGTCCGAGCCCTCGACGAGCCGCTTCCCGCACGGCTAAGCGCCCTCCGGGACAACCGCGCCGCACTCTTGGAACTCCTCGCCGGACACCTCCCGGAGTGGGAAACGGGACACCCGGCCGGCGGCCTGTCCGTCTGGTGCAGGCTGCCCGCACCGGTCAGCACTGCGCTGACGGTGATCGCTCCGGATTTTGGCATCCGACTGGCCGCTGGGCCTCGCTTCGGCATCGGCGGCGCGTTCGAACACTACCTCCGGGTGCCGTTCACTCTGCCACCGGGGCAGCTGGAGACCGCCGTCCTGGCCCTGCGCTCAGCCCAACACCGGCTCGACGCCGCCCCGCAGCTCCGCCGGACCCTGAAGAACGCGCCGGCCCTGGCTATCGCGTGACGCGCGGGCGCACCTGAACGCCCTTGTACCGTTTGCCAGGGCGTGTACACCGCCGTTGCTGGGCGCCGGACACATCGCCTTTGGGACATGATGCCGTTACGGGATCAAGCGGCGTCATTACCGCGCCCTGCGCTCCGGCCCATCCGCTGCTTTGCGGTGTTGGTCCCGGCCCCGACGGGGACATGCTCCGTAGCCTTGGCCAGCCCGAACTGCGGCATCCCGCTGTAGACAACCTCGATCCCGCCGGCGGGCACCTGGTACGTCTCATGCCACACGCCGACGTCGCCGGTCCCGGCGAGTTCCTTCATAAATCGGCGCCAGGGTTCCAGATGAGGGGACTCCCGGTCCGCGGCGAACGTTCGCAGGTGCTCGGGGCTCTCCCAGTAGCTAAGCAACACCGTGGTGCGCCCGAACCACTGCTCATATCCGAGCATTCCTGCCGCGGGGTCGGCGGCCAGGTGTTGGAGCATCCGCGGCATGGCGACAGCCACCTTGCCGACGGTCCCAACCTTCCACCAACGGTTCGCCCGCATGCCGATCAGGAAGACCGTCACTGATTTGCGGCCCGGGTCAGCGGTGTACCGGCCCGGAAATACCTTCTGCGCCATGGGAACTCCTCAGGTTGTAAGTTTCATAACATTGTTTCATAACGTGGTTACGAAACAATGTTATGAAACAATGGACCCCATGGCAAGACCCGTTGTGCATAACGATTCCCTCAGGCAGGACCTGCTGGCCGTCACGGCCGACCTGGTGGACCGCGACGGTCCCGCGCGCGTGAATCTGCGGGATGTGGCAGCAGCTGCCGGAACGTCCACCACGGCCGTCTACTCGCTATTCGGCGGAAAGTCCCAGCTTCTGACCGCCGTCGTGGACGACGGGTTCCGGTCATTCCGCGACTCACAGGCGGCCGCGGCCCCGGGCGGGCTTCGGGGACTCGGCGCGGCCTACCGGACCTGGGCGCTGGAACATCGGTCGCTCTACCGGCTGATGTTCGGGGGCGCCCTGGCCGCCTACGTCGATTGCCAGCCGAGCCCTGAAGCTGCCGCCGCTGCCATGGAGCCCCTGATGGAAGCCGTGGCGGCCGCCCAGTCCGCGGGCACTGTACTGCAGGCACCGGCGGAAATGGTCGCCGTCGCAATCTGGGGCCAGGTCCACGGCCTGGTGAGCCTGGAACTGGCAAAGGTGGGCCCGCCGGACGCAGACTGGGCCGCGGTGTACGGCTCAGCCCTGGATGCCGTCGCCCGCGGCTGGGCCGCCTGAAACTCCTTTTCGCGGCGCAGATTCTCCCGCGACGCAAAATACCTGACGCGAGTGAAATTTCCACTGCGTCAGGTATTTTGCGAGTCGAGAACGAAGCCTGCCCTAGGAACTTTTACGCGTAGACCTTTTCGAGGAAGCTGCCCCAGGCCTCGGCGGTCGCTGAAGAGTCACCGCTGCCACCGAAGTTGTGGACGGTCATGCCCACCGGCGCGCCAAAGGCATTGCGGCCGAAGAACCGGTACATCGCATCCGACGTCCGCAATCCTAGGAAGTGCTCGTTGGAGAAGTCCACCTCCCCGGACAGCCGCCCCACGCCGTCGAGTTTCAGCTCAACCACGGAACCCTGCTCGGCAGAGTCCACGCCCAGCGCCTTCTTCAGGCGTTCAAAACCGTCCGGGGCCTGCGATGCCGCGGGAGACTGGATGTCCGTGAACACCACCGGCTTGCCGTCGAAATACCTCAAGTACTGGCCCAGGGTGTGGAGGTAGAACTCGGTGTGCCGGCTGGCACCGTCGTATTGCTCATCCCAGTTGTCCGCGAAGATCCCGCTGTGGACATAGTGCAGCCGGGCGCGGCCGCCGTCGAGCGGTTCCAGGACGTGCTCCAGCTGGTTGAACCAGCCCTCCGGGCCCTCCATGCGGTTGACCAGATGCGTGGGGTGTTCCTCCACGGTGTTGACCGAATCCCAGCCGTCATTCGGGAACAGCCAGGCGGGAGTGGCGTTGGTGACGGCCTCCCAGACGCGCTCGGGCGTGCCGGGCAGCTCGGTGTCGTAGACGATCTCAAATTTACGGTTGTCAGTCATTGTCCTGCTCCTTGGCTAAAAGGCGTTTGATGGGGGTCTTGAGAACGGGGTGGAGCGCGACGACGAGCCGATGCTTCCGCCCGCCACTTGCCGAAGTGCCGCCTGCTGAGGTGCCGCCCGGGCCGGAGCCCGCGCCGCCGTCGTGATATTTGTCCACCAGGCGGGTCACCGCAACGCCGAGCTCCTCGGCAAAAGCGGCGCGGTCCGCTGCCGTGCGGAAGGTGACTTCGCCGTCGATCGCGAACGTTGCGAGCTTCTTCCTGGCCGCCGCGGCGCCGGCGATCAGCTTGCCCACTTCCTGGACCATCCGCCCGGCGAGCGCCAGCAGCCAGAAGGCCGAGAAGCGGTCCGAGAAATGGTGCGGGTCCGGGGCCACAGAAGCGAGCGCCACCGGCGAAATCAGGTAGGAGGCCGCCGTCGCCTGGAGGACGCGCTCGGTGACGTTCCCCTTGCGCCGCTCCTCCACCAGCGTCACCAGTCCGTGCCGCTCGAGGGCTTTGAGGTGGTAGTTGACCTTCTGCCGCGGCAGTCCCACCTTGGCGGCGAGCTGCGTCGCAGAGCCTGGCACGGCGAGCTCCCGGAGGATGCGCGTCCGGATCGGGTCCAGCGACGCTTCCGCCGCGGCCGGGTCCTCGATCACTTCGATGTCCAACATGTTTCCATCATGCCAACCGACAACTTATATTGTCAAGAACTTTTTTTCCGTCGGCCTTTCGACTCGACGGTTTCCCTGCCGGATCGACGGCGCTGGACGTCGAGTGTGCAGGGAACCGTCGAATCGGACACGGGCGGGGCCCAAGGAGCCGGCAAAGTAGAATGGACCGGTGATGCAATCCCCCCTTCCCGTGCGCGACGGCGTCAACGCCACCCGCCTGCGCCTGCCGGACGAGGGGCCGTGGACCACTGCGATGGACTACATGATGCACCGCTGGGGCCACATCGATCCGCAGGGCATCGAGGACAGATTCGACGCCGGCGAGATCGTGGGCGAGGGCGGCGTCCCCCTGGACCGGGCCACCAGGCTCGAGGACCACACCTTCATCTGGTACTACCGCACGCTGCCGCCGGAGACCCGCATCCCGGTGAAAATCAGCATCCTGCACCAAGACGATCACCTCCTCGTGGTGGACAAGCCGCACTTCCTGCCCACCACCCCCGGCGGCACCTACATCCAGGAATCGGCTCTGGTCCGGCTGCGGAACCAGCTCAACCTGCCGGACCTGATCCCCATGCACCGCCTGGACAGGATGACCGCCGGCGTCCTTCTGCTCTCCACGAACCCGGAGACGCGGGGCAACTACCAGGTCCTCTTCGAGAAGCGCCAGGTGCAGAAGGAGTACGAGTGCGTATCCGCCGCGGAGCCCGCCGCCGGCTACCCCGCCGTCGACTTCCCCGTGGTGGTGCGGAACCGGATGACCAAGTCCCGCAGCTACCTGCTCGCAGAAGTGATCGAGGGCGAGCCAAACGCGGAGACCCGGATCGAACGGCTGGAATCGTTCGACGGCGGCGCTTCAGCAGGTGCCACTGCCACCAACGCCGCAGGCAACGGTGGTGCGCCACGCCTGGCGCGGTACCGGCTGGAGCCCCACTCCGGCAAGACGCACCAGTTGAGGGTGCACATGGCTTCACTGGGGCTGGGCATCGTGAACGACGCGTTTTATCCTGACCTGCTGGACAAGGCTCCGGACGACTACACCAGACCGCTGCAGCTCCTGGCCTGCGGCATCCGTTTCGTGGATCCCATCAGCAAAAAGCACGTGGAGTACCGCAGCGGGCTCGAGCTCAGCGAGGCTGCACAAACAAGGCTTGGAAGGCCTCCGCCATCTCCGGGCTGAACAGCACAAACTCCACCAACTCGAGCGCGCTGGCCGGATGTGAGGCACCAAACCCTGTGACGGCGTCGTACGCGGCCTCCGCTACCTGGCGCCCGTGCCAGCCGTAGACTCCGCCGCCCACCGCCGGGAAGGCAAGGGACCCGGCCGCCAGCGAATCCGCCAGCCGCAGGCTTTCACTGAAGCAGGAAACCAGCAGCGCCGGATTGGTCTGCCCGGCATGCCGGTTGGGCCCTACCGTGTGGATGACCCAGCGCGCCGGGAGCCGGTAACCGGGCGTGGCAACTGCGGCCCCCACCGCCAGGCCGTGCGGGAGTTCCGTGTCGCGGAGTTCGCGGCAAGCGGCCAGCAGCTCAGGGCCCGCGGCCTGGTGGATGGCCCCGTCCACACCGCCGCCGCCCAGCAGCGAGGAGTTCGCCGCATTCACGATAGCGTCCACAGCACGGGTTGTGATGTCGCCCTGGAGAACCTGGATGCGCATGCCGCCAGTTTCCCACCGTAGGCCTCTGGATGACAGGCCGGAGCAGGAATATCCTGTGGGTAGGCGCGGCGTGTCCGGGACGGTTCCCTCGAGATCCAAGAGGTTCCGGAAGGTTCCGGAACTGACGTCCGCGACAAGGCGAGGACAACTCATGGACACGCTCATCGAAATCCCCGGGGACCGCACGGCGGCCAAATTTGCCTACGCAGCGGCGGGCCTCGGTGTCGTGGGCGTAGCAACGCTCGGCGCCATGTATGCCATCGAAGTGCCAAAGAACGGGCCCTATGTCTTCGGCACCATCAACGACGCCACCGGAGGCGTCTTCAACCTGGTGATCATCCCCGTGGTGGTCCAGGTCCACCGGCGGCTGCGCCGGACGCCCGCCTCCGAGGCGGCCAAGTGGCTTGTGGTCGCGGCCAGTGGCGCAGGATCGGCAAGCTCGTTCCTCCTCGTCGCAAAGAAGCTCGATTTCAACGTGTCCACCGGTATCACGGTGGGGGCAATGGTGGTCCAGGCCGGTTGGTTCCTGCTGGCCCACCGGTCCCTGCTGACGTCCGGAGGCTATCCTCGCAGCCTGGCAAAACTGGGACAGTTCATAGGCGGCGCCCTGGTGGTGGCGTTGCCCCTGGCCGCGCTGGCCGCCGTCGAACAGGCGCCGGCCTGGATCCGCTGGGGCATCGGTGGGGCCGGAATAGCCGTGGGAGCCACCGCGTGGGTCGCCTGGCCGTACTGGTATTTCCTGGCAGCCCGGCACCTCAGCCACGAACCGCAGGAAGTTCCCGGAAAAGCTCCGCGGCCAACCCGGCGGAACATCGGTGCCGGGTACTGAGGCGCTGCTTACTGAACAGCGCGCAGCCCAAGGCCGTGCTGCGACCCCAAAATGCGGTACTTTGTGGCCATGGACTTCGGTAACGCGGACAGCTGGGGGGCGGCGATCTATTTCTGGATCATCCCCGTGGTTCTTGGCGACGCCATCTTCCCGCCCATCCCCTCCGAGATGGTGGTCATCACCGGAGGCGCCCTCTCTGCCGAAGGCCGGGCCAACGTCTTCCTGGTGGCAGCGCTGTCCGCGGCGGCTTCCTGGATCGGCGACATGGTGGTGTTCCAGCTTTTCAAACGCCGGCTCAGCCACGTGCTGGACCGCTGGCGCTGGGGCCGGAAAGTCCACCATGGCATCCATGAGGCCATTGCCAGGGCCGGCCGCTCCTCCACCTACGGGACCATCATCGGCGCCCGCTTCATCCCGGGCGGGCGGCTGGCGACGTCGGCCGCGGCCGGCATCGCCGACGTTTCGGCACGGGGCTTCAGCCTTTGCGCAGGCCTGGGTGCGGTCCTCTGGGCGAGCTGGCTGGTCGGCCTGGGCTACTTCACCGGATCGGCAACGAAGCTGCCCTTCTGGGCGAGTTCGCTGATCGGCGTGGTATTGGGTCTGGTGATCGGCGCCGTCGTCGGAATCATCGTGACGCGCCGGCGCGGCACCCGCTCGCCCGTAGACGAGCCCGCCCCCGGCGATTGAGCTAGATCGGGGCCCAGCGGCCGCGGTTGCGGCGGAGCACCATCAGCGAGCCGGTCAGCGCAACGCGTTCGACGGCGTCGCGCATCATCGCTGCCGATTCGCGGGCCTGCTGGTTCTCACCGCGGCATTCCGTGGCTTCCACGAGGAAGCGGAGGTTCAGTTGGGGGACGCCGGCAGCAAGTTCGATCTGGTTGGATTCCACATGGTGGCGGGTCTCCAATGCCTCGACAGCGGCGGCCATCACAGCTTCCGGCGGGTTGCCAGGTTTCAGTCCGGTGATTTTCAGGCGGGTCTGGAACGAAGGCATGCCTTCAACCCTATCCCGGCCGCCTTCTGGTACGGCTAGTCCCGCTGCTCGGGGCCGCCCTCCGGGACGGGCACTGACCAGCGTTCCTCGATGTGGCCGAAACGCCACACGCCCAAGGCAACGAGCCAGGTGAAGATGAACAGCGCCACCGTGGTGTATCCGACGGCTGCCAGGTCGAGTCCGCCGATCACCGCCAGCGGCCCGGACCGGATCCCGGCACTGTCCACCAGGAGGGAAACCAGCTGCACGGAGCCGATGCCCAGCGCAACCGCAACGGACAGCCCCGTCACCACCACGTTGTAATAGATCCTGCGGACCGGCTTGGATAGCGCCCAACGGTAGGCGAAGGTCATGAAGCAGCCGTCGAGGGAGTCCAGCAGGCTCATACCCGCCGCGAAGAGGACCGGCAGCGTGAGGATCGCGTACCACGGCAGCGCCGAAGCGGCGGCACCGGCGGCCAGGATCAGCAGGCTCACCTCCGTGGCGGTGTCAACCCCCAGCCCGAACAGCAGCCCCACGCCGTACATCTGCCAGGGCTTGGTGATCAGCCCCGTCAACCGACCGAAGATCCGCGTCATCAGGCCACCGGCGGGGTGATCTTCCATTCCGGCGCTGGTGTCCTGGCTGGACCGCAGGCGCCGCGCCGACTTGAGCACCTCCAGGAGGACCACCAGGTTCAGCACACCGATGAGGTACAGGAAGACGCCCGAGACTGCCGTGCCGAAGATCTGCAGGCCTGCCTCCGTTTCGCCCGAAACCACGCCCCCTTGATCCGACAGGCTACGGATTCCGGCCGCCAGCAACGCACACAGGCCAAAGACGATGCTTGAGTGGCCCAGCGAGAACCAGAAGCCCACGGTCATGGGCCTGTGTCCGACTCGTGCCTGCCCGTTGCCGCTGTGCCGTCCGCCCCGGCGCCCACCGCCCTGCTGGCTATCGCCCGCGAGTTTCCGGGTGGTGTTGTCGATGGCGGCGATGTGGTCGGCGTCGAACGCGTGGCGGAGCCCCAGCGTGTAGGCGGCAACGCCCAGGCCAACGCCGAAAACGCCGGACGAGCCCACCGGAAGGTTTTCCGGTGCGACAACCACCAGCAGCGCTCCCCAGCCCACGGCATGTAGGAGCAGCACAACCGCTGCCATGCCACCGATCGATGCCCGTTCCCGGCTGGTCAAAGCGGTCCCGGACCGACCCATCCGGGCCTTGGGCTGCGTGTTGCTTTCAGCTTCCGGTTGCTTCATTCCGAGCCTCCGGCGTCCGCGTCATTGCAGAATAATGACATGACTATACGCCCGGATTCGATGAGTGCGCAGCTGTCAAATAATTAGGTTGCGTTATGGCCGGGACGAGCCTATCTTGACAGGGAGGGGGCATAGCCGATGCACGAACTCTCGATCGTACAAAGCCTCATAGACGCGGTTCTGGACAGGACCGGCGGTCAGGCAGTCACGGGCGTCAACCTTCGGATCGGCCCGTTATCAGGTGTCCTCCCCGATGCCCTCCGTTTCTGTTTTGATGTTGCTTCGGCGGGCACAACCTTGGCAGGGGCGCGGCTGCAGATCGATGAACCGCAGGGCCGCGGGCACTGCCGGACGTGCGGCAACGACTTCGCGCTGACGGACATGTTCCTCCTGTGTCCGTGCGGCAGCGCCGACGTCGAAGTGGTCACCGGCCGCGAACTCAAGCTCGTTTCGGTGGAGGTGGCATAGCGGATGTGCGCAACGTGCGGCTGCGGCGAGGACGGGACACCAAGGGTCTACGCCCTTGAAGTGCCTGGCGCGCAAGTGCATGGGCATTCCCACGAAGATGGGCGCGAGCACACGCACGACGGGCACACCCACAGCCACCCGCAAGATCACGGACACACGCACGAGCACGCGCACTCCCACCCCCACAGCGATGGCCACACGCACGTGCCGGAGCTCATCTCCCTGGAGCAGAACCTGCTGGCCAAGAACGACCTGCTCGCGGAACGGAACCGTGGCTGGCTCGCGGGACGGAAGGTCCGGGCCATGAACATGATGAGTTCCCCAGGCGCCGGCAAGACCACGCTCCTGGTGCGGACGCTCACGGAGCTGGGAGACCGGCTGCAGGCCGGGGTTATCGAAGGTGACCAGGAAACCTCCCTCGATGCCGAACGCATCCGCGCCGCCGGCCGGCCCGTGGTGCAGATCAACACAGGGGCGGGCTGCCACCTCGACGCCGATATGCTCCGCCGGGGACTCGACGCGCTCGATCCCCCGATGGGTTCGACCGTGTTTATCGAGAACGTGGGAAATTTGGTCTGCCCCGCCCTTTTTGACCTGGGCGAGGCAGCCAAAGTAGTAGTCGTCTCAGTGACGGAAGGTGATGACAAACCGCAGAAATACCCGCACATGTTCATCGCAGCTGACCTGGTGATCATCAACAAGTCGGACCTGCTCCCCTATGTTGATTTCGACGTCGACGAGTGCTTGCACCGCATCCGTCACCTCAACGCCCACGCGCAATTCCTGGTCCTCTCGGCCACTACCGGCGACGGCCTTGCCGCCTGGTATGACTGGCTGGATGGCCGAACTACTCCGACAGAGACCCGGCCAGGGTCTCTGGAAGAGTCCCTGACAGACGCACACTGAGCCCCCCTCGGGCCGCGGAAAGAGCCAACGATGCCTACCGAAACTTCCCTCAAGGCCGAAGAAACGCTGATCCACGTGCTGTGGATCAACGCCGGGTTGAGCTGCGACGGCGATTCCGTCGCCCTGACCGCGGCAACCCAGCCCAGTGTGGAGGAGATCGCCCTCGGTGCGCTGCCCGGCCTGCCCCGCATCGCCATGCACTGGCCTCTGATCGACTTCGAGTGCGGACCCCAGGAAGGGGCGGACGACTTCCTCGAGTGGTTCCGCAAGGCGGACCGCGGCGAACTGGAGCCCTTTGTCCTGGTGGTTGAAGGGTCCATCCCCAACGAAAAACTGCACGACGCCGGCGGCTACTGGTGCGGGTTCGGCAACGACCTCGAGACCGGCCAGCCGATCACCACCAGCGAGTGGCTGGACCGTTTGGCACCCAAAGCCACGGCCATCATCGCCGCCGGCACGTGTGCAACGTACGGCGGCATCCATGCCATGGCCGGAAACCCCACCGGCGCCATGGGAGTCCCCGACTATCTGGGCTACGACTGGAAATCCAAGGCTGGCATTCCCATTGTCTGCGTGCCAGGCTGCCCCATCCAGCCGGACAACCTCTCCGAAACCATGACCTACCTGCTGTACCAGGCCACCGGACAGGCCCCGATGATCCCGCTCGATGATGCGCTGCGGCCCACCTGGCTGTTCGGCAAGACCGTCCACGAAGGCTGTGACCGGGCGGGATACTACGAGCAGGGCGACTTCGCCACCGAATACGGCTCCCCCAAGTGCATCGTCAAGCTCGGCTGCTGGGGTCCGGTGGTCAAGTGCAACGTGCCCAAGCGTGGCTGGATGAACGGGATCGGCGGCTGCCCCAACGTTGGCGGCATCTGCATCGGCTGCACCATGCCGGGCTTCCCGGACAAGTTCATGCCGTTTATGGACGAGCCACCCGGCGGCAAGCTCTCCACCGGCACCATCCGCCCCTACGGCGCAGCCATCAGGGCGTTGCGCGGCATCACCACCCACACGCTGGACCAGGAGCCCAAGTGGCGCCGGCCCGGACGCGAACTGCTAACCGGCGCACAGCGCACCTGGTAGCCACCCCCAATTCCAGACAGGTGAAGAACATGACCTCAACGATTCCAACGCCGTCCGGGAGCGGGACGGACAACAACAACCTGGTGGAGATGGCCTGGGATCCCATCACCAGGATTGTCGGCAGCCTGGGCATCTACACCAAGATCGATTTCGCGAACAACCAGGTGGTGGAGTGCAAGAGCACCTCCTCGATTTTCCGCGGCTACTCCATCTTCATGAAGGGCAAGGATCCGCGGGACGCCCATTTCATTACGAGTCGCATCTGCGGGATCTGCGGCGATAACCACGCCACCTGCTCCTGCTATGCGCAGAACATGGCCTACGGCGTGAAGCCGCCCAACCTGGGCGAATGGATCGTGAACCTCGGCGAAGCGGCCGAGTACATGTTCGACCACAACATCTTCCAGGAAAACCTCGTGGGCGTGGACTACTGCGAAAAGATGGTGTCCGAGACCAACCCCGGAGTCCTGGCCAAGGCGGAAAACACCCGGTCCCCCCATGAGGGCGAGCACGGCTTCCGGACCATCGCAGACATCATGCGCTCGCTGAACCCCTTCACCGGGGAGTTCTACCGCGAGGCGCTGCAGGTCAGCCGTGCCACCCGCGAGATGTTCTGCCTGATGGAGGGGCGCCACGTGCACCCCTCCACGCTCTACCCGGGCGGCGTTGGCACGGTGGCCACCATCCAGCTCATGACTGACTACATCACCCGGCTCATGCGGTATGTGGAATTCATGAAAAAGGTGGTCCCCATGCATGACGACCTTTTCGACTTCTTCTACGAGGCGCTGCCCGGCTACGAACAGGTAGGCCTGCGCCGGACGCTGCTGGGCTGCTGGGGCTCCCTCCAGGACCCGGACTACTGCAACTTCGAATACAAGGACATGACCCAGTGGGGCCGGAAGATGTTCGTCACCCCGGGCGTGGTGGTGGACGGCAAACTGGTCACCACCGACCTGGTGCGGATCAACCTGGGCATCCGGATCATGCTGGGGTCCTCCTACTACGAGGACTGGGAAGACCAGGAGATGTTCGTGACCCACGATCCCCTGGGCAACCCGGTGGACCGCCGCCACCCCTGGAACCAGCACACCAACCCCAGGCCACAGAAGAGGGACCTCAAAGAGAAGTACAGCTGGGTCATGTCCCCGCGCTGGTTCGACGGCCAGGACAACCTGGCACTGGACACCGGCGGAGGACCCCTGGCACGGCTCTGGGCCACGGCGCTCGCCGGCCTGGTGGATATCGGCTACATCAAGGCGACCGGAAGGAGCGTCCAGATCAACCTCCCCAAGACGGCGCTCAAGGGCCCGGTGTCCTTCGAATGGAACATTCCGCAGTGGAGCAACACCCTGGAACGCAACAGGGCCCGCACGTATTTCCAGGCCTACGCGGCCGCGGCAGCGCTGCACTTCGCCGAAAAGGCCCTGGAGGAAATCCGTGCCGGCCGGACCAAGACCTGGGAGACCTTCACGGTTCCGGACGAGGCCATCAGCTGCGGCTTCACGGAGGCCGTCCGCGGTGTCCTGTCGCACCACATGGTGATCCGCGACGGCAAAATCGCCAACTACCATCCCTATCCGCCCACCCCCTGGAACGCCAGCCCGACGGACTCGGCCGGGATTCCCGGCCCCTATGAGGACGCGGTGCAGGGCCAGCCGATCTTCGAGGAGAACGACCGCGAGCACTTCAAGGGCATCGACATCATGCGGACCGTCCGCAGCTTTGACCCGTGCCTGCCCTGCGGCGTCCATATGTACCTGGGCAACGGCCAGAGCCTGGACAAGTTGCACTCGCCCACCCAGATCCTCACCGGCGAGTAACAGGCCATGCACGCCGGGGACCGGCCGCTGCAAACCGGCGAGCGGATAGGCACGCTCCTTGACGCCCTCGGAGCGGGCGGCGCGGTGGCTCGCGGCCGGGCGGAGGACCTGGTACGGCAAGTCACCGACATGTACGGCTCGGGGCTGGAACGGATCCTGGAAATCCTCGATGAGCAGGGAAAGCTCGACGACGACACGCTGGCAGCGCTCGCCTCCGACGAGCTGGTGTCCGGCCTGCTGATCATCCACGGCCTCCATCCCGCATCGATGGAAACGCGGGTGGCCGGGGCACTGGACAGCGTCCGGCCCTACCTGGGCTCCCATGGCGGGGACGTGGAACTGCTGGACATCAGCCCGGAGGGCGTTGTGCGGCTGAAGCTGCTCGGCACCTGCCAGGGCTGCCCGTCGTCGTCCGTCACCCTGAAGTTCGCCGTCGAAGAAGCGATCGAAACGGCAGCCCCCGAGGTCACGGCCATCGAAGTGGTGGAAGCGGAAAAGCACGCCGCCACCCCTGCCTTGATCCCCGTCGACGCCCTGCTGGTCCGGATGAACCACACAGACCCCGCCGCCGCGGGCAACGGCTGGCATGATCAGCCGGAAGGGTCCTGGGAGCCCGTCCCCGGCATTGCCGACCTGGAACCCGGCGACGTGGCCGGGTTCCAGGTGGGCGGCTATTCACTCCTGGCCTGCCGGACCGGGCAGGACGTCTACGCGTACCGGGACTACTGCCCACGCTGCGCCGGGTCCATGGCGGGCGCAGCCCTGCAGCGCGCCCTCGCAGCCCCGTCCGGCGGAGGACTGCTGCGCTGCGCCACCTGCCGCGCACACTTCGACGTCCGCCAGGCCGGCGCCTGCCTGGAGGACCGGACCCTGCACCTGGACCCGCTCCCGCTGCTCGTTCGGGGCGGCGTGATGTCTGTGGCCGTGCCGGTTGCGGCAGGGAAGGGCGGCTGAGATGGAAACGCCTGGCCTGCCCGTCGCACTCCTGCGCCGGATCGCCGCTGCCCCGCCGCCCGCTCCTGCAGGCGAGAGCTGCGAAATGTGCGGGGAGCCCATCGCGGCCGAACACCAGCACGTGGTGGACCTGGAGAGCCACGCCATGATGTGCACCTGCCGTCCGTGCTACCTGCTTTTCGCCGACAGCAACGCCCACCTCCGCTACCGGTCGGTGCCTGACCGGTACCTGTCCTTTCCCGACTTTGAACTCGGCCCGGGCCAGTGGGACGAGCTGGAGATTCCGGTAGGACTGGCATTCTTCTTCCGCAGTTCCACGATGGAGCGGACGGTTGCCTTCTACCCTGGCCCAGCCGGCGCCACCGAATCCGAGCTGCCCCTGGATGCCTGGGATGCCGTCATGGTGCGAAATCCCGCCCTGTCCATGGCGGCCCCGGATACCGAGGCGCTCCTGATCCGGGGGCCCGGCGAGGACCGCACCCAGGCTGACTGCCACTTGGTCCCCGTGGACGCCTGCTATGAGCTGGTGGGTCACCTGCGGCGCCTGTGGCGGGGGTTCGACGGCGGCCAGGAGGCCCGCGACCAGCTCACCGCCTTCTTCGACAGAGTCAGCAGCCGCAGCAAGCCGGTCCGTGAAGCCACGCGGGAACCAACGTCCGGGAGCCTGCAGTGACTGCGCTGGCGTTCGAGGTCCTGGACATCCAGCCCGAACCCTACGCGGCGGCGCCCCAGCTCACCGCGACGCTGCGCGTGACCGAGTCCACCGGAACCGCGGTGCACGCCATCGCCCTGCGCTGCCAGGTCCGGATCCTGCCCCAGCGCCGCGGCTACACGCCAGAAGAAGAAGCAGGCCTGCTGGACCTTTTCGGCGAGCGCAGCCGGTGGCCCACCACGCTCAAGTCCTTCCTCTGGTTGCAGTGCAGCACCATGGTCCAGGGCTTCACCGGGGAAACCGAGGTGGGGCTCCCGCTGCCATGCACATTCGATTTCGACGTTTCCGCGGCCAAGTACCTGCAGTCCCTGCGTGACGGGCTGGTCCCGCTGGAACTGCTGTTCTCCGGCACCGTCTTCACGAAGGGCCAGACCGGCTTCGGCGTGGAGCAGGTGCCCTGGGACCTCGAAGCCTCCTACCGGCTTCCCGTGGACGCCTGGCGCCGGCTCATGGACCAGTACTTCCCCAACACCGGGTGGCTCCGCCTCGACCGCGACGTGCTCGCTGCCCTGTCGCACTACAAGGCCGCCCGGGGCCTGACCTCTTGGGATGCCACCGTGGAAACCCTGCTGGCGCATGCCACCGCGGTATCTACGGCAGCGCTGTCAGGAGACCCGCTGCCATGAATATGAGCCTCAGCCTTGCCCGCGCCGTGGCAGATGCCGTCCTATACGAGGGCTACCTGCTCTACCCGTACCGCGCGTCCTCGCAGAAGAACCAGGCCCGCTGGCAGTTCGGCATCCTCGGCCCGCCGGGCGCAGCCGCTGCCGGCGCGGGCGAGGAACCCCACATGTTCGCCGACTGCCTGCTCACCACTGGCCCGCGGGCCACCATCGAAGTCCACCTGCGCTTCCTGCAACTCCAGAGCCGTTCCGCTGAAAAAGCGGACGACGACGGCGGGTTCACGGCGGTGGATGAGCTCACCGTCGGCGCCGCCCGCTGGCTGAGCTGGGACGAGGCAGTGGAGCGGGAAGTCACGCTTGGGCCGTTTCCCGTGGCCAGGCTCAGCGGCCGGGAGACGGTTCTGCCCGTGGAGGTTCCCGGCGGAGAAGACGTCGAGGAACTCCGTGACACCTCGGGGCGGCAGGCTGGCAGGTTGGTCCGCCGTCGTCGTCCGCTTCATGGTGACGTGAGGCTGGAAGCTGCGCCTGCCGGCGGGGACCTGGTCAGACTGCGCGTCGGCGTTGCCAATAGGGCTGCGAATACTGCGTCGGGCGGGGCGGCTGGCTGGACCAGGGAGGATGCCATCGCGGAATCCTTCATTGGCACACACCTGCTGTTGAGCCTTCAGGACGCTGATTTTGTTTCCCTGCTTGAGCCACCGCCCGACGCCCGATCCGCGGCGGCCACGTGCAAACAGCACCGGTGCTGGCCCGTCCTGGCCGGTCCGGAAGGGCAAGCGGATGTGCTGCTGGTGTCTCCGATCATCCTCTACGACCACCCTGCGGTGGCTCCGGAAAGCTCGGTGGCGCTGTACGATTCCACGGAAATCGACGAGATCCTCACCCTGCGCGTGCTGACACTCACCGAGGAGGAAAAGGCCGAAGCCCGCGCCACGGATCCCCGGGCGGCGGCCATCATCGACCGGTGCGAGGCCATGACCCCCGAGGAACTGCAGCAGCTGCACGGCATCCTGCGCAATCCCCGGGCCCTGGATGTCGCACTGGACAGCCCGGAACCCCAAGCCGGCCGCACCGGCGAGGAAGCCGCGTGGTGGACGCCTGAAGCCGAAGCCCTGGTCCAGCCGCACCTGGATGCCGTCCTGATCAACGGGGTTCCGGTGGCCCGGGGCAGCAGGGTCAGGGTGAATCCGAGCAGGCGCGCCGATGCCCAGGACCTGTTCTTCGCCGGGCAAACGGGCCGCGTCACCAACGTCCACTTCGACGTGGACGGCAGCACCCATGTAGGCCTGGTCCTCGACCAGGACCCCGCCGCGGACCTCCACGAGGGGTACGGCCGGTCCTTCTACTATTCACCGGAAGAGCTCGAACCCCTGGGTCAGGATGGAAAGGAAAGTCCGCCATGAGAATCATAGGAATGGCCACCGTAGGGTTGCTGGCGGCGCTGGCACTCGGCGCCATCTACGTGGGAATCCGCTCAGTCCCCGACGTCCAGCGATATCTGCAAGCACGGCGGATGTGAAGCCGGCATGAACGCCGCCGCGCCTTTGGCACAGCCCTCCGCGGCAGCCCCCGTGCAGAACGCGTCCCGCGTGCTGATAGCAGGCGTGGGCAACATGTTCCTGCGCGACGACGGCTTCGGCCCGGAAGTCGCCCGCCGGCTGGCTTCGGGCGTTCACCTGCCGCCCGGCGTCGAGGTGGTGGACTACGGCATCCGCGGCATGCACCTGGCCTACGACCTCCTGGCCGGAGTGGACGTGCTGGTGCTCGTTGATGCGGTGCCGCCGGCCCGCGGGACAGAACGCGACGGCGGCGGGGACGGTTACGGTGACGGCACCGGCGGGACGTCCCCGGGCAGCATCCGCGTGCTCCGGATCCGCACCGAGGATCTCGACGGCGGCGCGTCCCTGGACCCCCACGGCATGGACCCGGCCGCCGTCCTCGGCAAGCTCCGGACCCTGGGCGGCGAGGTGCCTGTCACCTATGTCGTGGGCTGCGTTCCGGCCGACGTGACCGAAGGAATCGGCCTGACGGCACGGGTGGCCGCTGCCCTCCCCGCGGCGATTGCCGCCGTCGGAACGCTCCTCAGCCAACACACCTCCAACCAGACCTAAGGCGGACGAATCATGTGCCTCGGAATCCCGGGCCAGGTCATCGGGCTGATCGATGGCTACGGCAACCAGCTCGCGCTGGTGGACGTGGCCGGCGTGCAGCGCAAAATCAACATCGGGCTTCTGGAAGACGGCCCGCTGCCACCGGGCAGCTGGGTCCTGATCCATATGGGCTTCGCGCTGGAGCGGGTGGACGACGCAGGCGCTGAACAGGCGATGAGCGGGCTCGAACTGATGGGCCGGCCACGGCAACCCGGCGACGGCAACGACGTTCCGCCGCCGGCTGACCACCACCAACAAGGAGAACACCATGACACCCATGAATCCGTCCGAACCACGTGACGAGGAGCAGGAGACCGCCCCCGGCACTGCTCGCGCTTGGGGCAGCGAGCCACCGCTGAAGGAGCCCGCGCAGCCGGGTTCCGACGAAACTCCGGCGGATGCCGCCATCGCTCCGGAAGGAGTGGGCGAGAGCACCACCCGGCGCGGTGAAGACGTTGTCAAGGAGGAAGGCAAGGAGCCGGGCCGTAAAGACACCGGAACGGACGCGGGCCCGGCGGAACGGCCTACCGGCGAATCCTCCCCCCGCGATTCGACCGCTATCGAGCCCCCGGACGACCCCCATACCGCGGCACCGCAGTCACCCTAGCCACGGGGATCGCCCTAGCTCCAGGGTTCCAAGGCTCAGTGGCCGGAGGGCTCAGTGTTCCAGGGCGATAGCTGCGCCGCGGTGTTCAACGCCGCTGTTGGCGATCTTAAGGTGCCGGCCGGTGAAGTACTTCAGTTGCTGCAGCTGATGGGAAGTCAGCCGGTCACAGACCCAGTCCCAGTGGAGCGACACCACATCGCCCGCTGCGAGCCCGGCAACGAAACCGGTACCGTTCACGGCATACTTGGCGGACTCCACAACGGGATCCCCCACGGCCAGTGTTGTTCCGTCCCAGGTCAGGGGACGCGATTTCACCACCGCTTCGTCGCCGGTGATGGCCAGGACCTCGCCCCACCGGATCCGGCAGCGGTCCAGGACATTCAGCGCAGTGGCGTACCGGCGGTCATCCCGCAGCAGGCCCAGCCACGGATAGATTTCGAAGACGTGGAAGCTGTGGTGCGGAACGCCGCCGGCCAACACGCCTTCCACGAGGTGCGGAAACTGCCGGCCGGTGCGGGCCCGGAACCGGTCTTCCATCGAGTTACCCATGTTGCCGATGCCCACCGAGTCCAGCAGGCTGTTTCCCACCCAGTAGGCCTCGACCACGCGCGCGTCGAGCGGGTTGGGGATGCCGTGGGCGCCGGCAATGAGTTCCAAGTACGGCCAGGCTCCGGCGAAGCCCTTCGCGAGTTCCCGGAGCCCCTGGTCAGTGACGCCGGACTGGCCGTAGTGCAGCAGGGCGTCGCTGTCCGGAGGGCCGCAGCTGCCCCGCGAATTGGGCGGGTAGGCATACCGGACAAACAACTGGGCACCATCGATAACCATCGCGTGGCCACCTTCTCCGAGGGTCTTTTGAACCTAGCACCGCCACGCACCCCGGACAAGGGCCGCTCGGCCGACGTGGCGAGCACAAAAACCGTTGACAGCCTCCGCGCACGAGCGGATGCTGTGAAGACCGAAGCGCAGGGGGTCACACACCATGGCAACCACCGATCTCAACCGCCGCACCGCCCTTCAACTCCTTGCGGCGGGAAGCTCAGCAGCACTCCTGGCCGGATGTGCCGGCACCCCCGGTTCCCCGTCGTCGTCGGGCGCTGACGTGAACCGGGGGACCGGCAGCGCCGGGGGGATCAGCGTCACCGACCAGCGCGGCAAGACCATCACCTTCGCCCGGCCCGTGACCCGCGTGGTGGCCATCCCCATGCCGGCGGCGTCGCTGCTCGTGGCGGTGGACCGGACCGCTGACCATCTCGCTGCCATGCACAACGCGTCCTGGGTGGCCATGCGCGACGGCATCATGGGCACAATGTTTCCCAAGGCCCTGGATCTGCCGCACGAGATCGCCACACAGGACTTCACCGCCAACGTGGAAAGCGTGCGTGCTCTCGATCCGGACGTGGTGATCCAGTGGTCCGACGCCCAGCTCGTCGATCCGCTGGAAAAGGCCGGTCTCAACGTCATCGGGCTGACCAACACCGGCAAACAGGGAGATGTGGACGCGTGGGTGGCCATGTTCGCCGCCATGCTGGGAAAACCGGAACGGGCCGTGGAGATCAAGGCGCGGAGCGACCATGAGCTCGCCGCCATCAAGGAGCTGGCCGCAGGCAGAAACTCCACAGGGCCCAGCATCTTGTACTTCAACCGGTTCACCGGCGGCCTCAAGGTAGCTGCCGCCAACAGTTACAACGACTTCTACATCAAGCTGGTGGGTGCCGCGAATCCCGCTACCGGGGATGACCCGCTGCAGGGCTCGGGGATGGTGGGCCTGGACGTGGAGCAGGTGCTGCGGTGGGATCCCGAGGTCATCCTGCTGGGGAACTTCGACGCCGCCATGCCCCAGGATCTCTACTCAGACCCCGTCTGGCAATCAGTGTCCGCGGTGAAGTCCCGGCGCGTGTACAAGGTGCCGCTGGGCGGATACCGGTGGGATCCCCCCGGGCAGGAGTCACCGCTGATGTGGCACTGGCTCAGCGACATCGCGTTCCCCCAGCAGCGCTCCCTCCTCCGGGACAAGGTCACGGAGTACTTCGATTTCCTGTACGGCCACAAGCCGACGGCGGCGGAACTGGACAAGGTCCTGTGGACCGCGGCCAACGCTCACTCTGACCACTACCGGCAGTTCAATGCTGCATGACGCCAGCGACGAACGGCTTGAAGCCGGCAGAGCCCGTGCGTCCGATAGCCCGGAGCGGGGCACCAGCCCCGCCGGGGACGTTAACGACGCCGCCCGGGACCGGGACCGGGACGGTACGCGTGAAGGACGGCCTGGACCATCGGCCCTGAAGCCCATCGCCATCAGCACCATCTTCCTGGTTGCCGTGACTCTGGTGGCCTTGGCCCTCGGCCGCTACAACATTCCGCTCTGGCACGTGGTGCAGATCCTGGTGGGGCAAGTCGTCCCGATCCCCTCCGAAGCCACCGCCACGGAGGAGAATGTGGTGCTCCTTGTCAGGCTGCCCCGCGTGCTGCTGGCGCTGCTGGTGGGCGGCGGCCTGGCGATCGGCGGCGCCGCGCTGCAGGCCATCTTCCACAATCCGCTGGTCAGTCCGGACATCATCGGTGTTTCCGCGGGCGCATCCTTCGGCGGCGCGCTGGCGATACTCTTGGGGCTGGGGACGTTCGCGCTGATCACCAGTTCCTTCGCTTTCGGACTGATTGCCCTGGCCATGCTGTTCCTCATCACCTCGGGCCGCGGCGGGACTCCCCTGCTCATGATCGTGCTGGGCGGCGTGGTCACTGGATCGTTCTTCTCCGCGCTGGTAGCCCTGGTCACCTACATCGCGGATCCCAACACCACGTTGCCGGCCATCGTGTTCTGGCTCCTGGGGAGCATAGCCACTGCCACCTTCGGCAAGGTGGCGGTGGCACTGATTCCGGTCGTCGGTGGCGCGTTGGTGCTCCTGGCCTTGCGGTGGCGCATCAACGTACTCTCGCTGGGCGACGACGATGCCACGGCCCTGGGGATCCGGCCCCGCCCGCTGCGGTGGGTGGTCCTCGTTTCGGTGGCACTGATCGTGGCCGGCGCGGTGGCCGTCAGCGGCGCGGTCAGCTGGGTGGGCCTGGTGGTCCCGCACCTGGCAAGGATGTGGGTGGGTCCGGACCATCGGGTCCTGCTGCCGGTGTCCTTCCTCTTGGGCGGCGCCTATATCATGCTCGTGGACACCGTGGCGCGCACCGCGACAGCAGGCGAGATCCCGCTCGGCGTGCTGACGGCCCTGATCGGCGCGCCCGTGTTTTTTGTCCTGCTGCGCCGGAACCGGGACAGGATCTGGGAAAGTGCTTGAGCTGAACGGCGTGGGCTTCGGATACGGCCGGACGGACTGGGTCTTCCGGGACGTCAGCTTCCAGGTGCTCCCGGGAACAGCCACCGCCGTCCTGGGACCCAACGGCAGCGGCAAGACCACCCTGGTGCGATGCGCCGCCGGGCTGCTGAACCCCGTAGAGGGAAGCGTTACGCGGACGGCCAGAGCGGGCTACGTCCCGCAGGCCCATGGCAGTACCTTCGCCTACCGGGCCCTGGATATGGTGCTGATGGGACGCGCCCGACAGATCGGACTCTTCCGTTCGCCAGGTCCGGCAGACCGGGCTGCTTCCCTGGAGGCAATGGAGAGGGTGGGTGTCGCCGGCCTCCGCAGCAGGTTCTTCCCCACCCTCAGCGGGGGCGAGCAGCAACTGGTCCTGATCGCCCGGGCCATCGCCGCCGGTTGCCCCGTCCTGGTGCTGGACGAGCCCGCCACCGGGCTGGACCTGAAGAACCAGGTCCGCGTCCTGCGTCTCCTGCGCGAACTGATGACGGACGGCATGGCGGTGCTCCTCAGTACGCACCACCCGGACCACGCCTTGTACCTCGCGGACCGGGCCGTCCTGCTCACTGCCAGCGGACCGCGGACCGGCGATGCCTTGGAGCTCCTGAGCGAGACGGAACTCACCGCGCTTTACGGTGTGGGCGTCAGCACCATGGCGTACGCCGACGGCCGCAACACCCGCCGGACGGTGGTGGTGCACTACGGCGGCCGGTGAGTTCCGGAGTTTGCGCGAGCCGGCAGCTAATGACGTCAAAAGGGACCGGAAAGGGTATTAGCTGCCAGTTCGCGCGGGGGTGTGCGTGTCGCGCAGGGGTGCGAGGTTCTCGCGGATTGCGCGGGTGCGAGGGCGGAAAGCGTCCGGCGTTAGCCCGTGTTGCGCAGCCCGGCCGCTACCCCGTTGACGGTGATCAGCATGGCCCGCTGGAGCCGTTCGTCGATCTCGGCTCCGCTGATGCTTTCGCTTTCGGCGCCCTGGGCGGCCCGTACGCGGCGGAGCAACTCCACCTGCAGGTAGCTGATGGGGTCCAGGTACTGGTCCCGGATCTCCAGCGAACGCTTGAGCGTCGGCTGGGCATCCAGGAGCACACCTTCGCCGGTAAGTTTCTGGATCTCTGAGACCGTGAGCTCGTACTCTTCGCGGATGGTGCGGAAAATGCGGTGCAACTCCTCGGGAACCAGGGTGGCCACGTAGTACCCGGCGATGTCCATGTCCGTCTTGGCCAACGTCATCTCCACGTTGGACAGAACCGACCGGAAGAAGTGCCAGTTCTCCATCATCTCCACCAGCTGGGCGGAGTTTCCGGCCTCACGGGCAGCCTTCAGGCCCGAGCCAACACCGAACCAGCCCGGCACGATCTGCCGGGACTGGGTCCAGCCGAACACCCACGGGATGGCCCGCAGGCCGCCCAGCCCCGCCCCGGAATCCGGGCGTTTGGACGGGCGGGAGCCGATATTCAGCGAGCCCAGCTGCTCCACCGGAGTGGAGGCCAGGAAGTACGCGGGCAGGTCAGGATCGTCGATGAGCTTCCGGTACCGGTCGAAGGCATCGTCGGAGATGGTCTCCATGACGTGCCCGTACCGTTCGCGCTGGTCATCGGACGTGCGCGGATCCCGGTGCAGGGCCGAGCCCTGGAGCACTGCCGCTAGGGAGAGCTCCAGGTTTTCCCGGGCCAGCTCCGGCAGCGAGTACTTGTCGGAGATGACCTCGCCCTGTTCGGTGAATTTGATCTCGCCTTCCAGCACGCCGTTGGGCTGCGCCATGATGGCGTCATAGGTGGGTCCGCCGCCGCGGCCCACGGAACCGCCGCGGCCGTGGAACAACCGGACACGGACGCCGTGCTTGGCCGCAACGTCGCGCAGGTTCCGCTGGGTCTTGTGGATCTCCCACTGGCTGGTCATCACGCCGGATTCCTTATTGGAGTCCGAGTAGCCCAGCATGATTTCCTGGACGTCGCCGCGCAACCGGACCAGGTCGCGGTAGGACGGAACGGACAGCAGCTGGTCCACGATCTCCGCCGAGGCACGCAGCTCCTCCACGGTCTCCAGCAGGGGCGCGAACCCGATCTTGGCGTAGGGGTTTTCGCCGAACAGGTTGATGAGGCCTGCCTCGCGGGCCAGGACGGCCGCGGCCAGGACGTCGTCCGCGCCGCGGGTCATGGAAACGATGTAGGTCTCGATGACGTCCGGACCATACGTGCGCAGGGCGCGGCGGATCTCACGGAAGACGTCGTACGTGCCGTCAGCGACGCCGTCGAGCTTAATGGGGTGGCCGGACAGCGGCCGGCGTGAGGCGAGCTCCGAGCCGAGAACCTCAAAGCGTTCCACCCGGCTCAGTTCCGCGTAGCGGATGCCGGGGCCGCCCAGCCGGTCCATCAGCTGGCCAACGGCGTCGTGGTGGTGGTCGGCGTGCTCGCGGATGTCCAGGGTGGCCAGGTGCAGGCCGAAGGACGCGACGGCGCGGCGGACGCGGGCAAGGGCGCCATCGGCAGCGAGCGACGCCGAGTGGTTGCGGAGGGACAGCTCCAGCAGTTCAAGGTCGTTGAGGAGTTCCTCGGTGGAGCTGTAGTCACGGCCGTGCTCATGGGTGGAGTCCGCGGCAACCCGCTTGCCCGTGTTGATGAGCTTGGCCTTGATGCACGTGAGCTTGAGGCGGTAGGGCTCCTGGGCGTTGAGCTCCAGGACCCGCCGGTCCAGGCCCGGCAGCTTCTTCAGGTCCGCATCGATGGAGTCCAGCAGGGTCTGGTCCGCGCCGGACAATGCGGTGGAGTTGGACAGGATGGAGATCAGCTCATCCATCATCGCAATGCTGATGCGGACGGCGTGCTGGTTCTGGATCTGCAGGATTTCCTTGGTGACCGCCGCCGTGACGTTGGGGTTGCCGTCCCGGTCGCCGCCGATCCAGGACCCAAACCGGATGGGTGCGTCCTGGGACGAAAGGCTGACACCGTGCTCACCGAGCAGCTCCGAGAAATCCGAGAGCATCTCGGGCATGGCGTCGGTCAGGATGCCGCCGAGGTAGTAGATCGCGTTGCGGGCCTCGTCCACCGGGGTGGGGCGCACCTGGCGCAGTTCGTCCGTCTGCCACATCTGGTCGATGACTTCGGAAAGCTGGCGGTCCTGCCGGCGGCGCGCGGTGGTGCCTTCCTTAGTGGACTCGGCCAGGATGTCAGAGAGCTTGCGGATCTTGTCCAGCACGGAACGGCGCGAAGCCTCGGTGGGGTGGGCGGTGAAGATGGGGCGGACGTCCAGCCCGTTGACCACTTCCTGCAGGACTTCGGGCCCCGCCTGGGCCGCGATTTCGGTGACGGCCTTGGCCAGCCACCCATCCTTCTCCTGCCGGGTCCGCAGACCGCGGACCCGGTGGACCTGCTCAGCCGCATTGGCCAGGTGGAAGTAGAACGCGAACGCACGCACCAGGTCGGTGGCTTGCTCGATCGGCAGGGAGCCGAGCAGTTCGCGGACCTGTTCGACGACGTCGTGCGCGCTCCACGGGCCGGTGGCATCGGCACCGCCACGGGCGGCTTCCTTGGACTCCTTGGTGAGGAGGCGCACCTGCTCCACCAGATCAAGGAGTTCGGGGCCGTGCTGGCGGACCAGGGATTCACCCAGCAGGGTGGAGACGCGCCGGACGTCGGCCCTCAGTTCAGAGGCGAGGTCGGTTGCGGAATTCATTGCAGTGTTAGCCATGGAAACTGTCTTTCGAGGGTTCGGACTTGGCTCGTACACTGCGCTGGATACTGTGAGCCACGTTACTAGCTATCGATGCTACCCGTACGGGATGGCGAAGGCGGAATCCGTCTCAGATATTGCGTCGGTCTCCGCCCCTGCCGCGGCGGACTTCAGCGGACGATCTTGAAATTGAAATCCGGAGTCCCCAATGCCGACCACAGGCGCAGCCACACCGGGAGCATCATCTCCGCTCCGCGAGCGGTGGTGATGTCTCCGAGGTCAATAATATCGCGGTGGCCCAACTCCTGGAGGAGCGCCGTCACGGTGTTCTTGGCGCCAGCGTCGTCGCCGGAGACGAACACCGAGTGGTCCCCGCCACCCAGCCGTCCGGGGTCAATCATCAGCCCTGCGTTCATGGTGTTCAGTGTTTTGACCACCCGCGCCTCCGGGAACGCGTGCTGGATCCGTTCGGCGTTGCTGTCCGTGTTACACGGGTTCAGCACCGGCGGCATGCCCTGTGAGAAGTCGAGCGGGTTGGAAACGTCCACCACGACTTTCCCTGACAGGTTTGCCGAACGCGCGGCATTGAGGGCACTAAGGGCGCCCGCTCCGTTCGTTGCATTGACTATCACTTCGGCCGCGGCTGCGGCCTCCGCGAACGTTTCCAGGGCTATGTGCTGGTTCGCTACGTGCCATTCGCTGAAGGGCGGCGTGCCCGTGGCGTCCGGCGCGCTGCGGGCGAGAGTCTCTCCCGGGTCGCGGGTGCCCACCACCACGTCGTGTCCCAGCGCGGACAGCGCGCCCGCGAGGGTCCGGCCTGCGAAACCCGTGCCCAGGACCGCGATTTTCATGGTTCCTCCAAGTTCAACCATGGGACTCCGGAACGATGTTCCGTCGCTTTCGACGTTACTCTCCGCCGCCTGCAAGACAAGGGCTGCGGCAGCAACACGGCCGTGGTGGGCCGTGGTGGAATGGACAGCGTCTGCGCTGGGTTGTAGGCCTTGAAGTTGTAGCCGGGGAATCAGAACCGTTTTTGGAGGAACCATGGACACCACCGCAGCCGCGCAGCTGGAACGCTGGCAGCGTTTCCGCACGAACCGGAACAAAGCCCTCGCCACCCGCCACGGCTGGCTGACACTCACTTCCTTCCAGTGGCTGGAATCTCGACCCGCCGCCGTCGACCTCTCCCCCGGTTTCTGGTCAACGGACGGTACGACGGCGACGCTCACCGCTGCGGCGCAGGATGGACTGACGCTGGTGGAAACCGGCGAGCCCGTTGACGGGACTATTACGGCCTCCCTCACCAACGAGGAATCGCTGATGTGGGTGCAGTTCGGCGGAGTAGACGGGCAGCAGGTAGTGGCGGAACTCGCCATGCGCGCAGACCGGTACGCGATCCGGACCCGCGATTCAGCGTCGCCGGTACTGACGGAGTTCGACGGCGTGCCCACCTTCGACTACAACCCGGACCTGGTGATCGAAGCAGCCTACGAGGCGTATCCCGAACCTGTGGCCGTCCCGGTCGGAACAGCCAATCCGCTGGTGGACGGCGTGCATTATTCGGTGGGCGAGGTGGTTTTCCTGCTGCCGGGCATTGACCATGAGTACCGGCTGCATGCGGAGGAGGAAAAACTGGGGGCGCTGACCATCACGTTCCACGACGAAACCAACGGCGAATCAACAGATGAGTGGCGGAAAGTCTCCACCCCCAGGCCCCGGGTTGATGCCTCCGGGAAGGCCACCGTGGTCCTGGACTTCAACCGCGCCATCAACTACCCCAGTGCCTTCACCCCGTTCGGCACCTGCCCCATGCCCGTAAAGAACAACAGCCTCGACGCGAAGATCGAAGCCGGCGAAAAGCAACCCGCGTTCATTGATTGAGCGCGAACATGCAGCTAATCCCTTCAAGTTCATGTTTTGAGGGGATTAGCTGCCAGTTCGTGCGAGTGCCGCGTGGGGGTCAGACGATTGCTGAGACGCCGGTGACGGCACGGCCCACAATGAGCGTGTTGATTTCGAACGAGCCCTCGTACGTGTAGATGGCCTCTGCGTCGGCAAAGATCTTGGCCATCCGGTAGTCGGTCACGATGCCGTTGCCGCCCAAGATGGACCTGCCCAGCGCCACGGACTCGCGCATCCGGGCGCTCGTGTAGGACTTGGCGAGGGCCACCTGAGGCATGTCCGCCACCCCGTCGTCCTGCAGCTGGGCAAGTCGCACCATCATGCCCATGCTGGCCACGGCATTGCCGAGCATGGTGACCAGCTGCTGTTGGATGAGCTGGAATTTCGCCAGCGGCCGGCCGAACTGCCGGCGTTCGACGGCGTACTGCCGGGCGACGTCGAACGCCGCCAGCTGCTGCCCCACCGCCTGCCACGCCACCATGATCCGTGAGCCCCGCAGGAGCTCGTTGGTGTCCTCGAAACTGCTGATGCCGGCAAACCGGTCGGCCTCGGCGACCTGGACATCCTTGAACACAATGTCCGCGTTCTGCACCGTCCGCAGCGCAATCTTGTTCTCGATCCGGCTCCGGCTCACACCCGGCAAGGAAGCATCAACGATGAACCCGCGCACCGCGCCATGCCCGCCGGCCGCCGCGGCCTCGTCCTTGGCCCACACCAGCATGTAATCGCAGAACGTCCCGTTCCCGATCCAGCGCTTGGCGCCGTTGAGCACCCACGAGTCGCCGTCGTCGTCGGGCTCTCCCGTTGCGCTGGAGATGCGCCGCGCCCTCGTTTCCATCCCGCCGGCCACGTCGGAACCGTGGCCGGGTTCGGTGAGAGCGAACGCGCCGGTGATGCGCAGGTTTGAGGCGTCCGCAAGAAGCCGCGCCTTCTGGCCGTCCGAACCAAAACCGTAAAGCGACTCCACAAACAGATCGTGGTGGACCAGGAAAAACGTGGCGATGGAGGTGTCCACGCGCGTCATCTCGGCGATGACCAGGCCGGCGAAGAGGTTGCTATAGCCGCGTTGCGCCGGCGTGCTCAGCTCCAGCGCGGCGAGCTTGGGCAGGATGTGCGCCGGGAACTCCGCCGTGTTCCACCAGTCCGACGCGTAGGGGGCGATCTCCGTGGCCAGGAACTCTCGCAGCTCGGCCAGCTTGCCCCGCTCCGTCGAGCTGAGGAGGGACTCGAACGCGAAAAAATCGGCGGTGGGCAGGTCGTCGAGCGCCGATCCGGAGGTGGGCGATTCCGAAGCGGTCTGTTCGGAGGTGGGCGGCAGGCTCATTTCGGGCCCATTCGGATGGCACCGTCGAGCCGGATGGTTTCGCCGTTGATCATCGCATTTTCCACAATATGGGCCACCAGATTGGCGTATTCGGCGGGCCTGCCCAGGCGCGACGGGTGCGGGACCTGCTGGCCCAGGGAATCCTGCGCGTCCTGCGGGAGGGTTGCCATCATGGGTGTTTCAAAGATGCCCGGGGCGATGGTCACCACCCGCACCAGCGATCGGGCCAGCTCGCGGGCCAGCGGCAGCGTCATGGCGGCCACGGCACCCTTGGAGGCGGCGTAGGCCGGCTGGCCGATCTGCCCGTCGAAGGCAGCCACGGAGGCGGTGTTGATGATGACGCCGCGCTCGGGGCCGCCCAGGTCAGTATTGACCGGTTCCGTGGCAACCATGGCTGCGGCCGCCAGGCGCAGCACGTTGAAGGTCCCGATGAGGTTGACCTTGATGACGCGGTTGAACGTGTCCAGCGGGAGGACGCCATCCCGGCCCAGGACCTTGCCCGGGGTGGCGACGCCAGCGCAGTTCACCACGATGCGCAGCGGCCCCAGTTCCACAGCGGTGTCGACGGCGGCCTGCACCTCAGTTTCGTTGGTGACGTCCGCGGGGACAAAGGCCGCTCTTGCCCCCGAACCGCTGCCGGCGGCGTTAAGCTCGGCGGCGAAGGCCGCACCGGCAGACGACGGCAGGTCGATCAGCACAACCGAGGCGCCGGCGTCGAACAGGCGCTTCGCCGTGGCAGCCCCCAGCCCGGAGGCCCCTCCCGTAATCAGCGCGACAGTACCCGAGACGTCCATACATCCTCCTTGATGCGGCCCCAACACCACGAGACCGGCGCGGAACATAAGTTAGTGAATGTTAACTGAAATTCGGGCGGGCCGCACCCGCTAGGCTAGATTTATGACCGTGCCCGACGCCGAACCCACCGACTGGCAGGCCAGGGCTAACGTGGCAGCCCGCTCCGTCACCGGACTCTTCGGCCGGCGGCTGCTGTTCCTGCCGGGAACCCACCTGGCGGCCGTGCAGTGGCCGTCGAAACAGCTGAAGAACCTGTTCCGGCCGTGGCATTACTGGTGGCAGGCGCACTATGTGGACTGCCTGGTGGACGCCGGGCGCCGTGAACTGGGCAACGGAGCGACCCCTGCGACAAGGTTCAACGGCCCCCGCCACCCCAGCGCCGGAAAGCTCGCGTCCAGGCTGGTCACGGGCATCAGGCTGCGCAACACCTTCACGTTCGTCAACAGCTACTATGACGACATGGCCTGGCTGGCGCTGGCCACGCACCGCCTGCAAGGCCTGGCCGAGGAGACGCGCAAACCCGGACACCGCCGCTACGCCAGGGTCCACAAAACCCTAACCCTGCAGTTCGATTCCGCCTCCACCGACGACCTGGGCGGCGGGACCTTCTGGAGCAAAAAGCGCGACTTCAAGAACACCCCCGCCACCGCTCCCGTGGCGCTCTACTACGCCCGCACAGGCCAGCAGACCAAAGGGCAGCGGCTGGTGGACTGGCTCAATGCCGTGCTGTTTGACCAGGCCCAGGGCCTTTATATTGACGGGGCGCGGCTCAACCCTGCCGGCGACGTGATGGTGGAGAACACCATCTACACCTACAACCAAGGCCCCGTGCTGGGAGCCCTGCTGGAGCTTGGCAGCGACGCCGACCTCGCCCGGGCCGCCGCGGTCATTGACGGCGTGGCCCAGCATCTGACGGTGCACCCCGCAGCGCCGACCCAGGCCGCAGGGCCAACACACGCGGCAGCGCCGGGCAGTTCCCGGCGCATCCTCCGCTGCGATGGAACGGGAGACGGCGGACTCTTCACCGGGATTCTCTGCCGGTATCTGGCACTCGCCGCCGTCGACGCCCGGCTCCCGGAGTCCGCCCGGAACATTGCCGCGGACCTCGTGACTGCTACTGCCGAAGCCTTCTGGGCGGGCCGCCGCCCGGCCACCCCCGGAGCGGCAACACTCGGCAACGGCAGGTGCCTGTTTTCCATCCACGCGGCACAGCCGGCGGACGCCACCTACCCGCCAGGTGCCGCCGTCGAACTTTCCACCCAGCTGCAGGCCTGGATGGTGCTGGAGGCCGCAGCGGCCCTCCAGCAAAAACCGCAAGCGAATTAGGTCACGCAACAGTTCCGTAATGCATGTGATCCTGATCACTTAAGGGCCATGCCGCTTGGTGCCTTAGGTATGGCTAACCTACAGTTTCTCGAGTGAGCCACCCCTTATCCCCGGCTCACCAGGACCCGGTCCGCACACTTTTTCCCCAGAAAGTAGCCCCCAATGAAGATCCGCAACAGCGCCCTGGTCGGCATCGCACTCGCCGCCACCGCAGCCCTCGGACTGACCGCCTGCGGCGGCAGCACCACCCCTGCAGCCACCGTCGCACCGTCCGGAGAAGCCAATGCTTCCGGCGAGATCACGGTCTACAACGCGCAGCACGAATCCATGACCAAGGCCTGGGTGGAAGAGTTCAGCAAGGAGACCGGCATCAAGGTGACCCTGCGCCAGGGCAAGGACACCGAGATGTCCAACCAGATCATCCAGGAGGGCGACAAGTCCCCGGCTGACGTCTTCATCACCGAAAACTCCCCCGCCATGACCCAAGTGGAAAACGCAGGACTGTTCGCTGATCTCACTGACGAGGTCAAGAACCAGGTTCCGGCCGAGTACCGCCCGTCCACCAACAAGTGGACCGGCGTCGCAGCCCGCTCCACCGTGTTTGTGTACAACAAGGAAAAGCTCACCGAAGATAAGCTGCCCAAGTCCCTCTCTGACCTGGCCGGTACCGAGTGGAAGGGCCGCTGGGGCGCATCGCCGTCCGGCGCGGACTTCCAGGCGATCGTTTCGGCCTACCTTGAGCTCAAGGGCGAGGCCGAAACCGAGAAGTGGCTCACGGCTATGAAGGAAAACTTCAAGGGGTACCAGGGCAACGGTGCGGTCATGAAGGCCGTCAACGCCGGTGAAATCGAAGGTGGCGTTATTTACCACTACTACTACTTCGGTGACCAGGCCAAGACGGGCGAGAACTCCAAGAACGTGGCCAGCCACTACTTCAAGAACCAGGATCCGGGCGCGTTTGTCTCCGTATCCGGCGGTGGCGTGCTGAAGTCCTCCAAGAACAAGGACGCTGCCGACGCGTTCCTCGCCTTCATCACGGGCAAGAAGGGCCAGGAGCAACTGCAGGTGGGCAAGGACTTCGAGTACACCGTGGGCTCCGGCGTGGCATCCAACGACAAGTTGGTTCCGCTGACCGAACTGCAGGCACCGAAGGTTGACTCCTCCAAGCTGAACTCCAAAAAGGTCACGGAGCTGATGACCAAGGCCGGTCTGCTCTAACACTTGGTTTCAACCCCAGAACTAACCGCCAAGGCGGCTACATCGATGGCGGGCAAGGGCAACAGCCCTCGCCCGCCATTGGTGGTTGCGCTCCCGGCCACATTGCTCGCTCTGTTCGCCCTCATCCCGTTGGGATATGTCATCTATATGACGGCGGTCACTGGCTGGGATACCAGCATTGAGCTGATCTTCCGCCCCCGGGTGGGCGAGCTGCTGGTCAACACCCTCTTGCTGATGGTCATCGTGGTACCCGCAACCCTGGTGGTGGGCGTGGGCGGCGCGTGGCTGGTGGAACGCACCAAGCTGCGGGGCCACAAATGGTGGGCCGTGCTCCTGGCGGCGCCGCTGGCCATTCCCGCGTTTGTGAACAGCTACGCCTGGGTGTCCGCCATACCCTCCCTGGAAGGCGTCTGGTCCGGCGCGCTGATCGCCACACTGTCCTACTTCCCGCTGGTCTACATTCCGGCCGCGGCCACGCTCAGCCGGCTGGATCCGGCGATCGAGCAGTCGGCGGCCTCCCTGGGTTTGGGCCCGTGGCAGGTCTTCTTCCGAGTGGTGCTGCCCCAGTTGCGTATCGCCGTCACCGGCGGCGGCCTGCTGGTGGGCCTGCACCTGCTGGCCGAGTACGGCGCCTTCGCGATGATCCGCTTTGAGACGTTTACGACCGCGATCATGCAGCAGTACGCTTCCACATTCAACGGCGCGGCCGGAAATATGCTGGCCAGCGTCCTGGTGTTCTTCTGCCTGATCCTCCTGGTGCTGGAGGTCCGGAGCCGCGGCACGGCCCGCTACGCACGGATCGGCTCCGGCGCCCAGTCCAAGCCCCTGCGGCTACCCCTGCACCGCTACCAGATTCCTTCCCAGCTGGGACTGCTGGCACTCACTGGCCTGGCGTTCGGCCTGCCGCTGTGGTTTGTGATCCGCTGGATCGTGGCCGGCGGCGCCGAGATCTGGGATGTGGAGGAGTTTGTCCCCGCGCTGCTGCAGACGCTGGGACTGGGCCTTGCCGGCGCAGTGGCCGCGACCGCCGTCGCATTCCCGATGGCGTACCTAGCCGTCCGGCATCCGGGGTGGTTCAGCAAGTCCCTGGAGCTCTCCAACTACATCACCAGTTCCATGCCCGGCATTGTGGTGGGTTTGGCCTTCGTCACCGTGGCCATCAACGTTGCCCCGGACATCTACCAGACCACCGGGCTGCTGGTGGCCGCGTACGTGCTGCTGTTCATTCCGCGTTCGTTGGTGAACATCCGCGCCGGGCTGGCACAGGCCCCCAAGGAACTGGACGAAGCGGCCCGCGCCCTGGGCAGGTCGCCGTTCAATGCCTTCCTGAAGATCACGTTACGCCTCACGGCTCCCGCGGCCGCCGGCGGTGCAGCGCTGGTGTTCCTCGCCGTCGTGACCGAACTGACCGCCACGCTCCTACTCTCCCCGAACGGGACAAAAACCCTGGCCAGCGCGTTCTGGAGCAAGAGCAGCGAGATCGACTACGCCGGCGCCGCCCCCTACGCCCTGCTCATGATCCTGCTCTCGGCGCCCATGACCTATCTTCTCTTCCAGCAGTCCAAGAAAGTGGCCGGACAGTGACCGAACAATCACCCTCCAGACTTCCGGAACCGCGGATCGCGCCGTCTGTGGCACCCACCACCAACAGCCACCTGCAGATCACCGATATCACCAGGAACTTCGGTTCCCAGGCCGTCCTCAAAGGCGTCAACCTGTCCGTGGCCAAGGGCGGGACCACGGCCATCGTGGGGCCCTCCGGCTCGGGCAAGACCACCCTGCTGCGGCTGATCGCCGGCTTTGAACATCCTGCCACCGGCAGCATCTCGCTCAACGGCGCCAAGGTGGCGGGCGACGGCGTGTGGTTGCCCGCGCACAAGCGCCAGGTGGGGTATGTGGCCCAGGATGGTGCGCTTTTCCCGCACCTGACGGTGGGCCAGAACATCGCGTTCGGCCTGGACACGGCCAAGCTCGCAGGCGGCCGCCGCGGGGCGGCGGGCCGGATCAGCGAGCTGCTGGACATGGTCTCACTGGACGCCTCCATGGCCAAGCGGCGGCCACACCAGCTCTCCGGCGGGCAACAGCAGCGGGTGGCACTGGCCCGCGCGCTGGCCCGCGAACCCGAATTGATGCTGCTGGACGAGCCCTTTTCAGCCCTCGACGCCGGCCTGCGCGTGGCGACCCGGCGGGCCGTGGCCAAGGTTCTCAACAAAGCCGGCGTCACCACCATCCTGGTCACCCACGACCAAGCCGAGGCCCTGTCCTTCGCGGACCAGGTGGCCGTGATGCGCGGCGGCAAGCTGGCCCAGATCGGCAACCCGTTTGTGGTTTACACCCGCCCCGCCGACCGCGCCACCGCGGAATTCCTGGGCGACGCCGTCATCCTGGACGCCTGGATGGAAGGTTCACTGGCCACATGCTCACTGGGCGGAATTCCCGTGCGCCGCCCGCCTGCCCAAGGCCGGGTGCAGCTGATGCTGCGTCCGGAGCAGATCCGCATTGCCGAGGATGGCCCCATCCGCGGCGTGGTGGTGGACACCGACTACTTCGGCCCGGAAACCACCGTGCGCCTCAAACTCTCTGTGGCGCCGGAATTGGCCGGCCGCACCGACCACCGCTACCCCGGCGGCGGCGAAGTCATCACCATCCGGCACTGGAACGCCTCCATTGCCCGGCCGGGAATGGAACTCTGCCTGCGGGTGGTGGGCGAAGCCGTCGCCTTCCCCCTCGACCCCGTCGGTGACTGAGCCCGGTGACTGATCCTGTCGAAATCCTGCCCCGTTAGCCTCCGGTGGGCTTCTTTTTCTGCGGATACGGCGCCTCTCCGCGGGCCAGCATCTCCACAAAGCCGGCGATTTTCCGTTCCCGCGTGGACGCCTGCTTCACGGAATTCGTCCGGTAAATCAGGGCGTACCGGTTCACAGAGGTGAGGACGTCGAACATGGCCTGGGCCTCGGGGACGGCAGCGATCGCGGCGGCCAGGTCCGGCGGCACTTCCGCCGTCGCCTGCCCCACATAGGCTGCCTCCCAGCGCCCGTCCGCCTTGGCGGCGTCGACGGCCGCGCGGCCCGCCGCAGTCATCCTGCCGGCAGCCTCGAGCTTCCCGATGCGGTCCACATTCCGCGCCGACCAGACGCTCTTCGGGCCGCGGCGGGTCATCCGTTGGAAGGAGCTGTCGTCGTCGCGCCTTTTGCCCTGACCGTCGATCCAGCCAAAGCACAGCGCCTCCTGCAGCGCTGCTTCGTAGTCCAGTTCAGTGGTGTTGCCGCCCTTCTTGTGCAGCACAAGCCACACGCCAGGGCTGGTGGCGTGGTGCTGTTCCAGCCACAGCCGCCACGCCGCCGCGTCCGCTACCAGCAGTTCCTCGAGCTCAATGGCCATGGCCCTATTCTGCCTGCCTTCTGCAGGAAGTGGCATGATGGCGGTAGTCGACCTGTCCCGGTTTTCGAGGAGGAACCCATGCTGCGTGTCAGACCCGTCCATTTCACCTCCCGGCCGGACAGTTGGGAACAACTCTTGACTGCCCTGGGCATGGCCAAGACAGTTGATGACGGCCCGTGGCGGGAGTTCGACGCCGGTTCCGGCCGGCTGGCCCTGCATTTGGCCGACGCCGGTGCCACGGACGACGGCACAACAGCCCTGGGCGTTGAGGTGGGCGATCTGGCCGAATTCGCCCGGCGCACTGCTCTGGCCGCGGAGGAATCCGGGAATACCGCCGCCGAGCTCATCGCCGCTGACCACGGCGAGTCCTGCCGCATCACCGGCCGGGACGGCTTCAGCTTCCTCGCTGACAATGGCGCGCGGGAGCCGAACGTGGCTGACCCTGATCCGGCCCTGACCGTCGTCGGGGTCTGGTTTACGGCGGATCCCGGCGCCGCCGCGGTGACGCTGCAGGACATCGGCGCCAGGTTCCGCCCCGTCCCCGACGCCGACGAAACCGCCGACTTTACCGCCAAAAACGGCGGGGTGCTGATGGTGCGCCCGGCATCCGGCCCGCCGCGGTCAGGCCTGGGTTTTGAGTACGACGGCGATCTGGGCGCCTTGCGCGACCGGCTCACCACCGCCGGGCTGGACGTCAGCGAAACCGAGGAAGCCTTCGGCCGGACCCTGCACGTGGCCAACCCCGACGCCGCAGGCACCACCGGGACTGCGGCAGCCCGTGCCAGCGCCGCCCCGCACGTCCCGCCCACTCTCTGGATCTCGCAGCGCCTCGCCTCACCGTGATCCGGCAGTGAGCCGGCCGAGGGGTGAACCGGCGGCGCTCCGGCGCGAACCGGCCGAGGGGTGAGATTCCGACGCTTTGGGCGACGCTTTTCGCTGATAGCTCACCCCTCAGCGGTCCACGGCCGTCCGATGAGGTAGAACTTAACCATGAACGTTCGCACTCCTGACCCCAATCCCGGCTGGCTCTCCGAAGACGACCTTTTTGAGGCCCGCGGGAGGCTCCCCATGATCTATGTGGAGGCCGTGCCGGTCAGGCTGGATCCGCTGGGTTTTGTGAACGAGGTTGGCACGCTGCTCCAGGCCGATGCGGACGGGAACATGATCCGGTCGCTGGTATCGGGCCGCGTGATCTATCGCGAGACCATCCGCGCCGCACTCCTGCGCCATATGGAAAAGGACCTGGGGCCGCTCGCCTTTCCGCAGCTCCCCATCAGCCCGGTCCCCTTCACGGTGGCCGAATACTTCCCAGCCCCGTCCCAGACCGGCTTCACCGACGACCGCCAACACGCGGTGTCCTTGGCGTACGTCATCCCCGTGACGGGCGAATGCGAGCCCCGCCAGGATGCCCTGGAACTGACCTGGATGACTCCGGCGGAAGTGCTCAGCGCCGACGTCCAGCTCGAATTCAGCGGCGGCCGCGGCGCCCTGGTCCGCCAGGCGCTGGCCTTTGCGGGAGTGGGTAACTGACGCCCGCGGGTTCCCCGGCGTCCCCGACTTCCGGCGCCCCGCTTTGTAGACTGTAGGGCGGACCGCAAGAGAACTTAAGGACTCCCATGACCGAAAAACCAGCCGCCCGGCACTACAGCGAACAGCAGGCTGGATCTCTGACCACCGGCGATCAGCTCCTCCTCCCTGACGGTGAACGCACCGCCGAAATCCAGCACGTGGAGTTTGAACCGGATGACTTCGGGACCCCTGCGGTAGTCCTGGCAAACCTCACCGGCGGCGGCACCCTCCGCATCGCGGCCGGCTCCACCGTGAAGATCCTGGACACAACAGTCCGGGTCATCACGGTTCCGGACACCACCCTTCAGGACACGCCGCCCGACGCCGTTACGCAGCTTCCGGTCGCGGCTCAACCCCCTGCCGAACAGCCCCAACACACCGGCGAAGCGGAGGCAGCCCCGGCGACTCCCGCCGTCGTCGTACCTCCCCTGCCGGCCATCCCGCCCGCGGTGAGCGGGCCCTCCGCTGAAGAACTGGCGCGGATTCCGGCGCCGCAGGGCACGCCCGAAGCGGTGGTGGAGGCCGCCGCGGAGGCCCACCCGGACGCCGTTGGTGTGCTGCTGCTGGCGGACAGACTGGCCAAGGGCATCAACTTCAAATCCGGCAGCTGCCTCAAGGACCTCAGCGACCTTGCCCACGAACTGTTCATCACGCTCAAGGATCCGGACGGGGCGCTCACAGTGGCGGACCTGCTCAACGTCCTGCCGTTCGACGGCAACCCGGGCCGGTGGACGTCCGTGGAGGCGTCGCTGGCGTTATCCAGCTTCATCTGCCGCCAGGACCGGCAGGAGGAGCGCGCCGAAGTCTATGAAAAGCTGCTGCGCACGCCGGAAAACCAGGAAACAGACCCGTTCAAGGCGCGGATGAACGCCAAGGTGCGCCAGCGTTCGCTGAACGAACCCAACCTATACGACAAAGAGATCTTCCGCTCGATCGACAACTCCAACCATGAGGCCGAGCGGGAGTGGCGGCTGCTGCGCCTCGAATCGCTGCTGTTCCTGCGGGCACACGGCGGGTCTGAGACGATCGGCGTTGGCGAACTGCAGCGCCGGATCAGCAACGAACTCGAGGCCGTCCGGGTCTGAGTCGCGCTGGCGGGGGAAATACCCCCTACCCGGGGCTGCGCCGGGGTTGTAGATTCGGGCTATGACGAACAATCTGAGCGTGGTGATAAATGCTGATGCGCCGCAGGTCTGGACCATGCTGCGTGAACCGGCCAAAGTGTCCCAGTGGCACGGCTGGGAGGCCGATGAACTGGCAGGTGAGATTGACGCGATCTACTTCAGCAGCAACGTCGTTGAAGCCCCTGACCACACCAGCCTGACCACCAACGGCGGGGACGTCTTCGACCTGAAACCGGTGTCCGCCGGGACTCTGGTCAGTGTCACGCGGGCAGCCCTGGACCACAACTCGGAATGGGCGGCCTGGGACGAGGACATCACCCAGGGCTGGCTGACGTTCCTCCAGCAACTCCGCTTCGCGCTGGAACACCACCCGCGCGGCAAGCGGCATACGTTGTTCTTCGAATTTCCCGGCGAGCCAGCTTCCGCCATCGAAAAGCTGGGCTTGTCGGACGTGCCTGCGCCGGGTGAGACGTACGTGCTGACGCTGGCCACCGGGGAAGAGATCACCGGCAAGGTCTGGTTCCACAGCAACCACCAGGTGGGGCTCACCGTCCACGGCTACGCGGAGCACGGCGACGGCCTCCTGATCGTGGCGGACCAGCCCGCCATTGAAGGGGTAAGGCCGCACGGCGGTGCCATGGTGATCGCCTCGACGTTCAATCTGGGTGCCCACAAACTGGAGTCCATCCATTCGCTCTGGGACAGCTGGCGGGCTGAGAACTACCCCACATCGGAAGCGGCCCGCTGAGGGATCGGCGACGTTTGCTGGCACACTGGAACCGTGCCAGCCAACCCCGCCTCCGCTACATCCGTCTCCGTTTCGGCCGTCTCAGCTGATCCCGTCTCACCTGCGGCCGGCTCCGCCGCTGCAGCTGACCAGTCGCAGTTCTCCTTCACCGTTGGCACCAGGCTTGCTGACAGCTGTGCGCCGTCGTCTGCGCAGGTATCTGCCAACGGCGGCGAATTCCTGGGCCGCACGGGGACCATCACCACGCCCCACGGCGAGATACGCACCCCGGCGTTCATCGCCGTCGGGACCAAAGCCACCGTTAAGTCCGTCCTGCCGGAATCCATGGCGGAACTGGGGGCACAGGCGCTTCTGGCCAACGCCTACCACCTGTACCTACAGCCCGGAGCGGACATCCTGGACGAGGCCGGCGGGCTGGGTGCGTTTATGAACTGGTCCGGGCCAACGTTCACGGACTCCGGCGGGTTCCAGGTGATGAGCCTGGGGTCCGGGTTCAAGAAGGTCATCGACATGAAGTCGGTGGACACCTCCGGACCGGACGACGCCGTAGCACCGGGCAAGGAACGTCTGGCCCACATCGACGACGACGGCGTCTGGTTCAAATCGCATCTCAACGGGGACCGCCACCGCTTTTCCCCGGAAATTTCCATGCAGGTCCAGCACCAGATCGGCGCGGATATCATGTTCGCCTTCGATGAGCTGACCACACTGCAGAACTCCCGCGGCTATCAGGAGGAATCCCTGGAGCGCACTCGGTTGTGGGCCCTGCGCTGCCTGGAGGAGCATTTTCGGCTGACGTCCGACCGCGTGGGAAAGCCGTACCAGGCCCTCTTCGGCGTGATCCAGGGTGCCCAGTATGAGGACCTGCGCCGGAAAGCCTGCCGGGACGTTGGCGCCATGAATTTCGACGGCTTCGGCATCGGCGGGGCGCTGGAGAAGGAAAACCTGGGCACGATTGTGCGCTGGTGCAACGAGGAACTGCCGGAGGACAAGCCGCGGCACCTGCTCGGCATCTCCGAGCCGGACGATATCTTCACCGCGATCGAGAACGGCGCGGACACCTTCGACTGTGTGTCCCCCACGCGCGTTGCCCGCAACTCGGCGTTCTACACACCCGGCGGCCGCTTCAACCTCTCCGGCGCCAAGTACAAGCGCGACTTCGGGCCGCTCCAGGACGGCTGTGACTGCTACGCCTGCGCCAACTACTCCCGGGCCTACATCCACCACCTGTTCAAGGCGAAGGAGATGCTCTCGGCAACGCTGATCTCCATCCACAACGAGCGCTTCGTGGTGAAGATGGTGGACGATGCCCGGCTGGCCATCGAAGCCGGGACCTTCTTCGAGTTCAAGGCCGAGACCCTGGCGCAGTACTACTCCTAAGCGCCGCTGCCTCCCGCCGTCCAGTCCTTCCCGCCCGCCTTCCCGGCGTCCCGGCGATTTCGGGTTTTCCACATGGCGACGACGGCGTCTACCCGTCTGCCTCGCGCTCCCGCAATCTGGCTGGATGACACAGTCTCAGGCAATCCGCCTCCCAGAACTTCCTGAAACAGGCAACCTCTGGCGAACTGGCCAGCTGCACGAAAAGGGCCTCAATTCCCGGGCAATCAAGTTATTGCTGAAGCATAAGAAGCTGGTCCGGCTTCGTTACGGTTGCTACATCCGCGGTGA
Organism: Pseudarthrobacter adonitolis; assembly: GCF_055412845.1. Classification (NCBI taxonomy): domain Bacteria; kingdom Bacillati; phylum Actinomycetota; class Actinomycetes; order Micrococcales; family Micrococcaceae; genus Pseudarthrobacter; species Pseudarthrobacter adonitolis. The sequence continues at coordinate 143,262 of NZ_JBVAYW010000005.1, read as the reverse complement.
GCTATGGGACAAGCAGTCCGCCACGATACGCAGCCAGCAGTTGATCCACGCCCACGCGCACGGAACACTCACGACGTCGTCGGGAGACTACGTCTACAGCCACACATCGGCCGCGCGGCTGCACGGCTTGTTCCTCTCGAACGTGGACGATGTGATCCATATCCTGCTGCGGGTCCGGCCTTCCAGTGAACGCCTCGGCGAAGACATCTGCGGGCACACCACGCGCTACACGGACGCGGACGTCGTGACAATAGGCAATCTCCGGGTCACGTCGCTCGAGCGGACAGTAGTGGATTGCGCCATGATGCTCAGCTATCAGGAGGCCTTGGTGCTCGTGGATCACGCGCTCAGGCTCGGCGCGGATCTGGCGTTGATGGACGCCATGGCAGAGGGGCTGCCGGGACGCCGCGGGATAAGTAACCTCCGCATGGCCTTGACCCACGCCGACCCGAGATCCGAATCGGCAGGCGAAACCCTCACCCGTGAACTGCTCGCAAGGTTGAATCTGCCCATGCCCCAGCCGCAGGTTGAGGTGAACAGCCGGGCCGGACGGCCCCGACTGGACTTTTCCTGGAAGGACAAAAAGGTGGCGCTCGAATTCGATGGCAAGGTCAAGTACTTTGGCTACAAGCCAACGGCGGAGGTGCTGTTCCAGGAGCGACAACGAGAAAATGCACTCACCGAAGACGGCTGGAAATTCGTACGTGTGAAATGGAAGGACCTATCCCGCGAGCAGGAGTTCAAAGCCCGCATCCTGACCGCGCTACGACGGTAGCCGCCGTCGTCGAAATCGCCGGAACGCGACGGGCTCGCCGTAGCGTCACGGCGACCCGGCCGCGTTCCGGCGATCTCGGGTCCAGCAGGCGGAAAAGTCCAACGGCGGGTGGCAGCTGGCGCCGCGGGAGGCGCGCCTAGACCCCGTAGCTTGGTTCGCGCTTCTTGATCCAGCCGATTACGAAGGACGTCAGAGGAACGAAGAGGAACTCCACGAGTGTCTTGTAGACGAAGCCCACCACCACGTAGTTCAGGAACGTGCCGAAGTCCGTGATGCCGATGACAGAGGCGGCGATGCTGCAGAAAATCAGGGTGTCCACGAACTCACCCGCGCCGGAGGAACCCATCAGCCGCGCCCAGAGGGACTTCTCCCCGGAACGGGCCTTCATCTTCACCAGGATCCACGAATTGATGGTCTGGCCGGCCAGGAATGCCAGCAGTGAGGCGAGCACAATCTGCGGCACCGGGCCCAAAGCCCCTTCAAGGGCGGCCTGCTTGGAGGTGCCGAAGTCGTCATCAAAGCCGGGCAGGGCGATGATCACCCAGTAGCAAACTGAGGCGAAGACGGACAGGGCGAAGGCGGTGATAATGGCTTTGCGCGCCACCTTGAAGCCGTAGACCTCACTGATGACGTCGCCCAGGATGTAGGCGAGCGGGAACAGGAAGAAGCCGCCGTCTGTGATGATCGGGCCGATCGCGACGCCCTTGGACGCCCCGATGTTGGACAGGATCAGCACCACGGCCATAAACGCCAGCATGATGCCGAAGTACGGCGAGCCGATCGATGCAAATTTCGGCGCCGTCCGAGCGGAGTCGGCCATGGGCAGGGCGTCAGGGGCCGAGGGGGAAGGCATGAGAGATTCCATTCGTAGTGGTTCGCTCGGCGTACCGTTCCCGCAACGAAAGTTGCACGGGACGCCGGCTGTATTAGCACTGTCACGCCATTCTCCCACCGAACATGCACCACCACGGTTTTGAACACGTTCAGTTCCATGCCATACTCAGTTTTGAACGCGTTCAAAAGGGGAGAAATCATGGCCGCCAAAAGCGAGCAAACCAGGCAACTTGTAGCGGACGTCGCGCTGCGGATGTTCCGGGAGATCGGGTTCGCGAAGACCACCATGCGGGCCATCGCAACCGAGGCCGGGGTCTCCGTGGGTAACGCGTACTACTACTTCGCCTCCAAGGACGATCTGGTGCAGGAGCTGTACGTCCAGGTTCAGGCCGAGCATGCAGCCAAGGCCGACGAGGCACTCGAGGGAGTCACGGACCTGGGCAGCCGCCTCAAGACCACGCTGCACGCGGGCCTGGACGTTATGGTGCCGTACCACCGCTTCGGCACCGATTTCGTGGCCACGGCCATCCGCCCGACGTCGCCCGTCAACCCCTTCGCGGGCGAGTCGACGGCGGCCCGGGAAGCATCCCTCGCCATCTTCAGGGCGGCAGTCGAAGGCGCCAGCCCCACAGCCCCGAAAAAGCTCCGCGCGGATCTGCCCGAGCTCCTCTGGCTCGGCTATTTGGGTATCGCCCTGTTCTGGGTGTACGACACCTCGGAAGATCAGCGTCGGACCCGAAAACTGGTGGACGGAGTTGTCCCGCTGATCACGCGGGGCCTGTCGCTGGCACGGATTCCGGGCGTCAACAAGGTGCTGGATGACGTCCTCAGCCTGAGCCGCAGCATCCGCGACTGAACGCACACCGAACACAATATTGAGGGAAGAAATGAACAGGACACAGACCGTGGTGCTCGCGGGGGCTTCGGGCTTCATCGGCAGCTACCTACGGGACCGCTTCAAGCAGGACGGCTGGGCGGTGCGCACCATCGGCCGCCGGGCCAGAACGGGTACGGCCGAAGCGGCCAGCTGGAACGACGACGGCGCCATCGCGCGAGTGCTGGACGGCACCGACCTGCTGGTGAACCTTGCCGGACGGTCAGTCAACTGCCGCTACAACGCCAGGAACAAGGCGGCCATCCTCGATTCCCGGGTCTCCACCACCGCGGCACTCGGCCGCGCCCTCGCACTCTGCCAGGCGCCGCCGTCGGCCTGGCTCAACGCCAGCACAGGCACCATCTATCGGCACGCGGATGACCGGCCCCAGACAGAGTCCGACGGCGAACCTGGAACAGGCTTTTCGGTGGACGTGGCGCGCGCGTGGGAAGCCGCCCTGGACGCTGCCGCCACGCCCGGAACGCGGAAAATTGCGATGCGGATAGCCATTGTCCTGGGTCCAGGCGGGGGCGCCCTGCGTCCTTTCGCTGCCCTCGCCCGGCTTGGCCTGGGCGGGCATATGGGTACCGGCAGCCAGAAGTTCAGCTGGATTCACGTGGAAGACCTCTACCGCGCAGTCCGCTTCCTCCACGCGCGAACGGACATTTCGGGCCCCGTGAATGTGGCTTCCCCGGACGTCGTGGATAACCGCGACCTGATGCGGCTCGTCCGCCGGGCATACGGCGCCAGGCTGGGCATACCCACTCCAGCCTGGCTGCTCCGGCTCGGTGCTGTACTGGTCCGCACGGACACCGAGCTGGTGCTGAAAAGCCGGTGGGTGCAGCCGCAGAAGCTGCTCGACGCGGGGTTCATCTTCCGGCAGCCTGAGCTGGGCCGCGCGCTGCTCACCATCGCCAAAGGGACAGCGTGAGCCGGCCGCCCGGGTGACGTTCGGCCCCGGCGCATTCCTGCCGGGCGCCGCCATCACCGTGCTCCGGCTTTCTCACCCTTCTCTTCCTCATGTGAACCCACTGGCACACTGTGTGGGGGCTGGTCCTGTGGACCGGATTCTGCGCGGCCGTGGGGCGGCTGGCTGTTGTGGGCCTCGTGGCCACACATGACCGTGACGAACACGCCGCGCAAGTTGTCCCGACGCCGGATGGCAGGATAGTGCCATGACTTTTGCTTCAGCTGCCGTCCAGTCCCCCGTGTCCGCTCCCGCCGTCGCGCTGACTATTGCGGGGTCCGAAGCCACGGGTGGCGCCGGAGCCCAGGCCGACCTGAAGACGTTCCAGGAGCTGGGCGTGTTTGGCATTGCCAATCTGACATGCATCGTGTCCTTCGATCCGAGCGACAACTGGAACCACCGCTTTGTGCCGGTGGACCAGCAGGTCATTGCGGACCAGCTGGAGGCTACGACGGCGGCCTATGGTCCGGCGTCAGGGGCCTCCGCCGGCGGGGCGCCGGAAGAGCCGTCGGTACCGGGCCGTCCGGTCCTGGACACCGTGAAAATCGGCATGCTGGGCAGCCCCGCCACCATCGGTACGGTTGCGGCGGCTCTGGAAGCGGGCCGGTTCCGCAACGTGGTGCTGGATCCGGTGCTGATCTGCAAGGGCCAGGAGCCGGGCCATGCGTTGGACACGGACCAAGCCCTGAAGGCGCAGATCCTGCCGCTCGCCACGTTCGTCACGCCCAACCACTTCGAAGCCGAATCACTGTCCGGCCTGGCGATCACCGACGTCGAGTCCTTGAAGGCCGCCGCTATCCGCATCCATGAGCTCAGCGGCGCCGCGGTTCTCGCCAAGGGTGGCGTGCGGCTGGCAGGCCCGGACGCCGTCGACGTCTACTACGACGGCGAGACCTTGGAGGTCCTCAGCGCTCCCAAGGTGGGCGAGGTGGCCGTGTCCGGTGCCGGCTGCTCGTTGGCCGCGGCGGTGACGGCGGAACTGGCCAAGGGGGCCGCTCCGCTGGAAGCTGCCCGGGCCGCCAAGGACTTTGTCACCGCAGGCATCCGCAACCGCGTGGCCTCCGGCGCTCCGTTCGACGCGCTCTGGCAGGGCGGCGCACGCTAGCCTACGCCTGCGCAGCTGGAACGCTCTCTCACTTAATGCAAGGAAAACGGGGACGCTCTCTCTTTCCACAAGAAAGTGAGAGAGCGTCCCGGTTTTGCCGCAGGATCTGAGAGAGCGTCCGCTCAGGACCGCGGGTCGGCCACCGTTCCCATGAACAGCGGCAGGCCGGTTTCCACATGCACGATCTGGTAGTGGAACGGCCGGTCGAAGTCGATGGTCCGCTCGGGCTGCGGCGGAGCGCTGGTGACAGCTCCGTTGATCTGGGTGACAGCGGCGGCAATGGTGCCTTTTTCGGCGACCGTGATGTTGGCGGCCTGCGCGGCCTGGGTGATCGCCATCTTGGGCTGGATGTTGTTGAAGTCCTCCGTGGTGTCGAGCGTCTTCTGGAGTCCCAGGGACTCAAACACCTTCCGCAGGTCAAAACTGCACTTGTGGTCCCAGCGTGGCAACTGGATCTGCACGGTCTCCAGCGCTGCAGTGTCGAAGGCGTCCGCGATTTCCGTGAGCTTATCCGCGCCGAAAGCCGCTGAGGCGGGGCGGGACCCGGCGTCGGTTCCGGCCTCCGGTAGGACCAACCGCATAACGAAACCGTCGGCGTAGGGAAGGTCCACACCCTGCCAGCCAACACCTTCCGCGTACTTCATCTTGAGTTCGTTATGCATGGCTGGCGCGTCGATTTCCTCGCCCGCGGCTGTTGTGAAGGGCAGGTCAGAGGTGGCGTTCGGGTCGAACGGTGCGCTCCAGGCGGAAGCAAAGTACAGGGAATTGAGCAGGCTGAAGGTGTTCCTGGGGTCGTACTTGGCGGGCGCTTCCTTGATCCGTCCACCCGTGTTCCTGTTGACCCAGGCATCGATGGCGGGCTTCGTTGCACCCTCATCGCTGAAGTCCACGGGGTACACACCGGTTCCGTAATGCCGGGCCAGCGTGTCCAGGAAGGACTCGCCGGTGGGCACGTCTTTGTCCACGAACAGCCCGTTGGCGGCGTGCATGACCGGTTTCCGCGGCGGGTTGTCCTCATCCACTGCGCCGGGGTCGCCGTCGAACTTCTCCAGAGAGGTGAGGACCGCGTTCATGGCCTCATCGCGGTTCTCGGCGGGAAATTGCAGGACACTGTCCATCTCGGCCGCGCTCTCGCCCGACGCGCCGGCGCGAAGCATCGCGAGGGCAATCAGCAGGCTCCCGGGCGAGGACACCACGTTCCCGTTGGAGCCGTCGCCGCCGTCGGCCAGCAGGGCCTCGCCGAGGCCCAGGGCCGAAGCCCGGAAGGAGCGCAGTTCAGTGGCGTAAGCAGCGCGGTCCACCGAAACCCGCTCAACGCCGTCGGCCTTCAGGAGCTCCGGAGACGACGCCGAACACGCGGTGAGCGCCACCAGGGCACCCGCGGTCGCGATCCTGGCAGCGCGGAATGTCTTCATTTCTCCCCCTGGGACCTGCCTTGCCGGCACTTGGCGGGAAATCCGCCTTCTCCCAGTGAACCAGCGACGGCGGCACCAGACGATGCCCGTAGGGTCACGGTTTGCCGTCTTTTCGGTCTCAACCCCCAACGCTCTCGCACTTAACGCAGGAAAACCAGGGATGCTCTCCCACTTCCCACAAGAAAGTGAGAGAGCATCCCTGGTTTTTCTGCAGGATCTGAGAGAGCATCCTGGGCGGTGAACGGACGACGGCGGGCGGCCACCCGCCGTCGTACGCCCCCGGAGCCTCTACAGCTAAACGCTAAGCGTTGATGAGGTCCTTGTCCTTGTCGTCGTCCTTGGCCAGGCGGTTCCAGGCGTCGCCCTGTTCGCGGTCCAGGTGGGTGGTCTTCTTGTTCTTCAGGGCGAAGATGTAGACCACCAGTGAGATGGCAATGGCCACGGTGACGTAGGTGAAGAACAGGTCCACGCGCTCGGCCTTCTGGAACGCGGCACCAAGCAGCGGGACCGTGCCGCCGAAGAGGGAGTTGGCGATCGCGTAACCCAGGCCGACGCCGAGGGCGCGGATGGAGGCGGGGAACAGCTCAGCCTTCACCAAGGCGTTGATGGAGGTGTAGCCGCCAACGATCAGCAGGCCGCCCATCATGAGCAGGAACGCGGTGAACGGGTCCTTAGTGTTGGACAGGGTGGAGAGCAGCGGCCAGGTGAAGAGGACGCCGGTGATGCCGAACCACAGGAGCAGCGGTTTGCGCCCCACCTTGTCCGAGATGATGCCGTAGACGGGCTGGAGGATCATGAAGATGAACAGTGCCCAGAAGTTGATGACCGAGGTGTCGGTCTTGGCGATGCCGGACGTATCGTTCATGAACTTCAGGATGAAGTTGGTGTAGGTGTAGAACGCCACGGTGCCGCCGAGGGTCACACCGATGCAGATCAGCAGGGGCTTCCAGTACTGCGTGAACAGCAGCCGCATGGTGCCCGGCTGGGCTTCGCCGGCCGCGACGGGCCTCTTGGCGGCCTCGACCTGCTCCGCGGAGACGGTTTCCTCCATGGAGCGCCGCAGCCACAAGACCACCAGGGCAGCCACGCCGCCGATGGCGAACGGAATGCGCCAGCCCCACTCGGTCAGGTCGCCCTTGGGCATAACGTTCTGCAGGATGACCAGAACCAGCAGCGCCAGCATCTGGCCGCCGATCAGGGTCACGTACTGGAAGCTGGAGAAGAAGCCGCGGCGCTTGGACGTGGCGGCCTCGGACATGTAGGTGGCGCTGGTGCCGTATTCCCCGCCCACGGAGAAACCCTGGATCAGGCGGATAGCTATCAGCATCACCAACGCCCAGACGCCGACCTGCTGTGTGGTGGGCAGGAGCGCGATGGCGAAGGAACCCGCGGACATCAGCGTCACGCTGAGCGTGAGCGCGGCCTTGCGGCCCTTGCGGTCGGCGTAGCGGCCGAAGAACCAGGCGCCGATGGGACGCATCAGGAACGACGTCGAGAAGACGGCCATCGCCTCCAGACCGGCCTGGAGGTCGTCCGTGGAGTTGAAGAAGTGGGACTGGAAGTAGGCGGCGAAGACGGTGTAGACGTAGAGGTCGTACCACTCCACGAGGTTGCCCGCTGAACCCTTGAGGATATTGCTCACGGCCCGGCGGGTCTGGGCCGCCTCGCTCTGTACTTCGGCCTGCTGGGTGCTCATCGCTGAACCTTCCTGGGCTGCGCCGCTTTCTGGCTTGCTTTCGTGCTGTCCATGGCTACGTTGCCCATGGTTCCTCCTCAACGTTGACGGTCCCCCTCAAACGCCGAGGGCCTCATCCAAGTTATGCGTGATCCAAGGCACATCCAACGTGGGCGGGCATTTCCTAACACTTCCTTAGGTTTCGCCGGGAGAAAGGGTAATCTCCAAAGCGGGCAGGTTGCAGGTGCCCGCTCAGCGAATAAGGGACCAGGCCATGGAGTTGCTCATCGTCGAGGACGACGACGCCATGGCGTCCGCCCTCGCCGCCGCCGTCGCGACCGCGGGGCACAACCCTACCCGGGTTGCCCGCGGAGCCGACGCCCTGCTGGTCCACCGGAAGTTCGAAGTGATCCTGCTGGACCTCGGCCTTCCCGATATGGATGGCCTGGAGGTACTGCGGAAACTGCGCCAAGTCACGCCGGTGCCCATCCTGATTCTCACCGCGCGCGACGACGAACGCAGCGTGGTGCTCGGCCTGCGGTCCGGAGCGGACGACTACCTCGTTAAGCCTGTGAAGCTCGTGGAACTTCTTGCCCGCATCGAAGCAGTCACCCGGCGTGCCGGGCGTCATAGCGGTACGCGACAGCCGAGCGTGGTGCTGGGCGATCTTCACCTCGACCTCGAACGGCGCGTGGCGGCCCTCCGTTCCAAGGTGCTGCCGCTGACGGCCACCGAGTTTGACCTGCTGGCACTGTTGGCCAGCCACGCCGGTTCGGTAGTCACCCGCGAACAGATCCTTGATGCGCTGTGGGGCGACGCTTTCGTGGCCTCTTCCCGGTCCCTGGACGTGCACCTGACGGGGCTGCGGGCAAAACTCCAGTTGCCGGACTTCATCATCAACGTCCGCGGCGTCGGCTACCGGGTCGAGGCGGACCCGGCGTGAAACTGCGCGTCCTGGGCATCCTGAGTGTCCTGGCGGTGCTCATCGTCCTCATCGCCTCCAACGCCCTCCTGACCTCCACCAGCCGGGAACTGACCCAGGAACTCCAGATCAACCGTGCCGCGTCGCTCAACCGCCTGGCACAAGTGGCGTTCGACGCAGCTTCCGCCGGCGAAACCGCACAGTTACAGACGGAGATGAACCGGTATTCCGAACTCTATGGAGAGGGAATCCTGATCCGCCTCCAGCAGGGCACACTGCGCTCCGGCGGCTTGAGCGAGGACAGGCCGGACGTCCGGGATGCGGTAGCCAGGGCGAACCTGAACCTCAGCGACACCACACTCACTCCACTGGAGCCGTTCGGGCCGTCCTCCGAGGTGATCTCCCGCTCCTTCGGCAGCGCGAGCCAGGTCCTGGGCGAAGCAGTCCTCGAGGTCAACCTGGACGCGGCCCGGCAGAAACTGAGGGAGCGATGGCTCGTGGTCGGATTGGCGGCGGCGGCCCTGGCTGCGCTGCTCCTCCTGGGCGCGTCCCGCGTGACCGAGTGGGTCCTCCGGCCCGTGCACCGCCTGAACGCGGCCGTCACCGAACTTGAGGCAATAGGCCGAACCGGTCAGCTTCCCGAAGCCGGGCCGCCGGAACTTCGGCAACTGAGCCGTTCATTCACCACCATGGCGCAGACCGTCAGCCACAGCCTCGACTCCCAACGGCAACTGATAGCGGACACATCGCACGAATTGCGCAATCCCGTGGGCGCCCTGCGGCTCAGGATCGATCTGCTGCAGCTGGAACTGAAGACCGCCCGGGAACACGACGCCGCGGCAGGGGTGCTGGCCGAGCTCGAACGTGTGGAGGAGATCCTGGACGGGGTACTTCGGCTGGCGGCCGCCGAGCACAGGGCCTCCGAGGACTCCGCCCGGGGCCCGCTGGGAACCCCGTCTCCCGCGGCACAGGCTCCCCTTGATCCGTACCCGGTCCTGCAGGAGGAAGCCGAACGGGCTGGGCCGGCCGCCCAGCGCAGCGGAGCATCGATCCTGCTGGAAGATCCGCCGGCACCCGCCGTCCCTATCGCCTGCAACTCCGCGGAACTGGCCCAGATGGTCGGCGAACTTCTGAACAACGCCATCAAGTACGCTCCCGGCGCCCACATCTCGGTTGCCGCCCGCGCGCGCCAAGCCACGGTGGGCATCGAAGTGTCCGACGACGGCCCCGGGCTTTCCGTCGACGAACGGACTGCGGCCACCAGCCGTTTCTGGCGGTCCCCGGCGCACCGGACGATCCGCGGCACCGGCTTAGGCATGACCATCGTGGACAAGCTGGCAGCCGCCAACGGTGGCCGGCTGACGCTTGCGGACGCCTCGCCGCATGGCCTGATCGCGCGCCTCGAGTTTCCACTTGTAGCGGACGTGCCGGGAAGTTTTGCCGCACCGGAGCAGGTGGCTCCGCGTGCCTGACCTGACCGGAGCGCGGGCCCTACCCACGCTTCCCGCGCGGCGTACCGTCCTCAAGACAGGGCTGGCGGCGGGGTTGTCCGGGCTGCTTCTGCCCGCCCTCAGCGCCTGCACGCCCACGGACCGTCCGGGCACCGTCACCGTGGCCGGCGGCGAGCCCGGGGGCTTCTACCTGGAGTTCGCCGAGCTGCTGGCGGCATCCCTCCAGCGTCACGGGGTGGCCGGCCAAGCCACGGCTCTGACTACCGGGGGCAGCCTGGACAACCTCGAACATCTGCTGACTGGGAAAGCCACGTTCGCCGTCGCGCTTGCGGACTCAGCGGCCCAACGCACAGCGGTGGGTGACCCGCCCGCCGTCGGACTTTCCGCCGTCGGAAAGGTGTACGAAAACTACGTCCACTGCGTCATCAGGCAAAACAGCGGGATCCGGGACATCGGCGCGCTTGCCGGCCGGACCGTGGCTGTCGGCGAGCCCGGTTCGGGGACGTCGCTGACCACTCCGCGGCTGATCGAGGCCGCCGGGCTGAGCCCCACTGCTGGCACCGCCGGCGGCGTCACAGTGCTGAGCCTCGGCCTCAACGGGGGCCTCGCGGCCCTGCGGGACAGAACAGTGGACGCGTTGTTCTGGTCAGGCGGCGTGCCTACCGCGGCCATTGCTGCCGCGCACGACGACGTCGGGCTGGGTTTCCTCGATCTGTCCCCGCTGCTGCCGGCGCTGCGGGCCAAGTACGGGGTTTTCTACGACCGCGTGCTGATCCCCGCGGGCGCCTACGAGGGCATTCCGGCCGTGTGGACCGTGGGCGTGGCGAACCTGCTGCTGTGCCGGAGCGATCTTGATGGCCAAACCGTAAAGCGGACCGTCGAACTACTCGTGGGGCACGCCGAGGAACTGATCCCGCGCTCCAGCCTGGGGGTCCAGTTCCTGAGCCCGGAATCCCTGATCAACACCGCCGGTTTGCCCCTGCACTCCGGCGCCGCTGCGGCGTACCGGGAGCTCCACGGGTAGCGAAAAGCCGACGGAGCCGTCACGCACAGCATGCTTTTGGCCCGCCTGGTCCTGGGCACCTGCCTGACTTCCGCAGCTTTCCGGGGATTTCCAGGCCGGACCCGTCCCGGTGGGAACCGAATGCGTGCTCTGCGTGACGCCCGCGCGGCCGCCCGCCTGCCGCCTACCGCTCCGAGTGCGCCGCCAGGAACGAGTAGACCTCGGTCTCGTCCACGCCGGGGAACGCGCCGGGCGGCATCGCGGCCAGCAGGTGCGTGTTGGCGCGCGCCGCCGGCCAGGCGTTTCCGGCCCACTCGGAAGCCAGTGCTGCCGGGGGTCGCTTGCAGCAGTTCGGGTCGGGGCACGTGGACGTTTCGCGCGCCGTGGTTTCCCGGCCGCGGAACCACTTCACATGCTGGTACGGAACCCCGATCGACAGCGAGAACTCGCCGTTGGCCGACCGCTCTGTCCGGGCAGTACACCAATATGTGCCAGACGGAGTGTCGGTGTACTGGCTGTACGCGCTGAACTTGTCCGGCACGTCGAACACTGCCCGCGACGTCCACGCCTTGCACGACGGCTGGCCCTCGATGGCGCCGGTGTGGTCCATCGGGAATGTCACGCCGTCGTTCTCGTAGGCCTTGTAGATGATGCCGCTCTTGTGGGTCTTCTGGAAGTGGGTGGTAATGCCCAGGTGCTTCGTGGCCAGGTTGGTGAAGCGGTGCGCGGCGGTCTCGTAGGAGACGGCAAAGGCGTCACGGATGTCCTCAACCGCGATTTCCTTGGCAGCCTTGGCTTTCTGCAGGAAGTCCACGGTGGCCTGCTCGGGCAGCAGGAGAGCGGCCGCGAAGTAGTTGGTGGCCACCCGCTGGCCGAGGAAGTCGCCGTAGTTTTTCGGCGTCTCGTGCCCCAAAACGTAGTGCCCCAGCGCCTGCAGCAGCACGGAGCGGGGGTCGTGGTCCTGCCGCTGGCTCTGCGTCAGGTAAATTCTGTGGTTCTTCAAATCCGTCACGGAACGGGTGGAATGCGGCAGGTCGCTCACGTGGTGGAGGGCGAATCCGAGCTTCTCGGCGATGTCGGCGATGACGTGCTGGCTCAGAGGTCCCCCCGTGTAACCCACCAGTCCGAGCACCTTCTGCGCCTCGGCCTCATATTCGGGGAAATAGTTGCCGCGCTCGCGCATCATGGCGCGCAGCTCGCCGTTCGCGCGGCGGGCTTCCTCCGGCGTGGCCACCTGTTCGTTAAGCTTGCGTTCGAGCTCGTGCAGGAGCCCCACCTGTGCCTCCAGCACATCGACCGGGAGCCGTGAGCTGATGCGGATTTTGGGCAGGTTGAGGGACTCGTACAGGGGCCCTCGCTGGTAGCGTTCCAGCTCAATTTCCAGGGCCGCGCGGCGGCTTGGCGGTTCGGCGCCAAGTAGCTGGTCGATGCTCACGTTGAGCGCCGCGGCCAGCCCTTGCAGCAGGGAAAGTTTGGGCTCCCGTTTGCCGTTTTCGATCAGGCTCAACTGGCTGGGGGCAGTCCCGACGGCGGCGCTCAGGTCGTCGAGCGTGTACCCGGCCTGCTTGCGCAGATGCCGCACGCGGCGGCCCAGGCTGATGACGTCCAGTTCCGGGGAGGCGGCGGACGACGACGGTAGGGCGACTTCGCGGTTCCAGCTTGCAGACGTCATTTCTTGAGAATACGCGAAGAAGTGCATTTCTTTCCAGAGTTTTCCCCTAGAGAAGTGTTGTGAAGTGCTGAAAAGTAGTGATCACGGAAAGAAACACCGCACCGGGGTAGCCGGCCGGAACTGCAACGAAGCAGCTCCGGCCGGCAGATAACCACCCGGAGCTCAATCGAGGAGACAACGATGACTGCAGCATTTGAGCCCACCCAGCAGACGCCCGAAGAGCAGGCTGCCGCCCTGGAGCTTGAGTGGGCCGCCAATCCCCGCTGGGAAGGTGTGACCCGTGACTATAAGGCAACGGACGTCGTCAAGCTCCGCGGCCGTGTCTCCGAGGAACACACGCTGGCCCGCCGCGGATCCGAGAAGCTGTGGAAGCAGCTCACCGAAGAGCACAAGACCGGCGGGTACACCAACGCCCTGGGCGCCCTGACCGGCAACCAGGCCGTGCAGCAGGTCAAGGCCGGCCTCCGCGCCATCTACCTCTCGGGCTGGCAGGTTGCCGCCGACGCCAACAATTCCGGCCACACCTACCCGGACCAGTCGCTGTACCCGGCCAACTCGGTTCCCACGGTGGTGCGCCGTATCAACAACGCCCTCCTCCGCGCAGACCAGATCGAATTCTCCGAAGGCATCCAGACGGTTGAGGACTGGATGGTGCCGATCGTCGCCGACGCCGAAGCCGGCTTCGGCGGGCCCCTGAACGCCTACGAGCTCATGAAATCCATGATCCAGGCCGGCGCGTCAGGTGTGCACTGGGAAGACCAGCTCGCCTCGGAAAAGAAGTGCGGCCACCTCGGCGGCAAGGTGCTCATCCCCACCCAGCAGCACGTCCGCACCCTGAACGCCGCCCGCCTGGCGGCCGACGTCGCCGGCACCCCCTCGGTGGTCATCGCCCGCACCGACGCCGAGGCCGCCACCCTGATCACCTCCGACGTCGATCCCCGCGACAAGGAATTCGTCACCGGCGAGCGCACCCCGGAAGGCTTCTACAAGGTCCGCAACGGCATCGAACCCTGCATCGCCCGCGCCAAGGCCTATGCCCCGTACTCTGACCTCATCTGGATGGAGACGGGCACCCCGGACCTGGAACTGGCACGCAAGTTCGCCGAAGCCGTCAAGGCTGACTTCCCGGACCAGATGCTCTCCTACAACTGCTCGCCGTCGTTCAACTGGCGCAAGCACCTGGACGACGCCACGATCGCGAAGTTCCAGCGTGAACTCGGCGCCATGGGCTTCACCTTCCAGTTCATCACCCTGGCCGGCTTCCACGCCCTGAACTACTCGATGTTCGACCTCGCCCACGGCTACGCCCGTGAAGGCATGAGCGCCTACGTCGAGCTGCAGGAGAAGGAATTCGCCTCCGAGTCCCGCGGCTACACCGCGACCAAGCACCAGCGCGAAGTCGGCACCGGCTACTTCGACGACATTGCAACTGCGCTCAACCCGAACGCGTCAACCCTGGCACTGGTGGGATCCACCGAAGAAGGCCAGTTCCACTAACACTTACCGTTCGACGGCGGCGCTTGCGTCCGCCGGCGGACCGGACGATCCTCTGCCTGCTATTCCCCATGCCCGCCCCATGACCTCGTAGAACTCGGTCGGGGGCGGGCACAGGGCCCCTTTTACGCAGGCTGCCGGATGCCCGGACCGCCGTCTTGTGCCTGAGTCACCGCAGTGCCGCTACCCGCCGTCGAACTCCCTTTTCGTCTTTAAGGAGACAGAAATGAACACCTTCACTGACAACTTCACCATCAACGGGATCACTTTGACCGCGCAGCCCTTCTGCCGGCAGGACGAGGTTCTTACTCCGGATGCCCTGGAGTTTGTCGCCAAGCTGCACCGTGCCACTGCCGAGCGTCGGCAGGAACTGCTGCAGGCACGCCGGACCCGCCGCGCCGAGATCGCCGGCGGCCAGGACCCGAGGTTCCTCCGCGAGACCGAAGACATCCGCAACGACCCGTCGTGGCGGGTCGCTCCGCCAGCCCCGGGTCTGGAGGACCGCCGGGTGGAGATCACCGGGCCGGTGGACAAGAAGATGACCATCAACGCTCTGAACTCCGGTGCGAAGGTATGGCTCGCTGACATGGAGGACTCCTCCACCCCCACGTGGCGGAACGTCATCAAGGGCCAGCTGAACCTCACCGATGCGCTGGAACGCCGTATCGATTTCACCTCTCCCGAGGGCAAGGAATACAAGCTCCGCCCGGCCGGGGAACTGCCCACCATCGTGGTGCGCCCCCGCGGCTGGCACCTGCCCGAGAAGCACATGATCATCGACGGCGCTCCCGTGGCCGGCGGCATCGTGGACTTCGGGCTGTTCTTTTTCCACAACGCCCGCCGGCTCCTGGCCCAGGGCAAGGGCCCGTACTTCTACCTGCCCAAGATCGAGAACCACCTCGAGGCACGGCTGTGGAATGACATCTTCATCCTCGCCCAGGATCTTTTGGGCATCCCGCAGGGCACCATCCGCGCCACCGTGCTGATCGAGACCATCACCGCGGCGTTCGAAATGGAGGAGATCCTCTACGAACTGCGTGATCACGCCTCAGGCCTGAACGCCGGCCGCTGGGACTACATCTTCTCCCTGATCAAGAACTTCCGTACCCGCGGCCCCCGGTTCGTCCTGCCGGACCGCGCCCAGGTGACCATGACCCAGCCGTTCATGCGCGCCTACACCGAACAGCTGGTCCGTGCCTGCCACAAGCGCGGCGCCATGGCCATCGGCGGTATGGCCGCCGCCGTCCCCAACCGCAAGGACGAGGCCGCCAACACCAACGCGTTCGAGAAGGTCCGTGCCGACAAGACCCGCGAGGCCAACGACGGCTTCGACGGCTCCTGGGTGGCCCACCCGGACCTGGTTCCGGTCTGCCGCGAAGTGTTCGACGCCACCCTCGGCGAGCGTCCCAACCAGCTGGACCGCACCCGCGAAGACGTCGTCCCCGATGACCGTGCCCTCATCAACGTGGCCGCCACGACTGGCACCATCACCGAGCAGGGCATCCGGAACAACATCGAGGTAGGCATCCGCTACATCGAATCCTGGCTCCGCGGGAACGGCGCCGTCGCCATCCACAACCTCATGGAAGACGCCGCCACCGCCGAAATCTCCCGCTCCCAGATCTGGCAGTGGATGTTCGCCAGCGCCCTCACCGACCGCGGCGAAATCATCACCCACCAGTGGATCGAGGAATTGCTCGACGAAGAGTTCGCACGCCTGGAACGCTTCGACGGCGACCGCTTCGAAGACTCCCGCGACATCTTCGAGGAAGTCACCCTCGGCCAGGACTTCCCGTCCTTCCTGACCCTCCCCGCCTACGCCCGCTACCTCACCGAAGCCCGCGAAAAGGCGACCAAAGAAGAGCTCGCCGCAGCCTAGGGCCGCAGCAGGCTAACTGAATAGACTTCCGTCCGCCGGGCAGGCACGCCCTTCGCAACAGGCACCCCCGAGATCCGGGGAGCCGGCCCGGCGACGGAACACCACCAACAGCGCGAACCGGCAGCTAATGACCTGAAAACCCAGGTTTGAGGGTATTAGCTGCCGGTTCGCGCTGTTGTTTGGGGATGGTCTCGGCGCGTGGGGCCTGCGGGTGGCAAGGAAGGGAACGTACGACGACGGGACGCGTCAGCGTCCTTTCGGCACCAGCCGCACGGCCAGGGTTGTGCAGACGAAGAACATCAGCACGGACCCCTGGATCACCAGCAGCGCCGGGGTCCAGGAACCCGACGTGTCGTGCACGAAGCCCACGAGGGGCGGGGCCACCGCCCCAAAGCTGTAACCGAGCCCCTGGACCGTGGCGGACATCCGGCCCGCGGACGCCTGGTCCCGGGCCAGTTTGATGATGGCGATGAAGATCAGCGTGATCCCGCCGCCCTGCGCGATGCCGCCGCTGGTGGACCACAGCCACCACAGCTGCGGCGCCAGCAGCAGCCCGACCGGCACTGCCGTCCACAACAACCCCACGGTGACTGCCGTCGTCGTCGTACTGAAATACTTGGCCGCGAAGGGCACTCCCAGGCCGCCAACAATGGCGAAGATCTGGAACAGCGATGAGCCTGCCCCGGCCGCCGAGGCAGACATGCCAAGCTCGTCGTTGAGATAGCTCGGCAGCCACGCTGTCACGGCGTAATAGGAAAACGCCTGGCCGGCGAAGCCTGCGGTGAGCCCGGCGGTAATCCAGCCGGAACCCTTGACGGCCGGGTGCTCCTGCCCTCCGGCCACCACGGTGCGAGAGGGCACAAACGCGCTGCGGGCGCCCACGGCGAGGGTCCAGAAAACAATGGCAATCACGGCCAGGATGCCCACGGACACCAGGGCCACCCGCCAACCGGCCAGCTCGGCCAAGGGAGCCGTGACCATGGATGTCAGGAATGATCCGATGTTCAGAGCCGCGGTGTACACACCCATGGCGGTTCCTTGGCGCAACGGGGAATAGTCGCGGCGGATAATCAACGGCACCGCGATGTTGCCCACCGTGATGGCCAGGCCGATCATCACCGTACCCACTACCACCGGTCCCGGGCCGCCCGCCGAGCGCACAATCACGCCTGCCAGGACGCCAAGGATGGTGAGGGAGACGGCGAACTCCGCGCCGAGTTTCCTTGTGGTCAGTGACGCCAGCGACGCCGCGAGCGCGAAACACAGCACCGGGATGCTGGTCAGCAGGCCCAACATCACGGGGGTGAATCCGAGGTCGGCCTGCATCAAGTCAACCACCGGGGCAACGGCAACGAACGGCCCACGCAGGTTCAGCGCCAGCAGTCCGATGCACGCGAGCAAGATCCAGCCCTTGGGAACTTTGGCCAGGAACTGTCCGCTCACGAGGATTCCGCGGTGGCTAAAAAGGATTTCATCACTTCCATTGCTATCACGCCGCATTGCGCCGGACGCCGCTGCTGCGTCATGGCGCCCTGGCATACGATGAAGCTCACACCAGCCAGCCCCAACGTGCGGGATACAAAGCCGCACCCCTCGGACGAAGGAATAGACATGCAGCAACGGCTTGCCATCCTCGACGACTACCAGGACGTGGCGCACGGCTTCGCCGACTGGGCCTCCCTGGAGCAGGCCGGCGTCGCAACGTCCGTCTTCCGCGAGCCCTTCCAGTCCGAGGACGCCCTGGCAGCGGCGCTCGCCAATTACCAGATCGTCGTTGCGATGCGGGAGCGGACCCCGTTCCCCCGCACCGTGCTGGAACGGCTCCCGGGGCTGAAGCTGCTGGTGACCACCGGAATGGCCAACGCCGCCATCGATGTGGCCGCAGCAGCGGAACTCGGCATCACCGTGTGCGGCACGCCCGGGTCACCCACCGCCGCGCCGGAGCTGACGTGGGCCTTGCTGCTCGCGATCGCCCGCAACCTCCCGGCCGAGGAGAACTCGCTGCGCGCCGGCACGTGGCAGACCTCGGTGGGGATGGAGCTGTCCGGCAAGACCTTGGGCATCGTGGGCCTGGGCAAGATCGGGCGGCGGATCGCGGCCTACGGGCAGGCGTTCGGCATGGAGGTGCTCGCCTGGAGCCAGAATCTCACCGACGAGGCCGCGGCTGAGG
Organism: Pseudarthrobacter adonitolis; assembly: GCF_055412845.1. Lineage (NCBI taxonomy): Bacteria > Bacillati > Actinomycetota > Actinomycetes > Micrococcales > Micrococcaceae > Pseudarthrobacter > Pseudarthrobacter adonitolis. The sequence continues at coordinate 125,026 of NZ_JBVAYW010000005.1, read as the reverse complement.
CCGGGATCCAGAAGGTCAGCAAGGAGGACCTTTTCAGGAATTCCGACGTCGTCACCCTCCATCTGCGGTTCTCTCCCCGTTCCGAGGACATCGTGGGTGAGCAGGAACTGCGGCTCCTGGGGCCGGAAGGCATCCTGGTGAACACCTCGCGGGGGCCGCTGGTGAACCAGGATTCCCTGGTGCGGGCTTTGTACGAGGGCTGGATCCGGGGCGCGGCCCTGGACGTTTTTGACCAGGAACCACTTCCCGCGGGCCACCCGCTGCTCAGCGCCCCCAACACTGTCCTGTCCCCGCACCTCGGCTACGTGACAGCGGAGAGCTACCGGCAGTTCTACGGTGGCGCGTTCGAGGACGTCAAGGCCTGGCTGGAGGGAAAGCCGGTCCGCGTGATTACGGCCGCTAGAGGCTAGCCGGCCGCCTGGAGCGTCGCCTCAATGGCTGCAGGCGACAACACGTACTGCGTGACCATCTGGCTCGCACCAAGAATCGCCGCCTGGTCCCCGGCCTTGGAAAGGGCGATCCGCAGGTGGCTGGTTGCCAGCGGCAAGGACCGCCGGTAGACCACTTCGCGGACGCCGGCCATCAGGTGCTCTCCTGCCTGGCCAAGGCTCCCGCCGATGACGATGACGGACGGGTTGAGCAGGTTGACGACGGTGGCCAGCACGTCGCCGACATCCCGGCCGGCCTGGCGCAGGGCGTGGATGGCCTGCGGATTGCCCTCGCCGACCAGCCGCAACACCTCGCTGCCTTTGCGTGCCGGCACACCCTGCCGCTCCAATTCAGCGGCAAGCGCCGGTCCGGACGCGAGCGCCTCCAGGCATCCGTAGTTTCCGCACCGGCACAGAACGTTATCGCCGCGCGGCACGCGTACGTGGCCCAGATCGCCCGCCGTTCCGTTGGCACCGCGCTGCAGTTCGCCGTTGCTGATGATCCCGGATCCGATGCCGGTGGCCACCTTGATGAACAGGAAATTCCCGTGGTCCGGCCAGTGCGCTGACCGCTCCCCCAGCGCCATGATGTTTACGTCGTTGTCCACCAGCACCGGAACAGCCAGCGAGCGCTGGACGTAAGGGACGACGTCGAACCCGTCCCATCCCGGCATGATGGGCGGCTTGACGGGCTTTCCGGTGGCGTGTTCCACGGGCCCCGGAAGGCCGATCCCGATGCCGGCGAGATCGCGCAGGTCCCGTCCGGCCTGCTTCAGCAGTACCAAGCCCTCCTTGATCACCCGGCCAAGCACCGACTCAGGGCCGGCCGCAACATCCTGGGCCAGCCGCCGCTCCGCCAGAACCCGGCCGCTGAGATCGGTGACGGCAACAATCACGTGAGTGGCGCCGACGTCGACGGCTAGGACGGCGCGTGCCGCCGGGTTGAAGGCAAAGCGCGACGGCGGCCTGCCGCCACTGGAGTTCGCCTCCCCCGCCGGGCCCACGAGTCCTGAATGGATCAGTGCGTCGATCCGCGACGCCACGGTGGAACGGGCGAGCCCCGTACTCATCGCGAGTTCCGCGCGGGTCCGCGCCTGGCCGTCCCGAAGCAGCTGAAAGAGATCGCCGGCGCGCGCCAAGTTGACGCCGTGGTCTGGGACGGCGTGCTCGGTTCCGGGGCTGAGGCTCATGGATCATGAATAACACATTCAACTTCTGCCTGTCACGCGGAATAAAGAATATCGGCACCCGCGCAACTTTTGCTTGACGATCGGCGAAAGTCATCCTAGCTTTAGTGGAAGTGGCATCGCCCTCAGCGCCGCAGCACCGCAGCACCGCAGCACCGCAGCACCCAGTCAACGTGCATTCGTCTGCAATCAGGAGAACCAATGAACTACTCGATCCAGCTCTACACACTTCGGGACCAGATCCAGGAGGATCTGCCCGGCACTATCCGCAAGGTCGCGGAGATCGGCTTCACCCAGGTTGAGCCCTACAACTTCGTGGCGACGGCCAAGGAACTCGGCGCCGCGCTGAAGGAAAACGGCCTCACCGCCCCGTCCGGACACGCCCCCCTCCTCAGCCAGGACCAAGACGAAATCTTCGCGGCAGCCAAAGAACTGGGCATCACCACCGTTATCGACCCCTTCATCCCGGCCGAACGCTGGCAGTCCGCCGAAGCCATCCAGGCCACCGCTGCCAGCCTCAACGCCGCAGCCAGGAAGGGCGCCGGATACGGCATCCGCGTGGGCTATCACAACCACCAGTGGGAGCTGGAGTCCACCGTGGAGGGCCGCACGGCCTTGGAGTATTTCTCTGACTTTTTGGACCCTGAAGTTGTCCTCGAGGTGGATACTTACTGGGTTGCCGTGGGCGGCCAGGATCCGGTGGACATCCTCACGAAGCTGGGCAGCCGCGTGAAGCTGATCCACATCAAGGACGGCCCGCTGAACACGGACACCAAAGCCCAGCAGCCCGCGGGCAAGGGCAACGTCCGGGTTCTGGAGGTCATCGCCGCAGCAAAATCCCTGGAAGTGGGCGTGGTGGAGTTCGACGACTACGCGGGCGACATCTTCGAAGGCATCGCGGAGAGCCTGGCGTTCCTCAACAAGGCTGCCGGTTCCAACAACGCAGCGGAACGGGCCAACGCATGAGCGGCGCAGCAGCGGCCGGTCGGGGCCCGGTGGGCGTAGCCGTCATCGGTGCAGGCAACATCAGCAAGCAGTACCTGGACAACCTCACCGTCTTCCCGGACCTCAAAGTCCACGTGATCGCGGACCTCTTTGAGGGAGCCGCCGAAGCCCGCGCCAAGGAATACGGCATCGCGGAGTGGGGCGGCGTGGACGCGGCGCTGAACCACCCCGACGTCGAGATCATCGTCAACCTCACCATCCCGGCGGCGCACGTGGAAGTGGCCACAGCAGCCGTCAACGCCGGCAAGCACGTCTGGACCGAGAAGCCGTTCTCGCTGGACCGCGAATCCGGGCTAGGCCTGCTCAAAACCGCCGACACCGCCGGAATCCGGTTGGGCTGCGCCCCGGACACCTTCCTGGGCGCCGGGCTGCAGACCGCTTTGCGGCTCATCGAGCGCGGCGACATCGGCACGCCATTGACCGCCATGACCACGTTCCAGACTCCCGGTCCGGAATCCTGGCACCCCAACCCGGCTTTCCTTTTCCAGCACGGCGCGGGCCCGCTCTTCGACATGGGCCCGTACTACCTCACCACCTTGGTCCAGGCGTTCGGCTCCATCCGCAAGGTGGCCGCCGTCGGCTCCAAGGCCAAGGAATTCCGGGTCATTGGTTCAGGGCCCAAGGCCGGCGAGGAGTTCACCGTCGAGGTGCCCACGCATGTGTCCGCCATGGCGCAGTTCGAGAGCGGGGCGTCCTCGCACAGCGTCTTCTCCTTCGAATCCCCCCGCGTGCGGATGGGCTTCGTGGAAATCACTGGTACTGAAGCCACGCTGTCCCTGCCGGACCCCAACTATTTCGACGGCGACATCCGCCTGTGGCGTGCCGGTGACGAGGACTGGACCACCGTCCCTGCCACGGGACCTGCCAACGGCCGTGGCATGGGCGTCCTGGACATGGCGCGCTCCATCCGCGACGGGGTGCCGCACCGCGCCACCGGCGACCTGGCCTACCACGTCCTGGATTCTATGGTCTCAATCACCGAATCCATGGAATCTGGAACTTTCGTGGACGTCGAAAGCTCTGCCCCGGCATCCCCAGCCCTCCCTGAGGACTGGGCGCCGGAAGCCGCTACCCTCTAGGAAACCCACCATGACCTCACACGAACCAGAGAACAATCCGCGCCCGGAACTCAAAAAACTGGGTGTGGCGATGATCGGTTATGCGTTCATGGGCAAAGCCCACTCGAACGCGTGGCGGAACGTCGCCAGCTACTTCGATGTCCCGGCGTTTGAGCAGAAGGTCCTGGTGGGCCGGGACGCCGCCGGGGTTGCCGAGGCCGCCGGGAAGTACGGCTGGGCTGAAACGTCCACCGACTGGCGGACGGTCATCGAACGCGATGACATCGACATCGTTGATATTTGCGCCCCGGGCTGGCTGCACGCCGAGATCGCGATCGCCGCCCTCGAGGCGGGCAAGCACGTGCTTCTGGAGAAGCCGCTGGCCAACACCCTGGCTGAGGCCGAGGCCATGACGGCAGCGGCGCAGGCTGCCCGGGCAGCAGGAGTGCAGTCCATGGTCGGGTTCAACTACCGGCGCGTCCCGGCCTTGGCCCTCGCGAAGGAGCTGATTGCGGAGGGCAGGCTGGGGACCATCCGGCACGTCCGTGCCGCCTACTTCCAGGACTGGCTCGCTGATAACAGCGCACCCATGACGTGGCGGCTCAAAAAGGAGACCGCGGGCTCGGGGGCGCTCGGAGACATTGCCTCCCACGCCATCGATCAGGTTCTGTTCCTGCTCGGGGACCACGTCACCGAAGTGTCCGGCCGCCTGCACACCTTCGTGGACCGCCGCCCCGGGGCGGCCGGCATGGAAAAAGTAACGGTCGACGACGCCGCTTGGGCAACGCTGTCCCTCTCCTCCGGAGCAATCGCCTCCGTGGAGGTCTCCCGGGTAGCCACCGGCCGGAAGAACTCGCTGAAACTGGAGATCTACGGGGAAAAGGGCGCCATCCTTTTCGATCTGGAGAACCTGAACGAACTGGGATTCCTGGACGCCACCGTGCCCGTCCGCGAGCAGGGCTTCCGCCGGATTCAGGTCAATGAACCAGAGCATCCGTACCTTGCAGCATGGTGGCCGCAGGGCCACATCATCGGCTGGGAGCACACGTTCACGCACGAGGTCCGCGACTTCCTGTTGGCGATCGACGGCGGGACCGAACCGTCGCCGTCGTTCGAGGACGGCCTCACCGTCCAGCGCATCCTGAATGCGGTGGAAGAATCCGCCGCCGCGAAAAGTTCCATCATCCAACTGGCCGGCACCCCGGTCGGCATGTCGACAGCCCGCACCACAGCTTCAGAAGGAGCCTGACATGGCCCGCCCCTACACCCTCTTCACCGGCCAGTGGGCCGACCTCCCGTTCGAGGAAGTCGCCAAACTGGCCTCCGGCTGGGGCTACGACGGCCTCGAAATCGCCGTGTCCGGGGATCACCTGGACGCCTGGCGCTGGGACGAACCCGGCTATGTCGAGTCCAAACTCGCCGTCCTGGACAAGTACAACCTCAAAGTCTGGGCCATCTCCAACCACCTCAAGGGCCAGGCCGTGTGCGATGACCCCATCGACTTCCGCCACGAGGCGATCGTGGGCGCGAAGGTCTGGGGCGACGGCGATCCCGAGGGCGTCCGCCAACGCGCCGCGGAGGAAATGAAACACACCGCCCGGCTGGCCAAAGCACTCGGCGTGGAAACCGTCGTCGGATTCACCGGCTCCTCGATCTGGCAGTACGTGGCCATGTTTCCGCCCGTCCCTGCCGCCGTGATTGAGGCCGGCTACCAGGACTTCGCCGACCGCTGGAACCCCATCCTGGACGTCTTCGACGAATGCGGGGTCCGCTTCGCCCACGAAGTCCACCCCTCCGAGATCGCCTACGACTACTGGACCACCGTCCGCACCCTCGAAGCGATCGGGCACCGCGAAGCGTTCGGCCTGAACTGGGACCCGTCCCACTTCATGTGGCAGGGCATCGACCCCGTCTCGTTCATCTGGGACTTCCAGGACCGGATCTACCACGTCGACTGCAAGGACACGAAGCTCCGCCCCACCGGCCGGAACACCGTCTTGGGCTCGCACCTGCCCTGGGGCGACCCGCGGCGGGGCTGGGACTTCGTCTCCGCCGGCCGCGGCGACGTCCCCTGGGAATCGTCGTTCCGCGCTCTTGCCGCGATCGGCTACAACGGACCCATCTCCGTCGAATGGGAAGACGCCGGCATGGACCGGCTCCACGGCGCCCCGGAAGCCCTCGCAGCGCTGAAGAAGTTCGACTACCCGCCGTCGAACGCCTCCTTCGATGCCGCCTTCAGCTCTAAACCCTAGGAAGCGCACGTAGAATCCCTGCATGACCCACACCATCCGGAAGCCAACAACGGACGACGCCGGCCCGCTCGCCGAACTGGTGGCCGTCACCTTCCCGCTGGCCTGCCCGCCGTCGTCGTCACCGGAGGACATTGCCACGCACATTGCCAACACGCTCAGCGAACGGCATTTCCGGGAGTACCTGGCGGATCCTGATGTCACCATCCTGGTGATCGACGCCGACGGCGTGCTCCGCGGCTACAGCTTGCTCGTCAACCGGCCAGCAGAGGATCCGGTTGTGGCGTCGGCGCTGAAAGTCCTGCCCTCCGTCGAGCTCAGCAAATGCTACGTCCACCCCGAGCATCACGGCCTGGGCGCCGCCGCCGAACTGATGCACGCCAGCCTCCAGGCTGCGGCAGAAGCGGGAGCGGCCGGGGTGTGGCTTGGCGTGAACAGCCAGAACGCGCGGGCCATCCGTTTCTACGAAAAGTCCGGTTTCCGCAAGGTGGGCAGCAAGTCCTTCCGGCTGGGGACCACCGTGGAGCACGACTTCGTCCTTGAACGCGCCGTACCCCAGACGCTGCCCTAGAAGCTAGCCGCCGGCGCGTCCGCCCAGGCGTTCGTCCAAGTGTTCGTCCATGCGTTGGTCCAGGCGTTGGTCCAGTGGCGGACGCGGTTCATTCAGCAGCTTCAGCCCCGTTGGAAGGCCGTCGATCCAGCCCTCCCTCCCGCGCGCGCTGATGGCCACACGCGAGGTCCCAAGCAAGACGTTCTCTGCCCGGAAGTCCCCGATTCCCTCCGGGAGGATCGGTGCCAGATGGACCACTTTGCGAGTAAAGTCCGGGTCGAAGCGCAGCATCATCCGGGCAAGTTGAATGGGAGCTGCTGCAGCCCAGGCCTGGGGCGAGCATGCCGTGGGGTACGGGACAGGGCCGTGGAATTCGGACCGGTCGAACCCGCAGAACAATTCCGGCAACCGCCCGTCGAAATGTTCGGCGGCGTCAAGGATCCCGCTGGCGATCTTCATGGCCTCATCAACGAATCCATAACGCATCAGCCCCGTGGCAACGAGCACCGTATCGTGGGGCCACACCGATCCGTTGTGATAGCTGACGGGGTTGTACGCGCCCATGTCGGAGGCAAGTGTCCGGATCCCCCAGCCGGTGAACAGTTCCGGCGACATCAGGCGCTCCACCACTGGTGGGGCCTTTTCCTCGTCGACGATGCCCACCCACAGGCAGTGGCCTATGTTCGACGTGCAGGCGTCAACCGGATTCTTGTCCTTGTCCAACGCGATAGCGAAGTAGCCCCTGTCCGGCATCCAGAACTTCTTGTTGAAGGCCTCCTTCAACGCAATTGCCCGCTCGGCCCAACGGTGCTCTGTCTCGGCGTCCCCCGCCCAGCGCGCCAGCAAAGTCCGCCCGACGTAGGCGGCGTAGACGTACCCCTGGACTTCACACAGGGCAATGGGCGGCTCAGCTATCCGCCCGTCGGCGAAGTTGATGCCGTCCCAGGAGTCCTTCCAGCCCTGGTTGACCAATCCATGAGTGTTGGGGCGAAGGTATTCGACAAGACCGTCGCCATCACGGTCCCCGTACTTTTCAATCCACTCAAGGGCACGGTCGGCATGGGGAATCAGCGAATCGATGATGTCCTCCGACAGTCCCCAGCGGCTCAACTCGCCCAGGAGACTGACAAAGAGCGGGGTGGCGTCCGCTGTGCCGTAGTACGCGGTCCCACCCAGGGACAGCCCTGCAGTCACGCCCAGCCGCACCTCGTGCGGGATCCGGCCCGGCTCTTCTTCGGAATCAGGATCCACTTTTGTGCCCTGGAGGGTTGCCAGCGTCTGGAGGGTTCCGGCCGCCAACGTGGGGTCAACCAGCAAGGACATATAGGAGGACAGCAGCGAATCCCGGCCAAACAGGGCCATGAACCAAGGCGCGCCCGCTGCCACCGCCGCACGGTCCGGATGTTCGGCGTCGAAAATCCGCAAGGAGCCCAAATCGCTTTGGCTCCGACGGAGGGTTGCCTCCATGTTGCCATCCGCGACCCGGATCCGGGGAACATGCTCCTCCCACGCCCGGTGCCGCTGCACGCCCATGCGGTGGCGAGGGTGCCCCTCCTCCGTGAAAGGCGCCTCGGGTCCCGCACCGTTGATCAGCGGGACCACAATCAGGCTGGTGGACCAAGCGCCACGCGCCGGAATGGTTGCATGGAACCTAAGCCCGTCAGAGGAGACTTCAGCGCCGGCCGCGCGGATCGCGGAGCCCCGTCGCTGGCCGTTGCGGAGGGCCTCGATCAGTAGCTCGCCATCCTTAACGGTGCGGCTCACCTGGTCTCCCTGGGGGGTGCGCCCACCTTTGACGTCGAAAAGATCGGCCTGGTCAGCATCGACCAGCAATTCGATGACGCAGTCCACGGCTTCCGCGGAATAGTTTTCCAGGGTGATGTCGTCCTGCAGACCGGGTCCGATATGCCGGACCTGCCGGACCACCAGCGGGCTATCGAACCGGCGGTCAGGCCACAGTGCGCGGCCCACAAAGGTCGCCTCATAGGCGTTTGGCCGTTGGGCTACCAGCGGGTCACGGAGCGCACCGTTGATGCGGAGGATCCAACGGGACAGCACCCGGGTGTCCTGATAAAATGCACCGTTCGTTTCACCGTCGGCACTGATGTCGCCGCTCCGGGCGGAGATGCAGAAAGACGAACCCTCCACGACGGTTATTGCCTCAGCCCCGCCAACATCGGCTTCAGTGTCGGCGTTCCATGCAGTCATGGGTGCGCTCCTTCCTCAAGGTCGCCGCGTAGGATCGTGCCCGGTTCCGGCGCCTGGATAACTGATTCCCGTACTCGATTCTGGCGCAGGGAGGAACCATCCGGAACCCCCGGAAGCTGATTCACTTCCAACAGTTTTGCGTAGAGGTCCAGATGGTTGGCCACCATCCTTTCGGTGCTGAACAGCTTGGCCGCCCGGTCCCTGCAGAGCGACCGGTCCAGTGCTGCGGCCTGGGGAAGGAAAGTGTGCAGCTGTTCTGTGGGACCCAGATACCCGGTCTTTCCGTGGTCCACGATCTCAGGTGCGGATCCGATCGAAGTTCCCACCACCGGAGTGCCTGTTGAGAGGGATTCAATCATCACCAGTCCAAACGGCTCGGACCATTGGATGGGATTCAGGAACGCCATCGCTTCGCCCATGAGCCGATACTTGTCAGTGTCCCCCACTTCGCCCAGGAAATCCTCGTTGGAGCCCAGGAGCGGCTCAATGACGGAGCGGAAATACTCGATCTCGTCTGGCTCGCGCATCTTGGCTGCAATACGCAGCGGAATTCCGGCCCTGCGGGCGATATGGATGGCTTCCAGGACACCTTTGTCCGGGCAAATTCTGCCGACAAAGCAGACATAGCCGCCTTTCCCTGAACCGATCGGCACGGAAGCGACGTCCATTCCATGATGAATCACGCGCGTGATCGGGACGTCGGGCACGCTGGAGGCCTGGTCACGTGAGATTCCGATGATGGCCGTGTCGGCGGCCATGGCACGGTACAAATCGGCCGACGCCGGGATGAGGGGGCCGTGAATGGTCGTCACCACAGGGGCGCTGGACTTCCTCCGGGCAACCAGTGGCCCGGCCAGGGTGTGGTCATGGATGATGTCCACGTCGCCCAGACCTTCATAGGCCCTGATGACATGGCTGAGCTCTGACAGCGTGAACCCCAGTTCAGCAGGCTTTGAAGGCCTCATGCCTGGTACCAAAGGTGCCGGACAAGTGCTGTCCGACGCTGCGGCCAACAACACCTCGTGCCCGGCCGCGATGAATCCCCGCGCAAGGGAGTCAACAACCCTCTCTATGCCCCCATACCCGAAAGGGGGAATCGGAATCCATGGTGCTGCAACAAGTCCTATCCGCATGCTTTCCTCCGTGAGGAGGCCACGCCCCCAGACCTGGCGATTGAGTGTGTTCCTAAAGGCCTCTGCTTAACCCGTTGTTCCGACTATCGCCCCGCGAGGGGCCCCATTTCAAGCCCCCGTGTGACAAATCCGACACTTACCGCGGGGAATGGCTTCGGCACGGTCACAGTTGTGGCAAACATGAAGATTGAGATCTGGTCAGACGTCGCGTGTCCGTGGTGCTACATCGGCAAGCGCCGGTTCGAGGCCGCCCTGGCCGATTTCCCGCACCGCGACGCTGTGGAGGTGAAGTGGCGCAGCTACCAGCTGGACCCCACCCTCCCGGAGCACTACGGCGGCACCGAGCTGGAGTACCTGAGCACGCGCAAGGGCATGGCCCCGGCGCAGGTCTCGCAGATGTTTGACCACGTCACCGAGCAGGCAAAGGGCGAGGGCCTGGACTACCGGTTCGACCAGGTGGTGGTGGCCAACAGCTTCACCGCCCACCGCCTGATCCACCTCGCGGCCGAGCACGGTCAGCAGGATGCCGCCAAGGAACGCCTGCTGAGCGACCACTTCGAGCACGGCAAGGACATCGGCAGCCAGGCATACCTCGCCGCTCTGGGCCAGGAGCTGGGCCTCAGCGCTGATGAAGTCGCCGAACTCTTCACCACGGACAAATACGCCGACGACGTCCGCTTCGATTTCGAGGAAGCCCGCACCCTGGGCATCACGGGCGTCCCGTTCTTCGTGATTGACCGCAAGTTCGGTCTCTCGGGTGCCCAGCCTGCCGAAACGTTCACTGCGGCACTCAACCAGGCCTGGCAGGAGAACAACCCGCCGGTTCTGGTTAACGCCGCGGGCGGCGAGGCCTGCGGCCCGGACGGCTGCGCGGTCTGACAAGGCTGCGCGGTCTGACAAGGCAGGGCAAGGCAGGGCACTTCAGGGCCTCAAATGACCGTTTGCGCCCTGGCGGGGAACAAATTTACTGACACATCGCGGTAAAGTGTCTGCATGCCCAGGATTTCGGCGGCCAGCAACGCCGCGCAACGCGCCGAGACCCAACGCCGGGTCCTGACAGCGTTCGGGGAACTCCTGTTCACGCACGGCCTGCCCGGACTGACCATGACAGACGTCGCGCGGCACGCCGGGGTGGGGCGAACGGCGGTCTATAACTATTACGCTGACATCGAAGAACTGCTGATCTCTTACGCCTTGGATGAGACCGAACGGTTCCTGGCCGAGCTACGGGAGTCACTGGGCGCGCTCGAGAATCCCGTCGAACGGCTGGCCCTGTACGTGCGCACCCAGGTGGAGGACCTCAGCCGCCGCCACCTCCCGCCCGGACCGGCGATGGCGGCGGTGCTGTCGCCGTCGTCCTTTGCCAAACTGGCCGACCACGTGGGTGAACTCAGCGTCCTGCTCCAGGGCATCCTCGGGGACGGCATGGCGCAGGGGTACTTTCCGCAAGCGGACATTGGCCAGCAGGCGCAGCTCGTCCACGGCACACTCTCCTCCAGCGCCGCCCGCGGCAGCCACGAGCCCGCCGAACTTGAGGCCCGGATCGCCCGGACCGTGCGGTTCATCCAGCTGGGCGCCGGAGCAAGGTTCGACGACGACGGCGCACCCCTGCGCGTTAGCTAGGGTGTGGGGCCTAGGGTGTGGGACCGACCGTCGGAATAACCGGCCATTTGGTATCGTCTGCGATCCTTCGGCTTTCACGCGGGCAGCTGAGCGTCCCTGGCGTCTGGTCCACCCGGTCCGCGGCGGCGAGCTCCTGGTAATCGCCGGAAATAATCACATCGACGCTGGCATCCGTCCGGCCATCCTGGAAGTAGTCGGAGCCCGGCAGGTTCCGCTGGACGCTGAAGGCGGCAGACTGCCCGGCAGCCCCGGAAACCACCGCAGCCACGCCGCGGAAGCCGGCCTCCGTGTTGGCCACGGCCCCCACCACGAACTTCCGGACCAGCAATTCATCCGCAACAGAGCGTGCCAGCCCGGGACGGCTGGTGGAGTTGTAGACGTTGAGGTTGATTTTGTCGTTAGGGGTGTAGTCAAAGGTGGCCCCGGGACAGGTGGTCCGGGGCTCATCGCTGCCCGCCGTCGTCGGAAGCTTCAGCTGTCCGTTCATGATGGCCAGCGCAACGATAATGGCGCCGGCAATGAGGCCCAGCAGCAAAACGAGGACCACTCCATGCACCACGCGGCGGCGCAGCCGCACCGGATTGTCGGGGTCGCCGGCAGCCTCAAACGTGGCCCGCAGTTCGGGGCCGGTGACAACGTGGTGGCCGTGCAGGACGCTGGCGTCCTTGCGTTTCCTAGCCATCTATGACCAGCACGCGGGCGTGGATGGCGGTCCGCTGGTGCAGCGCTGTCCGGACGGCGCGATGTAGGCCGTCCTCCAGGTAAAGGGTTCCCTGGTACTGCACCACGTGGGGAAAGAGGTCGCCGAAAAAGGTGGAGTCTTCAGCCAGGAGCGCTTCGAGGTCCAGCGTCCGTTTGGTGGTCACCAGTTCGTCCAGGCGGACAGGGCGCGGCGGCAGCGACGCCCACTGTTTGGGCGTGTTGAAACCATGGTCGGGATACGGGCGTCCCTCGCCCACAGCTTTGAAGATCACTATGCCACCCTAGGCAGCTTGGCGGCCCAAGAGAAGTGTCCGGCCCGCAGCATCCCAAGGTTGTGGCCAAACAGTGACCATCTGTCACATGCCGCGGACATTGTACCGCCGGCGCAGGATCAGAGGCCTCTGGCTGACACAATGGAGCCATGACTGCACCCGAATTCCCTGCCAGCACCACGCCCGGCGTCCGCCTGCCGTCCACCCCGCCCCTCGCCCTCCTGCTCGACGTCGACGGACCCGTGGCCAGCCCCGTATCCCGTGACGTGAAACCGGGCATCATTGCCGATCTCGTGGCGCTGGCCACCGCCGGAATTCCGGTCGTTTTCAATACCGGCCGCTCCGATGCCTTCATCCGGGAGCAGGTCATGGAGCCGATGATCGCCGCGGGAATGCCCGCCGGGACGGTGGTCCACGCCATTTGCGAGAAGGGCGCCGTGTGGTTCAGTTACACCGCTGCCGGGCCCGGCCCCATCCACGTTGATCACGAACTTGCCGTGCCCAAGGCCTACGGTAATGACGTCCGCAGGCTCGTGGCCGAGGACTACTCCAGGCACATGTTTTTTGACGAGACCAAGCGCGCCATGGTGTCCGTTGAGCAGCACATCGAGGTGCCATCCGCCGATTACCTCGCCGAACAGAAGCTTTTCGACACCGACGCCATGGGTCTGATGGCCCGCCACGGCATGGGCGCGGTCCGTCTGGAGCACCACGCACCGAATTCCGACGACGAGGTGGACTACCGTGTGGACCCCACCATCATTTCCACCGATATTGAGTCAGTGCGACTGGGCAAGGACCTCGGCGCCAGCCGCGCCGTGGAGTTACTGGCGGCGCAGGGCATCACGCCGCAGGCGTGGCGAACCGTGGGGGATTCCCGCACAGACTACGCGATGGCGGACTGGCTGCACCACAATGACCATCCCGTGAAGCACGTTGATGTCCGCCCGGCGGACGGCGTTCCGGTCAAACCCTATGACGTGTTGACGGCCACCGATCTGGGGCTTGGGGAAGACGTCATTCACGACGACGCCGGCGGAGCCTTCCTGCGCAGCTGGCGGGAGGCGATGGTCAGCTGAGCCCGTCCCCGGCCGGTGGCCGCCCGCTTGAGGCCTGCCTTTTTGCCGGTGCCGCTATTATTCAAGTAAGAACGCATATCATTTAGCCGCGACGGAGACAACCATTACAGAAGCACCTGTCCAGGACGAGATCTACTACGGCGGCCAGGCGTCCGTAGAACCGCGCACCCATGCGGAGGTGACATCTCCGGCCGCTGAGGCGCGCCTCAAGCACCGGCCGGACGTCGTCCGGCACAAGGGCAGGTACGCCCTGATCAACCACAACCGGACGCCGTACCAGGCGATGGTTGAGGACCTGTTGTTCCTGCGCAATGTGCTTGCGGATGCCGGGCTGGACTACCTGTTGGTCCGGGGTAACAACGACCGTCCGGTCATCGCCCTGGACTGGAAAGACCGCAAGAAGCTGCGGGCGGCCCTGGTGGAGGCCTGCCGCAACGAGCCCGTCTACTCCATGACTGTGGACGCGAAAAAGAAGTCCTCCGTGCTGGTGGCCGACGGGGATCTCTCCCCCAACCGTCAGGCCCGCATCTTCCGTCTCTACCGTCCGCGGGTTGAGCCCGACGGCGGTTTCGAGTTCGGTTCCTCCGCTGGCGTCCAGATTGAGCTCTGGAGCTTTGAGGGCGATCAGCTGATCCTCCCGATCGAAAACTCCCTGACCCGGCGCACCATGCAATCCCAGGACGCTGTCCGCGGGACGGTTGAACGGTACGGTCACACCTGGCCCACCATCGAGAACATGTTCGCCGATCATGCCAGCGACATCAGCTTCGACATCGATCTGGTCTTCTCATGGGTGGACGGCAGCTCGCCCGATTACATCGCGGCCCGCCGTGCCCAGCAGAAGGGTGTGGTTCTCGGGGAAGGCGACGACAGCGAAGCCCGCTTCCGGCAGATCAACGAACTCAAATACGCCCTGCGCTCGGTATACATGTTTGCGCCCTGGATCCGCCGTATCTTTATCGCCACGGACTCCCCCGCCCCGGAGTGGCTCGCCGAGCACCCGTCGGTGACCATTGTCCGCAGCGAGGAATTTTTCGCCGATCCCACAGTGCTGCCCACGCACAACTCGCAGGCAGTGGAATGCCAGCTCCACAACATCGAGGGCCTATCAGAGCACTTCCTTTACTCGAATGACGATATGTTCTTCGGCCGTCCAGTGGGCCCGGACATGTTCTTCACGCCGGGTGGCGTCACGAAGTTCATCGAGGCCGAGACCCGGATCGGGCTGGGCGATAACGATGCCGAGCGCAGTGGCTTCGAGAACGCCGCGCGCGTAAACCGCAAGCTGCTCTGGAACCGCTTCGGGCGGATCACCACGCGGCACCTAGAGCACACCGCCGCCCCGCTGCGGCGCAGCGTTGTGGCCAGGATGGAGCGTGAGTTCCCGGAAGAGTTCCAGAAGACGGCGGGCAGCAGGTTCCGCGCCGCTGACAACATCTCGGTCACCAATTCCTTCTACCACTACTACGCGCTGCTCACAGGCCGTGCGGTCACCCAGACCGCGGCCAAGGTGCGTTACGTGGACACCACCGCCCGCGCCGGGCTGAACTACCTGCCCAAGCTGCTGGCCAAGCGGAACATGGACTTCTTCTGCCTCAACGACGGCAGCTTCCCCGAAGTCCCCGCGGAAGAGCGCGCCGAGATCGTGACCGACTTCCTGGAGAAGTACTACCCCATCAAGGCTCCCTGGGAGCTCTGACGTTGGTGTACTGACGT
The DNA here is from genome assembly GCF_055412845.1 of Pseudarthrobacter adonitolis. Lineage (NCBI taxonomy): Bacteria > Bacillati > Actinomycetota > Actinomycetes > Micrococcales > Micrococcaceae > Pseudarthrobacter > Pseudarthrobacter adonitolis. Next base: position 109,816 of record NZ_JBVAYW010000005.1, on the reverse strand, counting down.
TGGTCGCGCGGACGGTGGGACTCAGGCCCGCCGGGCTATGCATGGCTAGATAGCGTGGTGGGGAAGGGCTACCTTCCTGACGCCTCCTGTTTTCGCGTGGTCAGGGATGCTGACGCCCGCGGCGGCCAGTCGCTCGGCAGTCATTTCCGAGGTGACATGCTCGCCTACTGTGGCCGCGCTGCCCAGCGGAACCACGGAATGCACAATGGTGTGCTCGTAGACGTGCACCAGGTTAAAAGCCTGCCCGCCGTCCCGGCCGCGGGTACCGCCGACGGCGACGTTGAGATCCTGGGTGTAGCACGTTGCCGAGGCGACGGAGACAGGAATCCCCGCAAAGGTGGCGGTGGTCGAGTAGTGCAGATGCCCGGCAAGAATGGTCCGGACGTCGGAGTTGCGGACCACAGAGGCCAGGCTTGCCTGATCCCGCAGTTCCACGAGCACGGCAAGGTCCAGGACCGACGGGACCGGCGGATGGTGGAGCGCCAGGATGGTGCCGTCGGGGGCCGGGGTATCCAGCTGGCGGGTGAGCCACCCCAGCTGTGACGGGCTTAGCTCGCCGTGGTGGTAGCCCGGGACCGAGGTGTCCATGGTGATGATGCGCAGGCCATTGATGAAGTAGCTTCGGTCCACCGGCGCATCGCTCGCCGGCTCGTCCAGCAGCCCGGTCCGGAAGTTGGCCCGGTTGTCGTGGTTGCCCATGGCCCAGATGACTTGGGCGCCCATGTCTTTGCAGGCGGGATCAACGATTGCCCGGAGCTTTGCGTAAGCTTCAGGGTCGCCCCGGTCGGCGAGGTCGCCCGTGAAGATCACGGCCTCGGGCCGGGCACCGGAGGCCCTGACCTCTTCGAAAAGCTGTATGAGCTTTGCTTCGCTGTCAACTGCGCCGTGAAGGGGATCCGGACCTCCCAACAGGTGGGGGTCGCTCAGGTGGAGAAGGAAGTGGCGTGGCCGGGGGTGTTCGGCCTCGATGTGCTTCATTGCTGCCTCTGTGGTTGGTGGGAAACGGCGTTTCCCTTCTACCCTTCAGTAACTATTATCCAATCAGACAATTGGCAAACTGTGGGTGAATCGCTGTGGCCAAGTTGGAAAAAACTGAGAATTACGCTCCGGAAACTTCCGTGATCGCCGCCGGTCTGTCAAATTCGGCCAGTGCCATTTCTATGGCATCGATAACTTCGGCGGAGTCCGGTTCGACGGTGGGCGCGAAGCGTGCCACCACTTCGCCCTTGCGGTTGACCAGGAACTTCTCAAAGTTCCATTTCACCAATCCGGGCAGCACACTGGTCTTGAACCTGGTCAGCTCGGCATAGAGCGGATGCTGGTCCTTGCCACGCACATTGGCCTTGGCCGTCAGTGGGAAAGTGACACCGAAATTCCGCTCGCAGAACTCGGCGATCTCGCTGTCGTTGCCCGGCTCCTGGCCGGCGAATTGGTTGCACGGGACTCCGAGTACGTCGAAGCCGCGGTCCCGGAACTTCTCGTAGAGCGTCTCGAGGCCCGCGTACTGAGGAGTGAACCCGCACTTTGACGCCACGTTCACCACCATCACCACGTTGCCCTTGAACCGGCCGAAATCGGTTTCGGTGCCGTCGTTGAGGGTGAGGGGAATGGTGTACAGGTCTGTCACAGCGCCGTCCTAGAAAGGTTGGTCATGCAGGTGATTCGTTGCCAACCATCAAGAGTACGGGTACAGTCTGGGAGTTTCCCGTCAGGGTCCCGCCGTCTCGGACCCGGTTGCGGTGTCACTAGGCGGGGCCGTGGTTGTGGCTGTAGCTGTGGCCGTAGCTGTAGGCGAGGGCGACTCTGTTTCCGCTGAGGACTTGGTACTCGTTGTGGCGGGTGGCTCCACCGCTGGCGCCGGGGTCGGCGTGGTGCGCGAGGTAGGCCTGAACGGCCACGTCCTTGAGACAGTGGGCGTCGGAGACGGAGACGCGCTCGTCGTCGGCGCAGGGGAGGTGCCCGTGGGTGTGGGTGACGTCGTCGTCGGCGTGTCGCTTGAGGTGCCCGTCGGGGAAGGTGACGCCGTCGAAGTGGCTGTTTCCGTCGCAGTTTCGGTCGCTGTCTCCGTCGCGCTGGGGTCGGGCGATGCGGATTCCGGCGAGGTAGCGTCCGACGACGGCTCCCCCGTGGGCGCCTCGTCCTGCGGTTCTGTCGCGGGCAGCGTTCTGTCCACAAAGGGCGCTTCGGACAGTTCCTCTTCGCCGCCCAGGACGGTGTGGCTGTTGTCCTCCGCGACGGGAATGGCCCAGCGTTGCGGGCCGGCGTCATCCGCGGGCTTGGCGTCATAGCGGACCATGACTATGTCGTCGAGCTCGTCCAACTGACGAATACGGAGGAGTGTCCAGCTCAGCGGGCTGGTGTGCTTGCCGTTGAGGATGGTTTCGAAATGCAGATGGCAGCCCGTGGACCATCCCGTAGTGCCAACCCGGGCAATGACCTGGCCCACCTGCACGGAATCCCCCGTCCGGACCGCGACAGCCTCCAGGTGGTTGTACGTGGTGATCAGCCCGTTGCCGTGGTCTATTTCCACACGGTTTCCGCCGCCCCAGGGGTGCCAGCCGGCGGCCCGGACCACGCCGGCGTCGGCCGAATAGACCCTGGTGCCGCAGCCTGCAGCGAAGTCCTGGCCCAGGTGGAAGTCGCCGCCCGTACCGGTGATCGGGCTGACCCGGTACCCGAAAGGAGAGCTTGAGGTGAGGTGTTCAAGTGGACCCATGAGCGACCCCTGCGGCGGGCGGGTGAGCCCGGCAGCGGCCACATTGAGCGGAGCGCTCCCACCCTTGGCGATCGTCCTGACCAGGGTGCGGTTAAACGGAACCAAGGCCCGGCTGTCCGTCAGGAAAGCACCCAGCACAGGCCAGCCAACCTGTCCGGCACCGACCAGCGACGATGCCGGGCCTGGTTCAACGGGTGCCTTTCCAGGGAATCCGACGGCGAAGAGTGACGCGGCAACAACGGCACTGGCGGCGAGTACGCGCACAGCTATGGTGGAGGCGCCCGCAGGCTCGTTATCGCGGCCGGATCCCCAATGATTGCCCACTCACTACTCCCGGGTTGGCCCGCCAGACCCCGGATCCAGACGGACTTACCATCTCATGGGACCACAAAGGCCCGGGCCTGTGAACCCCCGCGCCCGTCCGCTGCGGACATTATGTGGATCCGCTGTCAGAAACACGCCCGCCGGACTCTGGGCGAGAATAGTGACATGCGAAATTTCCTCAGGGAATGGCGGGGCGAAATCAAACGGGTTTTCACCGGCAGCACTGACGGACCGCCCGATTGGGTTCCGCGACTGGCCGAAGGGGACGACGCCGGCTATCACCTGCCGGGCTCGGCCGTCTGGGCGGTGCACGGCTCCATGGCCACCATTGTGGCCGGGATCCGCGCGCTCCTGATGCAGGCCTTGCATCCGGGAGCGCTGGCGGGAATCCACGAGCACTCGGACTTCCGGGCAGATCCGCTCGGCCGGCTGGCCCGGACCATCCGCTGGATTTTCACCGTCACTTATGGCCCACAGGCCGCCGCCGACGAGGCTTCCGCCAGGGTCCGTCGCCTGCACGAGCCCGTTCAGGGGAGCTACGGTGACGGGCACGGCGGCGAGCGGAGCTACTCGGCCAATGATCCGGAACTCGCCCGCTGGGTCCACATCGCGTTCGTGGACGCCTTCCTCTCGGCCCACAAAATCTGGGGTGCCGGGATCCCTGGCGGCCCGGACGCCTATGTCCGCGAGTGGGCCCAGGCCGGACGCCTGATGGGCGTAGAGGATCCGCCCCTGAGCGAGGCCGAAATGCGGGCGCAACTGGACCGCTGGTATATCAACGGCGAGCTGGTGGCGGACAGCAGGGTTGCCGAGACCGTCGAGTTCATCCGAAACCCGCCACTGCACCCGCTACTGCGCCCCGGCTACAGGATCATCTTCGCCGGCGCTGTCTACAGCCTGGAACCGAAGTACCGCCGGATGCTGGGGCTCCAGGGCCCCCGGCTGGGGCCGTTCCCGCTCCCCGTGAGGCTTGCAACGAAGGTGACTCTCGGCGTCGTACATCTTGCCCTTGGACGCGGGCCTGGACCAAGCGAGCAGGCGGCCAGGGAGCGCCTCCGCCGCCTCGGCTACGCGGGCAGCCAACCTGGGCACGTGGGCTCCAGCCACGGGATAAGGTCCGGCTGGAGGAAAGCAAGAACCCGGCCCTGACGAGGTCAGAACCGGGTTCTTGGCTGGCGGAGAATGGGGGATTTGAACCCCCGAGGGCGTTAACCCAACACGCGTTCCAGGCGTGCGCCATAGGCCGCTAGGCGAATTCTCCAGCTGCTTTCGAATCAAAAGCAGGTATTAGACTACCTGAACTTTCCGGCATCGCCCAATTGGCCCGGCGGACTATTACCGTGCCCTGGCAACCCGGACTGCACCTGGCCCCCGTTAACGTCAAAATGGACGCCCCCAATGCGCCCATTCCTCCGATGCACCGTTGAGCTGCCGGGTCCGGCCTCCAGCCAGGCCCCGCAGCTCACAACCTTGAGATTGCCCCAATCGGTGTACATATCCATGATCGGCCCTACCCGCCGGATAAGCAATGAAAATTGCTGCCGATAATCCTGCTTCTTGGCAGGATGAGGCCATGACACAGCTGCACGCCCTGGTGGTTTACGTTCCGGACACCCACACGGAGGCGCTGCTCGCGGCAATCGGCGACGCCGGCGCGGGCAGGATCGGGAACTATTCGCACTGCACCTTCACCTCCCCCGGCACCGGGCGCTTCACTCCGTCATCTGGTGCCGAGCCGTTCATCGGGGCGGTGGGTGCGGGCGAGCGCGTGCCGGAAACTCGGGTGGAATGCGTTGTGGAGGAAGAGATGCTCGACGCCGTCGTGCTGGCCCTGCGCGCGGCGCACCCTTACCAGGAGCCCGCCTTCATGACCTGGCCGGTGGACGGCTGGCGACGGTAGCTGGCGTCCGGGCCCTTGCACCGGCTTTCGCGGCCCTGGCCCGCTTGAGCGGTGTGGGCCCGCCCCGCTCAAGCGGGTCCGGGCAGCTTCATCAAGAGATTCCGGGCCGCAGTAGGCCGCTGCCCGGGTCGTCCAGACCTTCATGAATCTTCGGGTAAACTTGTCTGCGGCCCCTCATGTGGCGTCATCCTGTTGAACTCCCCCAGGACCGGAAGGTAGCAAGGGTAAACGGGCTCTGGCGGGTGCATGGGGGGTCTTTACTATTCCCCCACAGGGCGGCAGACTGTCAGCCCGGATTGGTAGGGTTTTCTCGTGACTGTTACTACCACCGCCCTTTACCGCAGATACCGCCCGGACTCTTTCGCTGACGTTATCGGGCAGGAACACGTCACGGAGCCGCTGATGACGGCACTGCGGAAAAACCGCGTCAATCACGCGTACCTCTTCTCCGGCCCACGCGGCTGCGGAAAGACCACCTCCGCCCGCATCCTGGCCCGCTGCCTCAACTGCGCCCAAGGCCCTACGGATACTCCCTGCGGTACGTGCCCCAGCTGCATTGAACTGGCACGCGGCGGCTCAGGCTCCCTGGACGTCATCGAGATCGACGCCGCCAGCCATGGTGGCGTGGACGACGCCCGCGACCTCCGCGAGCGCGCAACGTACGCCCCCGTTCGTGACCGCTACAAGATCTTCATCATCGATGAGGCTCATATGGTCACCTCGGCCGGGTTCAACGCCCTGCTGAAAATCGTTGAAGAGCCGCCGGAGCACATCAAATTCATCTTCGCCACCACGGAGCCGGACAAGGTCATCGGTACCATCCGCTCCCGCACGCACCACTACCCTTTCCGGCTTGTCCCACCGGAGCCGCTGATGGCGTACCTGGAGCTGCTCTGTAACCAGGAAAACGTTCCCGTGGCACCGGGCGTTCTGTCCCTGGTGGTCCGGGCCGGCGGCGGCTCTGTCCGCGATTCCCTGTCCGTGTTGGACCAGCTGATGGCCGGTGCCGGACCCAACGGCCTTGACTACGAACTGGCCGTCGCCCTCCTCGGCTACACCCACGCTTCGCTGCTCGATGATGTGGTGGAAGCGGTGGCCGCCTCAGATGCCGCCACTGTTTTCAAGGCTGTGGACCGCGTGGTGCAGACCGGCCACGATCCCCGCCGCTTCGTTGAGGACCTGCTGGAACGCTTCCGCGACCTCATCATCGTCCAGGCTATGCCGGAAAGCGCCCAGGTCATCCTCCGCGGCATGCCTGCGGACCAGATCGCCCGGCTCCAGAACCAGGCGCACAACCTCGGGGCTTCCGAACTCTCGCGCGCCGCTGATGTCACCAACACGGCGCTGACCGAGATGACCGGCGCCACTTCTCCCCGCTTGCACCTCGAGCTTCTCTGCGCCCGCATCCTGCTCCCCAGTTCGGAGCAGACAGAACGCGGCATCGCTGCCCGGATCGACCGCGTGGAGCGGCGCCTGAATTACGCCGGGAACGACGTCGGTGCTCCCGCTCCGGCGGGCGCTGCAGAAGTTGCTGCGGCGCCGGTTGCTGCGCAGCAGCCTTCAACGCCAGCCGCAGCCGGTCCCGAGTCGGCCCGGCCGCAGGCCGCCGGTGCCGAAGATGCCAGGCCGTCGCTGACGCCGCCCAGGGTCAGCACCAACGACTGGCCGGTTGACGAGTCCACAGGCCGGCGGCCCGCATCAACGCCACAGGCAACCGGTCAGCCCACCCGGGAGACCGGGCCGGACTCCGCCCGCGCAGTTCCCCCGGCCACCCCGCCGGCAAGCCCAGACGCTGTCACGGCTCCTGCCACCGCTGCGCCTGCCCCGGCTGCACCCGCTTCGGCTGGCTATGCTCCTGCCACTCCCGTGCCGACCGGAGCCATAGGAAGTGGCGCAGCAAGCACAGGTGCGGCAGGCACAGGCGACGTCGAAGTCCTGCGCCGTGCTTGGCCAGAAGTTCTGCAGACGCTCTCCAAGATCAAGCGCAGCACGTGGGCGCTGGTCGAGCCGAACGCCCAGGTAGGTGCCTTTGACGGCCAGGTCCTGACTCTGTCGTTCAGCACCACCGGGTTGGCTGGCGCCTTCGGCCGGGCTGACCACTCTGAGAACCTGCGGCAGGCGATCCACAAAACGGTGGGCATCGACTGCCAGATCACCGCAGTCGCCGGTGGGGCCAACAGTGCAGCGAGCGCTGAGCCAAACCCAAAAGCACCCGCTAGCCCGGAAGCTCCGGCCAGTTCAGCCGATCTCGCGTGGGGCCTGGCCCCTGCCGGCGCCGTTTCCGCTCCTGTCGTCCATGCCACCGCGCCCGCACCTTCGCCTGCCCCCTCCCCCGCGACGCGTGCTCCTGAACCGGCCGCGCCTCCTGCCACTGCTGCACCTTCTGCAGGCGCAGCAGCTCCTGCAGATACTGTCCAGCACACCGGCGCCGTCAGCGCACCGGCAGCCACTGAGTCCGTCCCGGTACCAGCCGCGCAGGGTCAGCCGGGACGAGCTGAGCCGGATCCCACTGCCGGTTCGTACGCCTATTCCGGTGACGACTGGGGTCCTCCGCGCGACGAAGATGCTCCGCCGCTGGACGAGGAACCCCCCATGGACTGGGATCCTTCGGCTGCGCCACGACTGTCGCCTTCACAGCCTGAGCCTTCAGCGGCCGCACCCGCCAAGCGGCCCGCTCGAAGTGCTCCAAAGGCTGCAGCTGCAAAAACCTCCCCAGCGGCCAAGTCCTCTGCCGCCGCATCGTCCGCTGCTCCGTCACAGCGCGATACGGCACTAGATCCGTGGGGGCGGGCCGTCGAGCAGGCCCCGGGCGTATGGGTCGTTGGCACAGAGCCCAATGTTGGCAAAAGCCTGAACACGTCCGTCCCCGATGAAGTCGCGAGCACCGCTCCCGCGCCCAGCTACGAGCCCGCCACTGCCCAGGTCCCTCAGACGTCACCTGTCGCTAGCCAGTCCGATGCCGACGCCAGCTGGGGCTTGCCGCGCGTGGCTGCCGCCGCAACCTCCGACGTCGCCGCACAACAACCAGCCGCACAACAAAGCCCCGCACCAGAAACCGCGGCTCCCCACAGCGCGGCGCCAACGGGCCAAGCCCCGGCGGCTCCGGCAGTCCCGGCGGGGGACCCAGTTGTTCCCGAACCGGCTGAAGTCCGCGAGTACGCCATGGCATCGACGGCTCCGGCTGCCGCACCCCTGCAGCCGGCACCAGCAACCTCCGAGTCCACTGCTGCCGCCCGGCAGAGTCTTTACCAGCGCCTGTCCAACAGCCCCGAGGCCGAAGCCGGGCGTGCCAAGGCTCCGGCCAGGGCTGCCGCCGCCACCTATGTCCAGGACATTCCGAGCGCGGACGATGAAACCATCGAGGAATCCGGCGTCTTTGGACGCGCCGCCGTCGAGCGTATTCTGGGCGGAAAGCTGATCGAGGAGCGATCCCCGGACGGAAGCCCCATCGTTTCGGGGTTCTAGGCACCTGCAGCACGTGCTCCCGCAACACCAATCACCATCCAAGCCAAACCAAAAGAGGAAAACGTGTACGAAGGTGCAGTCCAGGAGCTGATTGACGAGCTCGGACGGCTTCCCGGTGTCGGTCCGAAATCCGCCCAGCGGCTTGCCTTCCACATCCTCGAAGCGGACCCCCAAGACATGAAGCGACTCGTGGAAGCCATCACCATGGTGAAGGAACGCGTGAAGTTCTGCACGGTGTGCGGCAACGTCACCGAGCAGGAATTGTGCAACATCTGCCGCGATCCCCGGCGGGACCCGTCAGTCATTTGTGTGGTGGAGGAGTCCAAGGACGTCCTCGCCGTTGAGCGCACCCGGTCCTTCCGCGGCCGCTACCACGTGCTGGGCGGAGCCATCAACCCCATTGCCGGCGTAGGGCCCGAGCAACTGCGGATCCGGGAACTCCTGACACGGCTGAACGACGGCGCCATCCAGGAAGTCATCATCGCCACCGACCCCAACCTCGAAGGCGAAGCAACGGCCACGTACCTGGCCAGGATGCTGAAGACAATCGGCATCGTGGTGACCAGACTGGCCTCCGGCCTGCCCGTGGGCGGCGATCTTGAGTACGCCGACGAGGTCACGCTCGGCCGTGCTTTCGAAGGCCGCCGCAACGCCCTGACCTGATCTTAAAGGCGGGGCTAAGCGAAAGGCGCCCCGACCTGGCCTTGCTTGGGTTCACTCGGCAGGGCTGAGCCGTCGTCGGGCAGCCCGGTGGCCGCCAGCCAGTAGAATGCCTGCAACCCCGGACTGCGTGACAACGCCAATCAGTGCCAGTGGCATCTCAGCGCCCGTCTTTTCCAGTTCCTGCCCCTCTACGCAAGGAACCTGCGTGCCTTCCGCTGCGTTCTGCAGCTCTCCGGAGAGCCAATCCAAGGCGTTCTCCTTGGGACCGGCCTCACCGGCAATCAGCGCCAAGATGACCATCGGGTTGCTCGTCGCCATCCAGAAGATCCGCTCGGTGTGGTAAACCTCGGCGATTCCACGGAACTCCGGCGAACACCGATAGGAGATAACCCTGCCCAACTCGTCCCGTTGAATGTTGATGGCCACGAAGACCGGCTCATCCGCCCTCACGCTGGGCAGCAGCACTATCACCGCCACGACGTTTCCGACCAGAAGCAAAGCTGCGATGCCCCAGGCCAGAACCCTACCTCGGCGACCTTCGAACCACCGCGCAGCACCCGCACCAATGCCGCCAAAAACCATGACTTCAAGGATCATCAGGACAAAGGACACCCCGGCAACTGCTGGCGAGGACTCAGACCAGAACGCGAGAAGCAGCAGGAAAACGACAGACACGCTGGCGAAGATCAATCCTTTGGCACTGCAGCGCGCCCAGTCCAGCAGCGGGCCGTCCACACCGGCTTCGGCGGGTTCCGACCCAGCGCCGCGCCGCACGTCCCCCCATCGGACGGCGAGCACACAGCTCACCAGCACCAGCATTGCGGCCGTGAGCATGTACACCCAAGCGTGGGATTCCGGCGGCAGGTCACCGCCCGTGATCAGGGCGATCACCAACAGCGTGCCGGAGCCCCAGCAGGTACCGAGAATGGCGGCGCTCTCCCACCAGAAGCGGCCAGAGCGGACAGTCAGAAACGCTGTTGCCAACGCACTACGGGCGAGCATCCGAACCTGGCCGCCCGGGGAAGAGGTGTCCACGGAGTCGTTGTCATCGTCGTGCTGGATTTTTCCGGCGCCAATGGGTTCGTACAGAGGTTCGTCGGCAGCCGGATATTTCTCGTCAGCCACGGTCCTCATCCGCCACGTTCTTATCAGGCACGTGCCGCCTCCATCCCTATGGACAGGCCCAGCCCCGACAGTCGCCGGCCGTTTCGGCCGGCTATCCAATCGTGATCCGCCGAAGCGGGCCTGTCCAGTGCACGTGCAGTGCAGTGCCCCGGCCGTCAGGGCGAGGACTGTCCCGTGGAGGAACGCCGGCTTTAGGCGATGCGGGTTCCGCGCGCCAGCCTGTGCGCCGGGGTGCGCAGCGAGCGCCAGCCCAACCACATCAGCAGCCCGGCAAGCAGCAGCTGCAGGCCAAGCCCCAGCGGCCACAACGGAGTGGACTGCGCCAGGTAGCGGGGCTTGGCCTCGCCGTTGGCGCAGGGGTACGTCCCCTCCGGACCGGCCATGGCATAGCGTGCACCCTGGCTGATGGATTCGATGGCCCCCACCGGTGATGACATTCCGAAGCCATTGTTGACGCGGACCGTGTAAGGGATAGCATCGGCCACCACCACGTAGGGGTTCATGGCCAGCATCCACGCCACCCTTTCGGTGCGAACGGCCGGCTGGGCGCGCAGCGGTCCGGAGCAGGTGTACTCCGGTTCCTGCGGCACCGTTTCGTCGGGTACGGGCCGCAGCGGTTCGTAGTTGCGGTACTGCGCCTGGTTGGCCATGATAGTGCCCTGCGCGAGCCCGGTGCCCAGGCCGAAGGCAATCAGGGAACCGAAAACCAGCCCGGCCACAGCAAGGTACGTGACCACAATCGAGAACAGCGGGCGCCCCGCCAGCGCGGAAATTCCGACGCCGATGGCACACACCACGCCGACTTCAACCGCCAGCATGAGCAGGGCCACGAGGACATGGCCGGGCGTCATGCCGCCGAGGGCGACTCCGATGACCAGGAACGGCGTGCTGGCAACCAGGAATGCCAAGGCGGCGGCCCACGCGGCGAAAAACTTGCCACACAGGATCTGGCCCGGCCGCAGCAGGGTCACCTGAAGGATGGCCAGGGTGCCACCGGCGCGGTCGCCGTTGACGGCATTGGCAGACAACGCGGGCGCCACCAGCAACGCGAAGAGGAGGACAAAGGCCAGGACCACTTCGAAGATCATGGACCCCGGTCCCGTGTCGGCCGGCAAAAAGTTGGAATAGGCGCGCTGGGCTTCGCGCTGGGCATTCCAGCTGGCCCACGTCAACCAGGTCACCAGACCCGTCAGGATGAACCAGATCGCCAGCATGATGTACCAGCCGCGGGACCGGAGCCGCTGTTTGAGTTCCAGGACCACCACATCCCGGATACCGGCAAGGTAGCCGGCACCAAAGCCGGAGGCCGGCGGGCGCTGGGTTGTATCTGTCAGCTGGCTCATCGCCGCTCCCCCTCAAGGTTCATATAAGTCTCTTCCAGCGCACCCGAGGCGGGGGCGAAGGAGCTGATCCCGACGCTGGCCAGCACCAGGTCGCGCAGGAGGCGGGCGGCGTCGTCGTCGTTCAGCAACACCAGGCTGACGGCCGGCCGGCGGCCGTCCTCAACCCGGAACGCCAGACCCAGTTCCGTGAGTTTGGCGGCGAGCGCGGCACCGTCCGTTGCCGAGATTGCGTAGCGCCTGCCGGAGGCGGCAGCCTCATCCGTGGTCTGGTGCCGGACCGTCTTCCCGCGGTTGACGAACACCGCAGCGTCGGCAATTTCGTCCAGCTCGCTGAGCACGTGGGAGGAGACCACAATGGACTTCCCCTCCGCCGCAAGCTGCCGCAGCATCACGCGCAGCTCCACCCGCGATCCCGGGTCCAGGCCCGACGCCGGCTCATCGAGCAACAGCACGGACGGATCATGGATCAGGGCTCGGGCCAAGCTGAGGCGCTGCTGCTGCCCCCGGGACAGGACACGGGCCGGCTGGTCCGCCAGGTCGCTCAGGCGGACCCGGTCCAGCATCTCGGTAACGCGCTGCGGGATGCCGGCCTTGGGCAGCTGGTAGAAACGGGCTATCTGGGTGAGAATCTCACGGGCAGTCAGGGACTCCCACACGCCTAGGGTGTCCGGCATCCAGCCGATTCTCCTGCGCACCTCCGCACGGTGGTGCTGCGGATCCAGCCCCTCCACTGTGACAGTGCCGGAATCCGGCGCCAACAGCGAAGCCAGCATGAGTAACAGCGTTGTTTTACCGGCCCCGTTGGGGCCGATCAGGGCGGTGACTTTTCCCGCCGGAGCATGGAAATCCATGTGCTCGACGGCGTGCACCTGCCCGAAGCTGCGGCTCACCGCGGTGGCGCTGATGCCGTCATGGCGAGGGCTTTCCGACTGGGCGGGCATACCTATTTTGTCCCAATTTTCTGTCATTCTTCGAGCACCTGTCCCCCAAGCCGTTGCATGCATACTGACTATATGAGCCTACGCCTGCACCCACATGCGAAGTATCCGCCGGAAGGCTGAGATTTGGACACAATTCCACGCCAAGCCGCAGCGGCGATAAACTGGGCTGACACGTCACGCCGTCCAGCCGCAAGGCCGTGCCTGACCTCCAGAACTCCGATTGATCCAGTGAAGGTACGCGCATGAGTACGCCCACTTCCGAAGTGCACACAGCAACGCAGCCACAGGAGCTGCCCGAAGGCACTGCCGTGACCAAACAGCTGATCGTGCAGAAGTTCGGCGGCTCCTCCGTGTCGGATGCCGAGGGCGTCAAGCGCGTCGCCAAGCGCGTGGTCGACGCGCAGCTCGCCGGCAACGAAGTGGTGGTGGTCGTCTCGGCCATGGGCGACACTACCGACGAACTGCTGGACCTCGCCGCCCAGGTGACCGATTCCGCCCCTGCCCGCGAGATGGACATGCTCCTCTCCGCCGGTGAGCGCATCTCCATGGCCCTGCTGGCCATGGCCATCAACAAGTTCGGCGCCTCAGCGCAGTCCTTCACCGGGTCCCAGGCCGGCATGATCACCGACGGCATCCACGGCAAGGCGCGCATTATCGACGTCGATCCGCACCGCATCCGGACGGCCCTGGACAAGGGCCACATCGCGATCGTGGCCGGCTTCCAGGGGATGAGCCGCAGCACCAACGAGATCACCACTCTGGGCCGCGGCGGCTCCGACACCACCGCCGTCGCCCTGGCCGCGGCACTTGACGCCGACGTGTGCGAGATCTACACAGACGTTGACGGCATCTACACCGCAGACCCCCGAGTGGTGCCGTCCGCCCACAAAATCGACACCATCTCCAGTGAGGAAATGCTGGAACTCGCGGCGTCCGGCGCAAAGATCCTGCACCTGCGCTGCGTTGAATACGCGCGCCGGTTCGGCGTGCCGTTGCATGTCCGGTCCTCATTCAGCCAGAACGAAGGCACCTGGGTCATCCCCAGCGCCGAAGACAAGATCACCACTCAAGAGGGAGTTGCCTTGGAGCAGCCAATCATCTCCGGCGTTGCACACGACCGTTCCGAAGCCAAGGTCACTGTAGTGGGTGTACCGGACATCCCCGGCAAGGCGGCGGCGATCTTCCAGGTCATTGCCGACGCCCACTCGAACATCGACATGATCGTCCAGAACGTTTCCACGCACGGCACGGGCCGGACGGACATTTCCTTCACGCTCCCCATCGTCGAAGGCGCGGAGGCGCTGGCAGCGCTCAAGGCCGCGCAGCCGGACATCGGCTTCGAGAACATCGAATACAACGAACAGATCGGCAAACTGTCCCTGATCGGGGCCGGCATGAGGTCACACCCGGGCGTCTCCGCGACGTTCTTCAAGGCCCTGTCCGACGCCGGGATCAACATCAACATGATCTCCACCTCGGAAATCCGGATCTCCGTGGTGACACACGCCGATCTCCTCGATGACGCCGTCCGTGCAATCCACAAGGCCTTCGACCTGGATAGCGAGGACGAGGCAACCGTCTACGGCGGCACCGGGCGCTAGCCCTTAGCCTGCTGCACCATCAAACGGGTGTTCTGGAGGCCGGTTCTGCCGGCCACCAGAACATTTTTTCTTTTGGGGGTAAGCATGCAATTCAGCCCTGTTTGTCCAACTCTTCGCGGCGCACGGCGTAGTGATGACCTTCGGAATCGGTTTCCACTGCGAAGTGGGAAAGGTCCTCATCAGAGGCCTGCTCGAACTGATCATGCTTGTGGACCACGGGCGAATCGGCGTCCAGACGCGTTGCCGGCCCGAAGACAAAACGGAGCCTGCCAGTCGCGTGCATAAAACCGGTGAGCGCATGTCCCATTATTTCCACCCCCTTCCCGCATTGCGGGCGAAAAAGCCGCTGCCTCCTTTTGGAGTCAGTGCCCTTATTTTACGCCCGAAGCCACAAAAAGGGCCTGGTGAGGTTCGGCCTGAGGGGAGGCCGGGAGAGGCTCAGCGGAGGGACTGGTCGCCGGGGTTCCTGGGCACAACATAGGTGCTCCCGTCCGGGCGGGTAACCGTCTCCCATTGCTGGGTTTCCCGCTCGCTCTGAGCCAGGAGCGCCCGGTTCTCTTCGGTCATGTCATGCACGAGGGAACTGCGGTTGGCCGGACCGAAGATTGCCCGGAGCTTGCCGGTTGCCCGCATGAACCGCTGGGATGCGTTGCCATTGTCGGCTGACTTGCCTTTGCCCATGAAAGCGACCCCTTCGATAGAACCAATTACTCGCTCCAATGTACGCTAATAATTAGTGCACTAACTTTTGGAGGAATGTGATGACGGTACGGGCCGGCGCTGCGCGGCAGCAGGACGATGACCTCCTCTTGGAGCAACAGCTCTGTTTTGCCCTCACCGTGGCATCCAGAAGCGTAGTGGGCGCCTACAAGCCCGTCCTCGAAAAGCTCGGACTCACCCACCCGCAATATCTCGTGATGCTGTGCCTCTGGGAATCAGCACCCCGCACCCTGCGCAACATCAGTGAAGCCCTGGCGCAGGCCCCAGCCACTATCTCACCGCTACTTCGGCGGCTGGAGGAGGCAGGCTTTGTCACCCGCCACCGGGTGGACGGAAACGAACGCAGCCTTGCCGTGGGCCTGACCCCCGCCGGTGCAGCGCTGCGTCAGCAGGCCATCGCCGTCCCGGGCACCATGATGGAACGCCTGGGGCTGACCCGCCAGCAGGTGGGCGAGCTACACAAATCCATGATGGGGCTCATCGCCGCCACCGCCGGAAACATCGGCAACCCGTCGGTGACTAAACCCGCCAAGGCGTAAAATGGCAGCAACCTAGGAGGGTCCATGCGTTTGCGAACAGTACGGCCATTGCTGACGGTCCTCGCCATTGCCGGGCTCGCCGCGTGCACGGGCACGGGCACGCCTGACGGGACCGGGACTTCATCCGCCAACCCCACAGCCAGCTCCTCCGCCAGGCAAGGCACCTCCGACTCCCCGCCTCCGGACACCGAGACCACCGTCCCTGCCCCGTCCCCTTCCGCACCCCCAGCCCCGCCGGCCGGCCCTGGCGCCGGCAACGCCGAACTTGCCATCATGGTCAGGCCCTCTTCCACCGAAACCGCGGTTAACTACACGCTGGTCTGCCGCGACGGCCTCCCCACGGCTGAGAGCAAGCACCCCAAACCGGAGGCTGCGTGCGCGGCCCTCAAGAACAACGCTGCCCTCCTCAGCCCGGCTCCCAAGAGCAAAGACGTGGCCTGCACCCAACAATACGGCGGCCCGCAGACCGCCACGGTCACCGGGATTGTGGACAATACTCCCGTGGATGCCGCGTTCGCGCGGACCGACGGCTGCGAAATCGGTGCCTGGAACGCAGCCCAGGACGTCCTGGGTGGCAGCGGTGGCGCAGCTTAGCCTGCTGACGGCCGATGCCTGGCGTGCCAGCGAAGAAGCGCACGCCCAACGCGTCAGCCGTTACTCTGATCCCTACCTTGCCCGCCGCTCGGCAGGTAGGAAGCACCCTGTGGAGGACTTTCTTTTCACCTACTACACCCAGAAGCCTGGCCAGCTGCTGCGCTGGCACCCAGGAGCCGGCGTCGTACTGACCGGTGAAGCGGCGTCCGCCCGCATGGGCTGGAAGCACTACAAAACGCTCGACGACGGCGAGCTCGCCTCCCTGGCGCTGCCGCCAGGATGCACCGCAATGACTTTTGACCGCGCCCGGTTCCTGGCCGATCGGCGCGAGGCTGTGGGCTTCGCCGACATCATTCTCCGCGGCACCGCTGCCCGGCCCGCGCAGTTCGGCTGCTTCGGGCTGCACGAATGGGCCATGGTCTACCGCCAGGACAAATTCGACCTGCGCCATGAATACCTGCAGCTGAGGCTGGGGTCTGCCGGCACGGACAAAGTGGTGGAAGATAACCGGATCCGGTGCTCACACTTTGATGCCTTCCGCTTCTACACTCCCGACGCAATTGCGCTGAACGAATTGGCGCCCAGCCGCGAAAACCAGCGGCACATGGAACAGCCGGGCTGCCTGCACGCCAACATGGACCTCTACAAGTGGGCGTACAAACTGCTGCCCGCGCTTCCCAGCGAACTGGTCATGGATTGCTTCGAACTGTCCTGGCGGATCCGGACCATGGACATGCAGGCCTCCCCCTACGACCTCGCGGAGTGGGGTTACCCGCCCATTCGGATCGAAACCACTGATGGCAAAGCGGCCTACGTTGAGCATCAGCGGGCCTTCGCGGCCGAGGCTGCCGCGCTCCGGGCGCGCCTGGCGCAGGCCTTGGCGCCGCTGCTACCTGCGGGGACGGCATGAAGGATCTGGAGCTGACCATCAAAGTCACGGAAGACCCCGACGCCCCCGAGTACGAACTCCGGCTGATAGTCCGCGATGGCCGCCCCGCTGACGGTTGCACATTGCCTGATCCCGCAGCAGCGTTGTCAGCACTGGAACAATTCGGCGAGGACATCTTCTTTCCCAAACCGGGCCCCCCGAAACTCTGCACGCAGCAATACGGCGGGCCGCAGGTGGCCGTCGTGACAGGCTCCATCAACGGCCGTCCCGTCAGTGTGATTTTCCGGCGAACTGATGGCTGTGAAATCTCCCGCTGGCGCGCCATGGCTCCCCTGCTCGGCGGGACAACGGGCTCTCTCGGCGAAACCTGATTCTCGGCAGCCCTCCGCAATCGACAGGAACGCCGCCGGAACCAAGCGGTCCGGCGGCGTTCCCGTTGTTTCTGAAGAACTAGAGATCCATGTTGCGGTTTCCGGAGAACTCCGGGACCTCCTGCTTCTTCTTTTCCTTTTTGACCTTGTCCTTCTTGTCTTTCTTGTCCTTGGCAGGGTCATCGGCCGTTTCATCATCAGGGACCACCACAGCACTGCTTGGTGTGACAACCACGGAGACGAAGGTGGGCACGCTCGAACCGGCGAAAGTCACCCGGCCGATATAGGAGCCCTCAGCGAGATCCTTCCACTGGAGCTTCAGAATCCCCGACTGGCCGTTCCCGAGCCGCAGCGGATTGGGGGTCACCGTTGCATTTCCCACGTTGGCTCCCAGCACCGCGGCGTCCACAGAGGCCTTGGCGGGTTGCCCACTCGGGCTTGCGTAGAGGTTCACAAAAATCGTGTACACGCCCGGCGCCGGGTTCGGAACCGAAATCGATTCACTGGCAGAGGCCGTCTGGGCCAGCAGCGCCTTTCCCGCCGGATTGAAGACCACCATGTCGAAGTCGGCGGTCTCGTCCGATGAATAGACGGAGAACTTTGCCAACGGCGATCCTGCCGGAACGGTGACCTCCTTGGCGAAGTTGGACGGGTCCGTTTCCAGGGCCAGCGGTCCGGGAACCAGCTCGATGGCCGAGGAGTCAGCCTTGGACAGGCCGTCCAATGTGATGTTCACGGGCGCATTCGTGCCGGAAACCACCGGAATGTCGCCCTGCCCCTGGCCTCCTTCCGAAGTGAAGGCCAGGTTCGTCGGCGCCACCACCGACTGCGGGCGGACGGCCACCGGCGATGCCACGTTCTTGCCGGCACCCTGCCAGACGAGGTTGCCCATGGCAAACTGCCCCAGGGTAGCGCCGGTGTTCTCGAACTTGACCTTGAAAGTGCGCTTCTCGCCGGCAGCCTTGAAATTAAGGATCGACGGCGTAACAGTCACCTTGATGCCAGGAACGCTGGCCTTGGCCCGGTAAATGCCCGGGGTCAGCGCGGTGACAGTCCGGGTGACCTCTGTCTTCCCGGTGAGCGCCCCCAGCGCGAACGAGGCAACATTCATATCCCGCGGCGCAGTTGTTCCGAGATCCGGGATGCCCAGGTCCAGGCCCGTTCCCTGAATGAACTTCAGGTAGTCGTCCTCTGAATTGTCGTAGACCAGGCCGGGATCGAGGACCCGTGCAACGTCCACCTGGCCCGCGCCAGTGGCGAACACGTCACCGTTCCGGGTGCCGTCTTCGTTCTTGATATCGGCTGCCGTGGTCATCATCGCTGACTTGATCGTGGCCGGAGACCACGTGGGGTTCTTGGCCAGAATCAAGGCACCGAATCCGGCCACGTGCGGCGCAGCCATCGACGTCCCGGACATCATGCCGAACTGGTCGCCGCCGGAACCGATGGGCGATACGCCTGCCAGCACCGCAACGCCCGTCGCCGCCACGTCAGGCTTGAGCAGGTCTGAGCCTGTGGCAAGCAGAGGGCCCCGGGAGGAGAAGCCGGCGATCTGCGGCTGCGGCGCGGCCGGAAGACCGGTGGTGTCCGCATTCACCAGGGAGACCTTGATGCCGGGGTTGGCGATGATCTTGTCCTTGATCTGCTGAGTGGCCGGCGGGTTCACGTGCACCGTGGGGACTGCGTGGCGGTCAAGGTCCTCGGAGGAGGTGGCCAGGTTGACCAGGATCATGCCGATGCCGCCGGCGCGCTGGACCTCGGTGCTCTTGGCTACGCGGTCCACCACTCCGCGGTCGCAGACAACAATCTTCCCTGCCACTTTCGCGGGATCCAGCGCATTGGGGGCGCACAGTTCCGGGTTTGCTGCGCCGGTAGCAGCGGCGCTTCCCGCCAGCACAACGTTGCTCGCAGGAACGGGAGCGGCCATGAGACTGGCGCCGCGGTACTTGCTGCCGTCCTCAAATTCGACAGTCCCCTGCAATTCCGTGGAGAAAGAGCTCGCTGCAACTGTGGTCAGCCACGGCGCGCCGTGGTTCACGGTGCTTGCCGTAGGCCCCGAGTTTCCGGCGGACGCGGCAACAAAGATTCCGGCCGAGGCCGCGGAGAGGAAGGCCAGGGAAACCGGGTCCGTGGTGGTTGAGGTGCTGCCGGAGATGGAGTAGTTCAGCACATCCACACCGTCCAGGATTGCTTGATTGATCGCGGCTACGGAGGCGGAGCTGTAGCACCCGCCCGTGGCCGGGTTGTCGTCCTCCCAGCAGACCTTGTAGACGGAGATCTTTGCCGCCGGCGCCACGCCGCTGGTGATGCCCATATCGGTTGCACCAAGGTTGGCCCGGACGTTCGCGTTGCCCGCGGCTGTGCTGGCAGTGTGCGTCCCGTGGCTTCCCACATCCACAGGCGAAATCTGTTCTTCGGGCGCCCGGTTCTCCGGCGCCACGTACGTCATGAAGTCGTCAGCGAAGTAGCGGGCACTCAGTACTTTGGCGTTGCAGGCGCTGCCGTCAAACGCGGCCCCGGTTCCCTGGCCCTTCTGACACTCACCGACGAAGGTGTCGCCGTCGGACTTGAGCATGGCGATGTTGCCGTCCGCGGCGCGGTAAGGGGCGCCCACCTGGGCCTGGCCGCTGAGGGGTTGCACGTCTTCCCCGGCGAAGAACGGGTTGGAGGGCGTGTAGCCGGAGTCGATAACACCCACTACAACGCCTTTGCCGGCATTCTCCTGCCCGCCGAAGGCAGTCTTCCAGAGGCCGTTTTCACCGCTGAGCCCGAGGAAGTCAGTGCTGGAGTAATCCGGCGCGTTTTCCGTGTCCGGTGCCACCATCAGGACGGCCGGGTCCTTGGCGAGCTTTACGGCCTGGTCGGCAGTCAGATCGGCCGAGAACCCGTTGATGGCAGCCGTGTACTGGCGCTTGATCTGGACGCTTTCGGACCCGGCCACAGCGTTCTGCCTGCCCTCAAGGTGGGCCTGGTACTGCTGGACTTCGGGCCGGTCGGCGTCAAGCTTGCGGCCGTTCTGGGGCTTCGTCGCCGCGAGTCCGGGAGACCCGCCGTCGTAGGTGGCCGCAGGCTTCTCGGCAAGGACCACAATGTAACGGCCAGCGGGATAGTCGCCGGGGTTGATCTTCTTAAATGCCACTGCCGTGTTTGCTTCAGCGGGCGCCGCGGTAGCGGGGCTCATCGCTATCGAAGAAAGGAGCAGCGGCAAGCCCACGGCCAATGCCGTCGCCTTCCGGAGACCCCCGCCCCGAATGGGGCTCTTTCCAGTTGATTTCACGAGCGACTACACCTTTCACGAGGAACGGCCGGCCACGTTGCCGGTCTGGAGCAGCTGGGAACGGCACACGACATTACAGATTTTGTAATGCTGTGACCAGCCGTTACAAACAGTACAGACTGAGAGCCGAATATGACATAAGCCACACTAGGCATCTACGTCAGTCGTGCTGCTACAAGGCGGGGCGGGAAGACAGAGCGGGACCGAGCGTAGGGAAGTCCACCGTGGTCAGCGCAGGTCCCACGCTGCCTCACGCAGTCCGCCGTGAGTTTGGGTGAACAAAAGAAGACCCCCACGTGGACCGGATTTTGGGTGAGTCCAGCTCCACTCGGAGGTCTTCTTCAGCGTTGGGAAACCACCACGGCTCAGCCCCTGGGCGTCACCTGCAGGCGGTCGAAGGAGACCTGCCTGCCATCCTTGTCCAGCACCACCACGTCGTCGCGGCCGTTCTGTACGCCGGAGGGCAGGATGAACTCAACCGTGTTGTCGGTGGTGGGGAAAATCCAGCCGATCCGGTAGCTCTTCTTGTTCAGGTACCCGTAGTACCACTGGCCGTAGTCGAGACCCTTCAGGGTCACCTTCTGGCCGTTGCGGTACTTGTCCTGCGTGCCGAGATCGAAGGGAGCCGCCTGCCCCTCGAGGTTCCGGACGGCTGCCGCGATGTCCACTGCGGTCAGGACCCGATCCTGCGTCGCCGTGACGGTGCCGCCCACGGCCACGGCGTCCGCGCTGATGGAAGCGTCCGGGGCCCTGAGCCCGGTCAGAGCGACATTGCCGGCGTTGCCTACGGTGTAGGTGTACGAGACGGTATCGCCTTCGCTGGCGTAACGCTCGCCGTCGGCGTCGGTCCACTCAGCGGAAACGGTGCCTTCCAGCTTGGCGTCGCGGACCTTTAGGTCCACTGCGCCGCCGTCGATCGCGTAGACCTTGCTGCTCTAGCCTGCGGAACTGACTTCCCGGGTGATCTTCGGAACGAAGTAGCCCTGCTCCGCCTCGGCAGCGGTCACGGTGTGGCGCGGCGTGAAAAACGGGCGCCCCCAGTTCAGGGACGCCCGTTTGAGGCTTCGGTAAAGACTTGAGGCTTGGGTAAGGCGTGGGCGTCTACTGCCTGGGCGTCCGGACCACGTCGCTGATCCACTGGCGGGTCTTTTCGTCCATGGGGCCGGTTACGTGCGTTTGCCGGGCAACCCGGTCCGCCTTGATCTTCTGCACCACCATCCGGCCCAACCCGGCAAAAACGGCCACGGCCATCATCGGCAACAGCACGGATTTCGATTTTTCAGCCATGTCGCAATCCTAGTGACGCTGGCTCCGCGAGGCCATAGCAGCCGTCGTTCTTCACCTCCCGAAAGCCGGCCCCGCCGCGATGACTGTGGCCGATCCCACCGAATACAGGGTGCGGCGCTCCGCCCGGTAGAATGGGCTAGCAAGCTCGCGGAGCGCCCGTCCACAATGTTCGAAAAAGAATGTCCCCAACATCCCGGAACGGCGTAAGACGGCGTGACTCCGCTGCGCCCTTACCCAATGCTCACGCACAGGAGTTGCCGGATGCCCCGGATCGTTGTTGACGTCATGCCCAAGCCCGAGATTCTGGACCCGCAGGGGAAGGCCATCGTGGGTGCACTCCCCCGTCTGGGCTTCACCAGCTTTAGCTCTGTCCGCCAGGGCAAGCGCTTTGAACTCACGGTTGACGGCGAGGTGACCGACGCAATCCTGGCCCAGGCCCGCGAAGCCGCCGAGACCCTGCTGTCCAACCCCGTAATCGAAGACGTCGTCAACGTCGAGGTCGTCGAGGCCTGAGATGACTGAACTTCCCTTGATCGGCGAGGCAATCGCCGTCGCCGCCGAGCCGCGCCTTGCCGGCGCGAAAATCGGCGTCGTTACTTTCCCAGGCACCCTTGACGACCGCGACGCCGCCCGTGCAGTCCGGCTCGCCGGCGGCACCGCAGTGCCGCTCTGGCACGCGGACACCACCTTGGGTGACGTGGACGCCGTCGTGATTCCCGGCGGTTTCTCCTACGGCGACTACCTCCGTGCCGGCGCCATTGCCCGTTTCGCCCCGTTGATGTCCAAAATCATCGACGCCGCGAACTCCGACGCCAAGCTGCCGGTGCTGGGCATCTGCAACGGCTTCCAGATCCTGACCGAGTCGCACCTGCTGCCGGGCTCCATGATCAAGAACGACCACCTGAAGTTCATGTGCCGCGACCAGGTCCTGCGTGTGGAAAACAGCAACACCGCCTGGACCCTGGACTACGAGGCCGGCCAGGAAATCACCGTTCCGCTGAAGAACCAGGACGGCCAGTACATCGCCGACGAGAAGGTCCTGGACGCCCTCGAGGCTGAAGGCCGCGTGGTGTTCCGCTACGTGGGCTTCAACCCGAACGGCTCGCGCCGCGATATCGCCGGCATCTCCAACGCCGCCGGCAACGTGGTGGGCCTTATGCCGCACCCCGAGCACGCGGTGGAAGTTGGCTTCGGCCCCGAATCCCTGGACGGGATCGGCGGGTCCGACACCGACGGCCTGGGTTTCTTCACCTCCGTACTGAACAAGATTGTGGGAGGCAACAAATGACCGAGATCAATTCGGTGGTCGAGCCTGTCGAGACCTCATCCAAGAAATTTAACATCGACACCGTCGAGAACGCTGCCAAGACGCCGGACACCGAACTGCCGTGGGCTGAGCTTGGCCTGAAGCAGAACGAGTTCGATGAGGTAGTGAAGGTCCTGGGCCGCCGCCCCACCGGCGCCGAGCTGGCCATGTATTCCGTCATGTGGAGCGAGCACTGCTCCTACAAGTCCTCGAAGAACCACCTGCGCCAGTTCGGCGACAAGGTGACCGACGAGATGAAGAAGGACATGCTGGTGGGCATCGGCGAAAACGCCGGCGTCACCAACCTGGGCGATGGCTGGGCCGTGACGTTCAAGATCGAGTCCCACAACTCGCCGTCGTTCGTGGAGCCCTACCAGGGTGCCGCCACCGGCATCGGCGGCATTGTCCGCGACATCATCTCCATGGGCGCCCGCCCGGTGGCCGTGATGGATCCGCTGCGCTTCGGCGCTATCGACCACCCGGACACTGCCCGCGTTATGCACGGTGCCGTTGCCGGCATCGGCGGCTATGGCAACTCGCTGGGCCTGCCGAACATCGGCGGCGAAATGGTGTTCGACGCCGTTTACCAGGGCAACCCGCTGGTTAACGCGCTGGCTGTTGGCGTTATGCGCCACGAGGACATCCGGCTCGCCAACGCGTCCGGCAAGGGCAACAAGGTGGTCCTGTTCGGTGCCCGCACCGGCGGCGACGGCATTGGCGGCGCCTCGGTGCTGGCCTCGGAGTCCTTCGACGACACCAAGCCGTCCAAACGCCCCGCCGTCCAGGTGGGCGACCCCTTCGCTGAGAAGGTCCTGATCGAGTGCTGCCTGGAGCTCTTCAAGGGCTCGCTCGTTGAGGGTATCCAGGACCTCGGCGCCGCTGGCATCTCCTGTGCCACCTCCGAGCTCGCCTCCAACGGCGACGGCGGCATGGAAGTTGAACTGACCTCCGTCCTGCTGCGCGACCCGACGCTGACCCCGGGCGAGATCCTGATGTCCGAGTCGCAGGAACGCATGATGGCCGTGGTCACCCCGGAGAACATCGCCGCCTTCGAAGCAGTGATGGACAAGTGGGCTGTGGAGTACTCCTGGCTCGGCGAGGTCACCGACACCGGCCGCCTGATCATCACCTGGGACGGCGTAGTCATCGTGGACGTCGACCCTCGCACCGTGGCCCACGACGGCCCGGTTTACGACCGTCCGTACGCCCGCCCCTCATGGCAGGATTCCGTGCAGGCCGATTCCTTCACCGGCTCCGTGCAGGACGCCGGCCGTCCCTCCGCCCCCGCGGAACTGGCTGCCGCCGTCACCGAGCTCGTGGCCTCGCCGAACATGTGCAGCAAGGCCTGGATCACCAACCAGTACGACCGGTACGTGGGCGGCAACACCGCCCTGGCGTTCCCGGACGACGCCGGCGTGGTCCGCGTGGACGAGGAAACCGGCTTGGGCGTTGCCCTGGCCACCGACGCCAACGGCCGCTACACCTACCTTGACCCGTACCACGGCGCACAGCTGGCGCTGGCCGAGGCCTACCGCAACGTGGCCACCTCCGGCGCCGTTCCGATGGCCGTCAGCGACTGCCTGAACTTCGGTTCCCCCGAGGACCCGGACGTGATGTGGCAGCTCGCGGAGGCCATCCGCGGCCTGTCCGACGCCTGCATGGTGCTGGGCATCCCGGTCACCGGCGGCAACGTCTCGCTGTACAACCAGACCGGCACCACGCCCATCCACCCCTCCCCCGTGGTGGCAGTGCTGGGCAAGCTCGACGACGTCGCCCGCCGCACGCCGTCGGGCTGGCGCGAGGACGGCCAGGCCATCTACCTGCTGGGTACGACGGCGGCTGAACTGGACGGTTCCGAGTGGGCCAACATGCGCGGCCACCTTGGCGGACTGCCGCCGAAGGTTGACCTCGCCGCCGAGCGCGAGCTGGGTGAAATCCTGATCAACGCGTCCCGCGACGGCATGGTGGACTCCGCGCACGACCTCTCCGAAGGCGGCCTCGCGGCAGCCCTGGTGGAGTCCGCACTGCGCTACGGCGTTGGTGCCCGGATCGCCCTGCAGGACGTTCTGGACCGCGACGGCGTGGATCTGTTCACGGCGCTGTTCTCCGAATCCCAGGGCCGCGCAATTGTCGGCGTGCCCCGCTCGGAAGAAGTCCGGTTCAAGGACATGTGCACGGCCCGCGGCTTTGCCCACACCCGCATCGGCGTGGTGGACGCAGCCAGCAACCAGCTGGAGATCAACGGCGTGGACACCATGTCGCTGGACGCCCTCCGCGAAGCCCACGAGGCGACCCTGCCGAAGTACTTCGGCTGATCCCCCCATCGATTGCTCCGTAACCGCCCTTTTGAACCTTCAGAAGGGCGGTTACGGAACAATCGTTGCTTAATCACCCTTGCGCCACCCCGCCTGGACCAGAGCCGAGCGAACCTTGGCGACAGCCGGCTTGGCTTCGTTCAGCATGTGCCGCTTGGAAATCCTGACTTCGGTCCAGGCCAGCGCCTCGTAGTTCTCAGAACGCGTGATGTCCCGGACGATCTGCCCTTCGTCGCCGTGCTGTTCACCTTCGTACTCGATCCCGATCCGGTACTTGCGGTAGGACAGGTCCGGCTCGTGATGGCGGAGACCGTCGTCGCCGATGATCGGCACGTTCAACTCCGGTTCCGGCAGCCCCGCCCTGACCATCGCCAGCCTCAACAGTGTCTCCTGCGGCGAGTCAGATCCCACCCGGATGAGTTTGATGGCTTCCTTGGCCCTGCGTAGCCCGCGCTTTCCCTTGTGCCGGTCGATCATTCGCTGCAGATCGGCCAAACTGCAGAGCGGCATGTCCCTGTCCGCAAAGGCCGCCCTCGGCACGCGCGCACAGCTGTCGCCCATGGCCACAAGCTCGTCCACCGTGAGCATTTCCGCCATGTCCAGCCAGGTTCGCTCCGGAGTGGTCACGGAAATTCCGTCAACTGTGGTGACCTCGTCGCTGTAAAGCTTCATGCGGTGCACAATGACATGCGGCCGGCCCAGGTGTGCCGAGCCCTCAGGCCTGATGACATGAAACATATCCGGAGTCCCCTTCTGCTGACGCCGCGGAAGCACAAGCATCTCCGCCGCAGTGAGGTGCGACGCGGCGCATCGCTCATTGACCTCGATGAAGGGCCGCACCCTGTCACTCAAGGGGAGCTCCGCCGTCGGGCTTTCCGACCGGATCCCCTTGCCGAGGCGATGCAGTGCCTTGTGTCGCAGCCGCTTGCGCGACACCCCGGCGCGCGCCGCTTCGACAACTGTGAACGGACGGTCCCGTAGTTCCTCGGGCAGCGGGCGCGGGGTCTTCATGGATTCATCAGACCAGAATGTGGCGTGCGCTGCAGAAGTTATCCACAACCTTCATCGATTGCTCCGTAGGCGCCGTTTTGGGCACGCAAAAGGGCGCCTACGGAGCAATCGATGGGTCAGTCCTCGCTGTGGAGCTCCCGCTGCCTTGAGCTGAGCAGCTCAAACTCGGGCCGGGCGGCCACAAAGCGTTCGACGGCGGTGAGTACCTCCACGAGGTGCGCCCGGTCTGCTGCCACCAGGCCTGCCCCCAACTGCGAGCGCCGATGCTGTTCGTGGTCCCCCACCTCCGCCACGGAAACATCGAAGCGGCGCTTGAGCTCGGCCAGCAGCGGCCTGATGACGGAGCGTTTCTCCTTCAAGCTCTGGACGTCACCGAGGAGGATGTCGAATTCAATCCAGCCGATCCACATGCACTAATCGTATCGATTGCTCCGTAAGGGCCGTTTTGAGGGGTCAAAAGGGCCGCTACGGAGCAATCGATGGGGTTCAGATGGTGTTGGGCCTCCACGCTGCGGGACCAGTCAAACTACAGGTTGCCGGGCTCCTCACGTGTGGCCGGGGACCACGACGTCGGACTCGGCCCGGACGCGCAGCCCGGACCGCCGCTGCAGTTCCCAGGCGAGGATTCCGTGCGCCACCCGGCGGTAGACCGCCGGTCCATCGCCAAGGTACTCCCGCGATACGAAGCAGGGGTAGCCTTCCGGCGGCAGGCCGTGTTCGGTGGAGCCGATGCCCTGGTAGTTGAGGTCACCGGCGGCCAGGCGCTTCCCCGTCAACGGGACTCGCCCGACGAAGCGGACAGCCGCGCCCATCCCAGCTGCTCCTGTTGCTTGCGGCTCAGGGAGGCCACCACCAGGTCGTAGGAGTCCTCCACCATGTCCCGGACCATGGCATCGGGCAGGTCCCCGTCCAGCCGCACGCCGTTCCAGTGGGTCTTGTTCATGTGCCACGCCCCCGTAATTTCCGGATGGGCGGCACGCAGCTGCTCAGCCAGGGCGGGCTCACACTTCAGGCTCACGGACCAGTCGTCGGGGTTCATGGCGGACGCCGCAAACATCTTGGCTTCATGCCTTGCGCCACCCGCCACGGCAGCCCTGACCTTGAAAACGGAGGTCTCGGGACCGAAGGGAAAATCCTCGAAGGAACCGGGAAATGACAGGCATATCGCCTTGAGTTGCGCTGCGTCCATGGACCGAGCCTACAAAGCCCTTCCCGGCGGTGCTAGTCTGCGAAGATGTCACCCGATCAGGCCACCATCCCCGTTCTGGACATGAGCGCCGCACGCCAGCCGTACGGCTCCTTCAGCCCGGAATTCATTGATCAGCTGCGGGACGCCGCCCACAACGTGGGCTTCTTCCAAATCACTGGTTACGGCGCCGCCCCCGGCCAGGCCGAGGAGCTGCTGGACCTCATCAAACGCTTCTTCGATCTGCCCCTCGAGGAACGGATGAAGCTGGACAACAGGATTTCACCGCATTTCCGCGGCTACACCCGGATGGGCACCGAAATCACGCAGGGACGGGCCGACGCCCGCGAGCAGATCGACTACTCCCCGGAACGCGAACCAGTTCACAACTACCCGGTCGACCAGCCGTTCTGGCTCCTCCAGGGGCACAACATGTGGCCCGATGAGGCATTACCGGAGCTCAAGCCGGCGGCCATGGCCTGGGCCGACCTGATGTCCAGTGTGGGCATGGAGTTGCTGCGTGGCATCTCCGTTTCTCTGGGGCTGCCCGAGGACCACTTCGACGAGCCCTTCGGCAACGAACCGGCCTGGATGGGCAAGCTGGTGCATTACGTCGGCGGCGTGGTGGAGGCGGCCGGCGACCAGGGCGTGGGCTCCCACGCAGACTACGGTTTTGTCACCCTGCTCCTCCAGGACGAGGTGGGCGGACTCGAAGTCCTGCCGCCTGGGACGAGTGAATGGGCGCCGGTTGAGCCTGTTCCCGGGGCACTCGTGGTGAATTTGGGCGAAATGCTGGAGGTGGCCACGGAAGGTTTCCTTGCCGCCACGATCCACCGGGTTCAGGCGCCGCCACCCGGCGTGGACCGCTACTCAGTTCCGTTCTTCTGGTCGCCGCGGTTGGATGCCGTCATCGATCCGGTGCCCCTGCCTCCCGAGCTCAAAGCCCAGGCGCGTGGCATCTCCGATGATCCGTCCAACCCGATGCTCGCGTCCTTTGGCCTGAATATGCTCAAGGGCCGCATGCGCGCCCATCCCGATGTGACCGAACGCCACTACCCGGAGCTGATGCAGCGCTGAGCCTGCGGGCACCTGCGCGTGCGGGAATCTGCGTCCAGGGAACCAGTCAGAGGTTGTACTTCCACGCCTTCTGCGCGGGGCAAACGTTCATCACCACGTCCAGGCCAGCGGCCTTGGCACGGTCCACTGCCGCTTCGTCGATAACACCCAGCTGCAACCACACGGCCTTGGCGCCCACCGCAATTGCCTGGTCCACCACCGCCCCAACCTTCTGCGAATTCACAAAGCAGTCGACGACGTCGAGGGGTTGCTTGTCAGGGGGAATTTCACCCAGGGTGCGGTACCCGGTTTCGCCGTGGACAGGGTCGCCGGGAAGGTTGACGGGGATGATCTCCATCCCGAGCCGGTCGCGGATAAACAGCGAGGTGTCGTAGGCCGCGCGCCACTCATTGGTGGTCAGGCCCACGATGGCCCACCGCCCTTTGTTTTGCATCAGGCGCTCAATAACGGCTGGATCGTTGACGTGGCCCATGATGCAAGCGTACATCGCCCCCGGAGCGGCCCCTCGTCGAATATTTGACTGACTGGCGGGCATCAATACCGGTGTGAACGAATATTACGTTCCAGAGACCCTATTTGGCGCAGGGCCTGCGGTTCAGCTGTAGTGGCAGCGACCATCCCGAGCGCCGAGAGACCTGGATCGATGAAGCCGCAGCATCCCTGACCAACGCTGTACCCGTTGAAGCGACCATCCTCGGCACACAGCGAAGGGTGCTACCGCCAGGATCGATGGAACACATCTATGACATCAGAAGTATCTTCTGCCACGCCTTTGCCCAAGCTGAGTCCCCCCAGTAAACCCTGTGTAAATTCCCAGGTGGCTCGCAGTTAACGTCGCGAAAATCGCTTCTGAGGACGTTAACTGCCAGTCACTTTGGTCAGCGGACCACAATGGCGGGCCACCCTTTCAGGTGACCCGCCGTCGTCGCACTTTACAGGCTGTTAGTCGTTGATCAGATCGTGGACCACGATTGTCTGGTCCCGGTCCGGGCCGACGCCGATCGCGGAGAAACGCGTGCCGGAGAGCTTTTCGAGGGCCAGCACGTAGTTGCGGGCGTTCTCGGGGAGATCCTCCAGCGTGCGGGCACCGGTGATGTCCTCGGTCCAGCCTTCGAAGTACTCAAAGATGGGCACTGCGTGGTGGAACTCGGTCTGCGTCATGGGCATTTCGTCGTGCCGCACACCGTCAACGTCGTAGGCAACGCAGACCGGGATCTGCTCGATGCCGGTGAGAACATCCAGCTTGGTGACGAAGTAGTCAGTGAAACCGTTCACGCGGGAAGCGTGGCGGGCCAGGACGGCGTCGTACCAGCCGCAGCGGCGCGGACGGCCGGTGTTTACGCCGAACTCGCCACCGGTCTTCTGCAGGTACATTC
This sequence comes from Pseudarthrobacter adonitolis, assembly GCF_055412845.1. Taxonomy (NCBI): domain Bacteria; kingdom Bacillati; phylum Actinomycetota; class Actinomycetes; order Micrococcales; family Micrococcaceae; genus Pseudarthrobacter; species Pseudarthrobacter adonitolis. The sequence goes on along the minus strand of NZ_JBVAYW010000005.1, from coordinate 79,790 downwards.
CCATCTCGTCGAACAGTTCGGTGGGGAACGGTCCGGCGCCAACACGGGTGGTGTAGGCCTTGATGATGCCGATGGAGCGGGAGATCCGGGTGGGGCCGATGCCCGAGCCAACGGACGCGCCGCCGGCCGTGGGGTTGGAGGAGGTCACGAACGGGTAGGTGCCGTGATCCACGTCCAGGAACGTGGCCTGGCCGCCTTCCATAAGCACAACCTTGCCCTCGTCCAGGGCGTTGTTGAGGACCAGCGTGCTGTCGATGACCAACGGGCGCAGGCGCTCGGCAAAGGCCAGGAAGTAGTCCACGATCTCGTCTACCACGATGTCGCGGCGGTTGTAGACCTTGACCAGGAGTTCGTTCTTCTGGCGGAGGGATCCTTCCACCTTCTGGCGGAGGATGGACTCGTCAAAGACGTCCTGGACGCGGATGCCGAGGCGGGCCACCTTGTCCATGTAGGCCGGGCCGATGCCGCGTCCGGTGGTGCCGATGGCGCGGCTGCCGAGGAAGCGCTCAGTGACCTTGTCCAGGACCTGGTGGTAGGGCGCCACGAGGTGCGCGTTGGCGGAGATGCGCAGCTTGGACGTGTCCGCGCCACGGGCTTGCAGGCCTTCGATCTCCTGGAACAGGGCCTCAAGGTTCACCACACAGCCGTTGCCGATGATCGGAATCGCGTTGGGGCTCAAAATGCCGGCCGGAAGGAGCTTAAGCTCATACTTCTCACCGCCTACGACGACGGTGTGCCCGGCATTGTTGCCGCCGTTGGGCTTTACGACGTAGTCAACGCGGCCGCCCAGAAGATCGGTGGCCTTGCCTTTTCCTTCGTCGCCCCACTGGGCTCCTACGATCACGATTGCTGGCATGGGATCCTCCCCCATTCGTTCGGGCCGAACAGGTCAGTCCACCGAGATGGCAGGCCTGCGTAGCGCCGTTCATGAGAATGCCCCGAAGGCCATAGCCTAGCGGGCCGCTACGGCGGCCAACCACGCAAGAGTCCGGGGCTCTTACCACCCAAGTTTAGCCGATCACGGACTTTGTCCACTCAATAGGGCGCCCGTGGCCCTTCGCGCGCAGCGAAGGACCACGGGCAGACTTCCCGCGAAGTACTACTCGTCGTCAGCTTCCTCGCCCGGACGGGACGCCTGGGTGTCCAGGCTGTCCCAGAAGGAGGTGTCGGCGTCGGCAAGTGAACCGTCAGCGATGGCCGCCGCAGTGGCCGTCAGCGTTGTCACCGTCTGCTGGATCAGGTAACCGTTGCTGCGGAGCCCGAGGGCGTAGCCGTCCAGATAGTGGTCAGACATGCCACGCATTTCGAAGAGCAGGGTAGCGATCCCGTACTCCACTGCGATGCCGTTGCGGCTGATGGTCTCGGCGCTGCCGCCCACATACTTGCCCAAGTGGCCCCAGCCGGTGGAGTCAACGTTATTGAAGACCACGGCGCCCAACTGCTTGGACTTTTCCACAACAGCCGGATCGGCGTTGGGCGTAGTGGGGTAGAGGATGGACCCGGAGACCAGTTTTCCGTCGCGTTCACTCCGGGTGCCCTGGTGGTGCAGGTCGATCATGTAGTCGATTTTGTACTTGCGCATGACGTTGTTGTGGAGCCCCCGGGTTTCGGGCTGGATCTTGGCCACATGGTCGCGGTTCAGGTCCACTTCTTCGGCGTTGTACCGCGTCATGTGGCGGTCGCCCTTGGCCAGGTAGTCATCCAGCGGGAAGTTCACATCTCCCATCGCGCCGTCGGCGTTGAGCATGGGAACGATGAGGATGTTCACTCCGTCCAGGATGTCCCCCGACTTCCCGGTCCCCAGGTGTTTCATGAATGCCATGGCACCCTCGGTGGTCAGCTGCTCATTGCCGTGCTGCTGGGTCAGGTACAGGATGGTGGGCTTGGCCGGGTCCGAAATGTACTTCACCAGGTGGATATCGCGGCCCTTGACAGTCTGGCCGATAACCTCCAAATCCATGGCTGGCTGGCGGGCGTCCTGATCCTTCAGGAAGGAGACCAACTCATCATAGGTTGCCAGTTTGGAGGTGGTGACCTGGCCGTTGCCGTCATAGTTGGGGCCTTCGCCGACGGCATTGGCCAACGGTGCCGGCGCGGCGATTGCCGCAAGAACCAGGGCTCCGGACACGGCCACGGTCCTAAAGGTTGCCAGGGTTTTGTTCACGGTACGTTACCTCTTTCGGGTGCATGTAGGGTGCGGCCAGCCGCAACGTCCTTGACTGCTGGCTGTCACAGAAGCCAACCAAGCTAAACGAAAGCTGTCAATCCACTTGACTAGGGTTGCCGTCCTATGCCTTTCATCACGCAATGCCTCCAGACGGGGTCCGCATTTCGCGGGGCTTGCTAAACTGATAGAGATCGACCAGGAATCGGTCCACACCACATTTCAAACCACGCCGGACCGGCGCGCCCATCACGCGCCCATTTTCCGGATTGGCAGCATCGCCGAGCCCCGCAGGAGACATTGCACTATATGACAGCCCTGGCCCCCGAATCCCTCCGTGAACAGCTCCTGAGCCGCCGCTACGAGCCCAACGTTGCCGCCGTCAACGAGCTGTGCGATTCCCTGCAGAGCGTCAAGCCCCACACCGAAGTCCCCTATGTCGACCCCATGCACGACGTGGACGAGTGCCGCATCATCAGCCTCTACTCCAACATCGGCGAAGCTGACCCGTCCGGCTTCATCACCGCCGGCGACGAAGACGCCGCCACCCGCATGCTCGGCATCCAGTGGAAACTGGGCCTGCGCCCCGAGTTCGTGATGCCCTGGAACGTACACCCGTGGCACACCCCCGGCGAGGTCAACGGCAAGTTCACGCCGGACCAGATTTCCGCCGGCCTCAAGCCGCTGCTGAAGTTCCTCGCCGCGGTTCCCCGCGCCTCGGTGATCGTGGCCCACGGCACCGAAGCCAACCGCCTGGCCAACCTGCTGCTGAAGACCGAAGTTCCGCTGCTCTGGCGCCGCGGGCTGAAGACCTACAAGGTCCGCTCCCTCAGCGGCCGCGCCTTCGCCGGGACTCCAGCGCGGCAGGAACAGTACCTCGAGGAGATGCGCGTCGTCTACACNGCACTGGGCTCACGAAGGCCTAACGAACAGAGCATCTCTCAATAGGCTCCACCACCGTAACGACGGCGGGCGGTCACCTTTCTTCTGAAGGGTGACCGCCCGCCGTCGTCAAGGGGGCCTCAGCCGCCGAGGATTCCCTTGCTGAGCGGAGCGAAGCGAGGGAGGCGAGGGAGGCGGTGGGGATCTACTTGCCCTCGATGGCTGCCTTGGCTGCCGGGTCTGAGTCGTTGAGGAACTTCTCGATGCGTTCCGGTTCCTCGGCTTCGCCGATGGCCGCGGACGCGCGGCCCAGCGAGTAGAGCGCACGCAGGAAGCCGCGGTTGGGTTCGTGCTCCCACGGGATGGGACCCACACCACGCCAGCCGTTGCGGCGCAGCGAGTCAAGCCCGCGATGGTAGCCCACGCGCGAGTAGGCGTAGGAATCGATGGTGCGGCCCTCGGACCACGCCTCCTCCGCCAGGACAGCCCACAACAGCGACGAGGTTGGGTGCTTTTCCACCAGGTCCAGGGCTTCGGCGCCGGCCTCGAGCTGCTGGTAGACGTCGGTCTCGGCAGGCAGGAGCGTCGGCTCCGGACCCATCAGGTTCTTGCGGAACTCGTCCGACATGGCTAGAACGTCTTGCCTAGGGAGCCGAGCTGGCGGGCGGCCTCGACGATGCGGGCAGCCATGCCGGCCTCGGCGGAAGCGCCCCAGACGCGGGGATCGTAGGTCTTCTTGTTGCCCATTTCGCCGTCGATCTTCAGGACGCCGTCGTAGTTGGCGAGCATGTGCCCGGCCACCGGACGGGTGAAGGCGTACTGCGTGTCGGTGTCGACGTTCATCTTGATCACGCCGTAGGAGACGGCGTCAGCGATTTCCTGGTCGCTGGAGCCCGAACCGCCGTGGAACACGAGGTCGAACGGGTTCTCCTTGCCGATCTTGGCGCCCACCTCGGCCTGGATCTGCTTGAGCAGCTCCGGGCGCAGCTTCACGCCGCCGGGCTTGTACACGCCGTGGACGTTGCCGAAGGTCAGTGCCGTCATGTAGCGGCCGTTTTCGCCGGTGCCGAGGGCCTCGATGGTGGCCAGGGCGTCTTCGGTGGTGGTGTAAAGCTTCTCGTTGATTTCGTTCTCAACGCCGTCTTCTTCGCCCCCGACGGTGCCGATTTCAACTTCGAGGATCATCTTGGCCGCGGCGGAACGCTCCAGCAGCTCGCGGGCGATGCGTAGGTTGTCTTCGAGGGTCTCGTGCGAGCCGTCCCACATGTGGGAGTTGAAGATCGGGTTCCGACCCGCCTTGACCTCGCCCTCGGAAGCGGCCAGCAGCGGCAGGACGAAGCCATCCAGCTTGTCCTTGGGGCAGTGGTCGGTGTGGAGCGCGATGTTGACGTTATAGTTCTTGGCCACTTCGCGGGCAAAGGCGGCGAAGCCGAGCGAACCGGCAACCATGTCCTTGACGGATGCGCCGGACCAGTATGCCGCGCCACCGGTGGAAACCTGGATGATGCCATCGGACTCAGCCTCGGCGAAACCGCGGATGGCTGCGTTCAGAGTCTGTGACGACGTCACGTTGACCGCCGGGAATGCAAAGCCTCCGGCCTTAGCGCGGTCGATCATCTCGGAGTAGATCTCTGGGGTTGCAATGGGCATGGTGACTCCTATGCTGAGTTTTCGTCTGTGGGTTGTGACCCTGGAGAGTAGACCTCTTACGGCTAGCCACCATCCTAGCCATTTCTGTGCAGGGGCAGTGTTTCGGGTCACGCGGGCCGGTAACACTTACGCTCAACGCCGCACCGAGATGGCACTTCGCGGCAGTGCCGGAGCCCGGGACTGCCGCGAAATGCCATCCCGTGCAGGGAGCTTAGCCGTAGAGCCAGCAGTTGCTCACGGCGGGCCGCTCCGAGAAGCGGCCCTCCAGGAAGATGAACGCCTGCGGGGTGGCGGCGGCATAGCCGCCCACGTGGGTTGCCCCGGCTGTGACATCGAAATAGACAGAGGATCCGGCGGCGCACCAGCGCTTGGCCAGTTGCCTGCCCTGGTCAAAGGGAATCACGTCGTCGAGCATGCTGTGCGAGAGCAGCACGGGGACCCGCGGAGCCCGGCCGTTGCCAATCTTCTGTTCAGCAATGACAGTTTTGAGCTCAGGGAGGTCCAGCAAGGAACTCAGCTTTTGCCCGGATATTGTGAGCCTCGAGGTGTCAAGGAAGCCGCTGGAGGCGATCGACTGCAACGTGCATTCGTTGTCTGTCGCCGCCAGCTTCGCCCGCCCGGTAGGGCTGAGGTAGGGGCTCAGGTCCAGTCCGCCGGCGGCGCTCATGCCTGTCACCGCGTAGAGCAGGAACCCGGTATACAGGCCGCCGTCCAGGTTTCGTCCGACGGCAGGAAGGTCGGCCGGAACCGCCCCCGCGTACGCGCCCTTGAGGTTCAGCTCCGGAGCGTATCGGGGTGCAAGCTCGACGGCGGCTGCCGAGGCGCCGCCGCCCTGCGAGTAGCCGGCCAGCGCCACCGGGCCGCCGGGGACGATCTGCGGGTTACCCAACCGCTGGGCCGCACGGGCGGCGTCGAGGACGGCGTGCGCCTGCGATTCGCGCGCCATGTAGGTGTGGCTGCCGGCCGTTCCGAGGCCCTCATAGTCCGTCACCGCCACCGAGTAGCCCCGCGCCAGCAGCCCGGCGATGAAGATTCCTTCGTATTCCTCGCCGGTGGCCATGGCCCGGGACGGCGCACACTGGTCCCCTTGCCCCTGGGTTCCGGCGGCGTAGCTGACCAGCGGACGCGGGCCGGAGCCGGTCCAGCCGACCGACGGGACGAGGACGGTGCCCGTCACGGCGATAGGCACCCCGGAACTGTTCACCGAGCGGTACATGATGCGCTGCACCGAAGCCTGGGCACGGAGGGTCTTGAGCGGATCGACGTAGAAGGCAGACGGCTCCGTCCGGACGAGGTCGCCGTTGTTGGCCGGAAGTGAGGCAGGGGTGGTGTAGAAGTCGAGCGGGTTGGCCGTCGTCGCCGGCGTTGTGGCAGGTGCCGGAGCGGCGTAGGCCACCGCGCCACTACCGAATGTGAGAACCGCAGCCAGGGCAACGGCCGAACAGACGCGTACAGAAGGATGCTTCATCGAACCTCCAGTCAGTGCCACACTCGACAGTGAGTGTGATCCATGCCACATGTTACTGGCGGGTAACTTTTAGACCTAGGGATTCGCGAAGTTTTAGGATAGTTTCGTCTCGGATTCAGGGCGCCACGCGCCCACGGCGTCGAAATGGCATTTCACGGCAATGTTGTTCGCGAACACTGCCGTGAAATGCCATCTCGGCCGGGGTTCAGAAGTGGCGGGGTTGAAGTGGCAGGGGTCAGACGGGCTGGCTAAAAACGTGCCGGCGGATCCAGGCGTGCATGGCGATCGCGGCGGCGGAAGCGGCGTTGATGGAGCGAGTTGAGCCGAACTGCTCGATGGACAGGGTGGCCAGGGCCGCCTCGTGGACCTCCGGCGTCAGCCCGGGCCCTTCCTGGCCGAACACCAGGACACAATCGCGCGGCAGCTCATACGTCTCCAGGGGCACGGAGTCCGGGAAGATGTCGATCCCGATGATCGCGAGCCCCTCCCCCTGCGCCCAGGCCACAAAGTCCTCCACGGTGGGGTGGTGGCGGACGTGCTGGTAGCGGTCGGTGACCATGGCCCCGCGCCTGTTCCACCGGCGTCGTCCGATGATGTGGACTTCCTTGGCAAGGAACGCGTTGGCGGTGCGCACCACGGTGCCGATGTTGAGGTCGTGCTGCCAGTTTTCGATGGCGATGTGGAAGTTGTGCCGCTTGGAATCGAGGTCCGCCACGATCGCGTCATGCTTCCAGTAGCGATATTGGTCCACCACGTTGCGCCGGTCGCCGTCGGCGAGCAATTCCGGATCCCAGTGGTCACCCTCGGGCCGCTCGCCGTCCCAGGGCCCGACGCCGACTTCCGCCTTGGGCTCCTGCGCCTCCTCCGGCAGTGGAACGGGCAGCGGCGGGGTTTCGGGAAGGTCAGTCACGCTTCAACTCTAGCCCGCGTCAGCCTTCGAGCTTCCAGCGGTTGGCGCGGTACGAGTTGGCAATCTGCTCCAGCAGCTCCGGGTGTTCGTTCCAGTACGTCGAGTGGCCGCTGACGACCCCACCATCTGCGGAGTGCCCCATGGGGTAACGCTGAAAAGGTTCACGGCCTGGATGGTCTCGCCGCGGGCGTTGCGGCACGTAAAGCCGATCACAACGGCCGCCGTCCGGCGGAACTCGCGGATTTCGGGTGTCGTTGTTTCGAAATTGCTGGTGCATTAGCGGCCCACGAGGTGCTGCGGCAGTTCGGTCGCGGGCATAGCGGTGAGCTTTGCCTCTATCTCCTTGATGGCGGCCTGTACCTTCGCGGGTTCCTTACCGTATTTGCCCTCTTCCGACTCGGCGAAGAAGGCGTAGGCCAGGGCGCTGCCGTCCCCGGCCCGCTCCTCGGCGCCCTGCGCTTTTTGCTGCATGGTGCACCGGTGGTCGGGTCGGTGGTGATCCCGAAAGTGTCATCGCCGGTCCAGGATGCGAGGTACTGGAAGGACGACTCCCCCGTGACAAACCGGCTGAAGAGCGGGTCGCCCTCGGCCGGAATACTCGCCGGCCCCTGCAGATCGGCCCAGCCCGGCGGCAGCGGGAAGGCTCCGGCCGGCACATCGTCCGCGGCGGCACCGTCCGATGGCGCCGCGGATTCTTCCGGTGCGGCGCTTTCCTCGGCCGCCCCGGACGTTGCCACGGGAGCTGGGGCGTCTTCGGCCTGCGGTTTGGCGAAGGTGGGGATCACCCAGGCGAACACTGCCACGAGAGCGATTATCACAACGGCGGTAATGATGCCGAGAACGATGAAAAGGTTCTTGTTGCCGTGCGGGGGCTGCGGCGCTGGCGCGCTGTAATTGTTGCTCATGGCGGTCCCTTTCAGGTGCTGGCAGGCATCCTGCGGTTCGCGCTCGGTGCCCGGTGATTTCCGACGTCGGGGACCAGCCGGCGCATGCCGACATCAACAACCACCGCGGATATCCCCCGAGAAGCGCGTGTTGTGGGCAAGAAGAGTGAAAGACTGGACCAGGAATAGGCACATCTCGCGGAGGTTAACGTGGCAGAAGCAGACCAGGTACAGGGTTCACCGGCGGTTTACCGCAGCGGCCAGGAGATCGAATGCTGGCTGACAGACATGGACGGCGTACTCGTCCACGAAAACCATGCCGTCCCAGGGGCCGCCGAACTGATCCAGCGCTGGGTGGACACCTCAAAGCGGTTCCTGGTGCTGACGAACAACTCCATCTTCACGCCCCGCGACCTGGCCGCCCGGCTGCGTGCCTCCGGACTTGAGATCCCCGAGGAGAACATCTGGACCTCGGCGCTGGCCACCGCGCAGTTCCTCAAGGACCAGGTGCGGGGTTCCGGTTCCGGAAACCGCGCCTACACCATCGGCGAAGCCGGACTGACGACGGCACTGCACGAGGCGGGCTTTATCCTCACCGACCAGGACCCGGATTTTGTGGTTCTCGGCGAAACCAGGACGTACTCGTTCGAGGCCATCACCATGGCCATCCGGCTGATCCTGGCCGGAGCCCGCTTCATTGCCACCAACCCTGACGCCACCGGCCCGTCCAAGGATGGCCCCATGCCCGCCACCGGGGCTATCGCGGCCCTGATCACGAAGGCCACCGGCCGCGAGCCCTACATCGTGGGCAAGCCAAATCCCATGATGTTCCGGTCGGCCATGAACCAGATCGACGCACATTCAGAGACCACTGCCATGATCGGCGACCGGATGGACACGGACATCGTCGCGGGCATGGAAGCCGGACTGCATACGGTCCTGGTTCTGACCGGCATCACCCAGCGTGAAGACATCGCGTCCTACCCGTTCCGGCCGAACCAGGTCCTGAACTCCGTGGCAGACCTGAAAAGCCAGATTTAAAAGACCGTCACCTTCGAGCCGCCGCGGGGCAGCGGGAAAAAGTCGTCCATCAGCCGCTCCACGATGGGCCGGTAGATGAGCGGATTCCAGCCCGGGCTCGCGTGCACCGGCAGGGCCCCGTCCGTTTGCAGGTCCATGGAGACCATGTGGGGGTTGAACGCTGCCGACCACGCGTCCTTGGCCGTCTGGTACCGGACCGTGCGGTCTTTCGGGTTGCCGATGTACGCCATCCGTGTGCCGCCGAGCTTGTCCACAAACCGGTTTCCGTCGAAGTGGTAGATGTATGCCGACTCGGACTGGATGAGCACACTGGACGGGGCGATCGGGGACAGCTGCTCCATGGTCTGGTCCAGGATCTGCCGCCAGGTCCGCTCGTCCTTGTGGATGACGCGTTCCCCCAGTTCGTAGCTACCGCGGACCACGGACGGGACCCGGAAGCCGCTCTCGTACAGGAAGACGACGCCGTCGAACCAGCTCTCGTCCAGCACGTCGCTCCGGCTATAGGGGCTGGAGTCCAGCAGGATGAAATCCACCTCCACACCGTGGAATTCCCTTAGCCGCGCGGCCACCTGGGTGGCCACCATGCCGCCGAAGCTGTGGCCGTAGAAGAAGAGCTTGGTGAGCTTTTTCGCTCGGACGTGTTCGATGACGGCGATCACCAGCTCGTCGATGTCCAGTCCCTGGTTGGAATATCCGACGGCGGCGAGTTGGCCGCGCTTGTTCAGCGCACCACGCATGGCGTTCAGGATCCAGAGCGCCTCTTCCCAGCTGGTCTTGTAGCCGGGGAAGAGGAACCAGCTGGCGTTCGGGTAGTAGGCGTCGGCGAAGTCGTCCGCGACCTGCAGGATCCTGTTGACCCGCCGCTCCGCCTGGACGCGGCGGGTAACCAGCATGTCTGCTGCCAGCAGGGCCGAGGCTCCCGTGCCGGCCAGGAACCCGCGGCGCGAAAACCGCTTGAGTGCGGCGGCATCGGCCAGCAGCCGGGCTTGATGAGCTCCAGGCTGTTCAGGCTGTTCCTGTGGATCTACTTCCTCCCTGTACGGCACACCTCTACCGTAGCCACAGGAGAAGCCACTCCCGCAACCGGACTGCCCGCATCCCGCCCACTCGCCGGACGCGGACGCGTCTGCTAATCGAGTCCCAGCTCGTCCTTGCCGAAGGCGAACAGGTACGGGACGCCGGTCTCGGCTTCGATCTTTTCCTTGGCGCCGGTGTCCCGGTCCACAATAACGGCCACGGCCACGACGTTGCCGCCGGCCTTCCGGACACCCTCAACAGCGGTGAGGGCGGAGCCGCCGGTGGTGGATGTATCTTCCAACACCAGGACCTTCCGGCCCTCAACCGACGGACCTTCAACCTGGCGGCCCATGCCGTAAGACTTCTGCGCCTTGCGGACCACAAAAGCGTCCACGGTGCGGCCGGCGTCGACTGCAGCGTGCATCACAGCGGTGCCCACGGGGTCAGCACCCATGGTCAGGCCACCGGCGCACTCAAAGTCGATCCCGGCGTCGTCCGTCAGTGCCAGCATGACCTGGCCCACCAGCTTGGAGGCCTCATGGTGCAGCGTGATGCGGCGCAGGTCAATGTAGTAGTCGGCCTCGGCCCCGCTGGACAGGATCACCTTTCCGCGGACCACGGCAAGTTCCTTGATCAGTTCCAGCAGGCGGGCACGTGCGGCTGTGTTGGAAGCGGCATCAGGGGTGGCAGTCATGGTCTCCAGTTTACTGGCTCCTTCGCTGCGGAAATGGCCCCGTGACGCAGAAATGGACTGGCGCTACGCGTATCCGCGTAGCGCCAGTCCATGTGCGAGTCGTCAGTCTAAATCCGCAGCGATAACCCTAGAGCCGGGTGTCGAAGGAATCGCAGAAGACATTCTCGTTGAACGTCCCCTGAAACTCAGACTTGCCCATGATCTTCGCGATGGTGGCCCGGATGGCCTCCACCGACCCCGCGTGGGCGTGGATGGCGGTCTTGACCATCGGCACGTCGATGGGGTGGTTGGGCTGGTTCAGCGACACAAACACCGTGGGAACCTCGGTGACGTACCACGGGATCTCCGCAGCCATCGGGGTGGACCACTTGATCCGGATGGCCGCTTCCTGGGCGAAGCCCTTGACGTTGGCGAAAACAAACGCCGCGTCATACTTGTCCGCGTAGTCGCCGGTGGCTTCCTCGGAGATGACGGACATGAAGTTAATGCCCGTCTCGCCCGCGGCTTCGCGCTGGTCGGCAGTCTTGAACAGGTACACCTCGAAGCCGGCTATTTCCAGCTCGCCCTTGACCGTGTCCAGGTACGCCAGCGGGTCCGCCCGGGTGAAGTCAAGCCGCCGGAAATCCCGTACAGGCGGATCCGCCTGTGCGTCTGCGGCCGGATGGGCAGGTTGTTCGCGGTGTCCTTGACCAGGGTGACGGTCTTGTCGGCGATCTCCGCGGCGACGGCGCGGTGCTCCGCGCTGCCGATCTTCGCCAGGGCTTCCACCGGAGGAACCAGTTCGTTGCGTGCCTTGAAGTGCAGCCCCAACGAGGCCTTGAGGGCCAGGATGCGGCGCAGGGCGTCATGCAGGCGCTGCTCGGTAATGACGCCGGACTTGTAGCCATCCAGCATGTACTGGAAGTCTTCGTCGGCGTTGCGGAAGAACAGGAACATGTCGCAACCGGCGGCAATGGTCGCAGGAACCAGGTCCTTGCGCTTCATGGCCTGGGTGAGCCCGATCATCTGCGAGGCGTCCGTGAGGATCAGCCCGTTGAAGCCGAGTTCGCCACGCAGCAGGTCCTGGAGCAGTTCCGGGGCCAAAGTGGCTGGCCGGATCTCCTTGTCCGCCAGGCCCGGGCGGAAGTGCCGGGAAAGCTCCGGCGCACCGATGTGCCCGATCATGATCGACTGCACGCCGTGCCCGATCATTTCGCGGTACACGTGGCCGTACGTCTTGTTCCACTCGTCGTAGCCAAGAGTGTTGTAGGACGTGACCACGTGCTGGTCCCGCTCGTCCATGCCGTCGCCCGGGAAGTGCTTCATGGCGCAGGCAGTGGGTGATTCACTGATCCCGTCGAAGTATTCCTTGGCCCGCTCCACCACGATCTCCGGCGTGTTGCCGAAGGCCCGGGTGGAGATAACCGTGTTCCGCCAGTTGTAGTGGATGTCCACGATCGGGGCGAAGGCCCAGTTGCAGCCCAAGGCTGCGGTCTCAACGCCGGCAACCTGCCCCATCCGGCGTGCGATGGACTTGTCCGGGTGCGAACTCACTCAGGAGGTTACGCGCTGCGGGAACTTGCCCTCTTCGGAGATGCGCTTGTTGAGCTCCGCGAGGACTCGTTCTCGTCGTAGTCCAGTCCAACTTCCTTGCCGGTCCAGGCGGAGAGATGGATGGCGTTGGCATGGCGGACTCCGTTGATGCCGTCCGAGCCCGGAGCCAGCAGCGGCGTGCCGTCAAGGATGTTGGCGGCGAAGTTCTCCAGGACACCGGCGTGCTGCGCACCCCAGACGGACTCGAATTCGATGACCTGCGTGGTGTAGTACTCCTCCGGATTCAGCTCGCCCATAAAGAGCTTGCGGACATCGTCCATGCCCATACCGCGCTCAACCCGCTGGCGGGCGGTGGCAGCCGCAGCCGCTCTCTGATGCCTACGCATCTCACAGTGCCCGGTTCAACTGGAGCGGCACCGAGAATGCTGTAGCTCCTGGGCCCCAAGTGTCAGTTCGCGCTGGGGTGCCCAAGTGTCCGTTCGCGCTGAGCCGTGCGTCGATCGTGGACACAATTGAGCGTTGTTGACAGCGCTGACTAGGCTGGATCACATGCGCGAACTCCAGGCCACCATCATCGAAGAAATGGGCGTGCAGCCCCGGATCGACCCCGTCGGGGAGGTGCGCAAGCGGGTGGATTTCCTCAAGGAATACCTCCGGGCTACCCACACGAAAGGCTTTGTCTTGGGCATCTCGGGCGGGCTGGATTCCTCCCTCGCCGGCAGGCTGGCCCAGCTGGCCGTGGACGAGCTTGAGGCCGAAGGTGTGGAGGCCAACTTCGTCGCGGTCCGCCTGCCGTACGGCGTCCAGCACGACGAAGACGACGCCCAGGCCGCTCTGGACTTCATCCAGGCCAAGACGGAATGGATCTTCAACATCTCCGCCGCCGTGGATGGCTTCGAGGACGAATTCGAGAAGACGGTGGGCTCGGAGATCTCCGATTTCCACAAGGGAAACACCAAGGCCCGCACGCGGATGATCGCCCAATACGCGCTGGCCGGGGAACACAACTACCTGGTGATCGGCACCGACCACGGCGCAGAGTCCGTCACGGGGTTCTTCACAAAATTCGGCGACGGCGGCGCGGACATCCTGCCGCTGTTCGGCCTCAACAAGCGCCAGAACCGCGAACTGCTGGCCGAACTGGGCGCCCCTGCCCGGGTCTGGGAAAAAGTACCCACCGCCGACCTCCTGGACGGCAAGCCGGGCCGCACGGACGAGGACGAACTGGGCCTCAGCTACGACCAGATCGACGACTACCTCGAGGGCCGCGAAATTCCTGAAGCGGCCGCTGAGCTGATCGAACAGAAGTACCTCCGCACACGTCACAAGCGCACCGTGCCGGTCACCATCTTCGATACGTGGTGGAAATAGGCCGAGCCGAGGGACGCCGGGTCGGGCTGTCAGCCGAACCGGGGCGCTTCGAACCCCGCCTGGACCGATCCCGCCCGAAATACCGGCGTGTCCGTGTCAAAGTGCCCCACAACGGGGTCAGCCAGACGCCGCCGAGCAGCTCAGGCGGCGCCCGGCGAACGGGTCAGCAGCGTGGTGATCCGGTGGGCTTCCTCCATCAGCAGCTTGCCGAGGAACTCCTGCCGTTCCGGCCGGAACCGGGGTTCGATGCCGGTGAGTGAAAGCGCGCCGACCGGCCTGCCCAGCTGGTCGAACACGGCCGCTCCCATTCCCCAGCTACCCTCAAGCACCAGGCCGGGATTCACTGCGAATCCATGCAGCCGGGTCCTTTCCAGGTTCCCGCGGACCACGTCCACGCCGTGGCCTGTTGCAAAGCCGCTGGCGTGCTGGTCCCAGCCGGACAGGATAGTGTCCTGTTCCTCGTCCGGGAGGAACGCCATGATGGCGGTCCCGGCCGAGGCCACACCCAGCGGAAAGCGGACTCCCTCATGCAGCACGAAGGAGCGTACCGGAAAGCTGCCCTCTTCCCGCAGCACGCAGACCGTCTCCTGGCCCCTGCGTATAGAGTAGAAGGCGCTCTCGCCGGTCTCCTCCGCCAGCCGGCGAAGGCTTGGCCGCGCCAGGTCCTCGAACGGGAAGCGGGCCGCCGCCACTGATCCCAGCAGGAAAATCTCCGGACCCAGTATCCAGTTTCCGCTGCGGGCATCGTGGTCCAAGAGGCCCTCCGCGGCAAGGGCGGCCAGGAGCCGGTGGACAGTGGGACGCGTCAGCCCGGACTCCCGGACCAGGCCGGAAATCGAGCTGCCCTCCGGCTTCCGGCCGACAAGCCGGAGCAGTGACGCCACGCGGCCCACCACCTGCGCCCCTTGGACTGGATTTGTCATTCAGCTCACCCACTCTCAAGTATCCTCCACAATGTGGACATCTTAAAGCCTAGCGTCCACGCTGTGAAATATGTGCCTTGCTGGGTGGATTGCGCCGTTGACCAGCTTTCGCGAGCGCCCTAGGCTCCTTCTTCAGGCCCAATGTCCACAAAGTGGATAACCCGAATGGCTCTGCACGCTCGATGACGAGGAGACGGAATGTCCAAACTGAAATCCAACGCCGCCGCTACCCTGGCGGAAGTGCTCCGCGATGGCATGACGCTCGCCGTCGGCGGATTTGGCCTGAGCGGCATCCCGGCTGACCTCATCGAGGCAGTGCGTGATTCCGGTGTGCGCGACCTGACAGTGGTGTCCAACAATATGGGCGTGGACGGCAAGGGCCTGGGCGTGCTGATCGAAGCCGGCCAGGTCCGCAAGGTCATCGCCTCCTATGTCGGCGAGAACAAACTCTTCGCCGAGCAGTACCTCGCGGGCCTGCTCGAGGTTGAGTTCACCCCGCAGGGCACCCTGGCCGAGCGCCTCCGCGCCGGTGGCGCCGGTATCCCCGCCTTCTATACCAAGACCGGCGTGGGAACACTGGTCGCGCAAGGCAAGCCGCTGGCAGAGTTCGACGGCGGAACGTACGTCCAGGAGCGCGCCATCCGCGCCGACGTCGCACTGGTCCACGCGCATACCGCGGACACGGACGGGAACCTGATCTACCGCTACACGGCCCGGAACTTCAACCCCGTGGTGGCCACCGCCGGCCTGGTGACCATCGCCGAAGCCGAAGTCATCGTGGAGCGGGGCGCACTGGATCCGAACCACATCGTCACCCCGGGCGTGTACGTCCAGCACCTGGTCAAGGCGAGCGGTCGGGTCAAGGACATCGAACAGCGCACCGTCCGCCCGCGCGCCGCGGTAACAGCCCCCGCCTGAACGCCTACCCGGCCTGCCGCCACCCCCCAGCGCGAACGAACGAACACTTAAGCCCCACAAACTTTGAACCCGAAGGAGAACCCCATGGCCTGGACCAGGGATGAAATGGCTGCCATCGCGGCCGAGGAACTGAACGACGGCGACTACGTGAACCTGGGCATCGGCATCCCCACGCTGGTGGCCAACAACCTGCCCGACGGCGTCCGCGTGGTCTTGCAGAGCGAAAATGGCCTCCTCGGCATGGGCCCGTTCCCGTATGAGGGCGACGAGGACGCGGACCTCATCAACGCCGGCAAGCAGACCGTAACGGTCCTGGACGGCGGCAGCATCTTCGACTCGGCCACATCCTTCGGCATGATCCGAGGCGGCCACGTGAAGGTCGCCATCCTGGGAGCCATGCAGGTCTCCGGCAACGGGGACCTCGCCAACTGGACCATCCCGGGCAAAATGGTCAAGGGTATGGGCGGCGCTATGGACCTCGTCGCTGGCACGCCGCGCGTGGTGGTCCTGACCGAGCACAACGCCAAGGACGGCACGGCGAAGATCGTCAGCGAATGCACCTTGCCGCTTACCGGCCTGCGCTGCGTGGACCGGATCATCAGCGACCTCGCGGTCTTCGACCTTCTAAAGCCAAATGCGGAGAAGAACGACGACGGCGGGCGGCAGCTCACGCTGACCCGCCTTGCGCCGGGGGTCACCGTGGACGAAATCCGCGAGAAGACCGATGCAGCGTTCACAGTATCCCTCGACTCTGACCTGGAAGGAGCCACAGCATGAGCCTCAAGGAACAGTTCGGCAAGGATGTCCTGCTCACCGGCTGGGGCCACAGCCGGTTCGGCAAACTGACGGACGAGACCCTCGAGTCCCTGATCGTCCAGGTGGCCAGGGAGGCCATCAGCAACGCCGGAATCGAGCCCGGCCAGATCGACGAGATCTACCTGGGCCAGTTCAACTCCGGCATGATGCCGCTGGCGTTCCCCTCCTCGCTGGCGCTGCAGGTCTCGGACCAGCTGGCCAACGTCGCTGCCACGCGCGTGGAGAACGCCTGCGCCTCCGGGTCGGCCGCGTTCCAGCAAGGCACCAAGTCCCTGCTGGCCGGCACGGCGAAGACCGTGCTGGTGATCGGCGCCGAGAAAATGACGCACGCCGGCGCCGACGTTGTGGGGGCTGCGCTGCTGGGCGCTGACTACGACATGGCCGGCCAGACATCCACCACTGGCTTTACGGGCCTGTTCGCGGACGTCGCCAAGCACTACGACAAGCGCTACGGGCGCGGTGACGGAAAGCTGGGCGACGTGCTGGGCTCCATCGCGGCGAAGAACCACCGCAACGGTGTGGACAACCCTTACGCCCAGCTCCGCAAGGACCTCGGCGAGGAGTTCTGCCGCGCCGTTTCGGACAAGAACCCCATGGTCGCCGATCCGCTGCGCCGCACCGACTGCTCCCCCGTGTCCGACGGCGCCGCCGCCGTTGTGCTCAGCACCTCGCCAACCGGCGCGGCCGCTGCGCCGGTAAGGCTCGCCGGTTTTGGCCACGCGAACGACTTCTTTCCGGCCAAAAGGCGGGACCCCACCGCCTTCGCCGCCACCCGGGTGTCGTGGGAGCGCGCGCTGGGGATGGCCGGCGTCGGGCTTGAAGACCTGGACTTTGCTGAGGTCCACGACTGCTTCACCATCGCCGAACTTCTGATGTACGAGGCCATGGGACTGACCGAACCGGGCCAGGGCGCCCGCGCTGTGCAGGAAGGCTGGGTATTCAAGGACGGGAAGCTCCCCATCAACGTCTCCGGCGGACTCAAGGCCAAGGGCCACCCCGTCGGCGCCACCGGCGTATCCCAGCACGTCATCGCCGCCATGCAGCTCACCGGGACCGCCGGCGACATGCAGCTCGCCAACCCGCGCCGTGCCGCCGTGCAGAACATGGGCGGCGTAGGCATCGCCAACTACGTCAGCGTCCTCGAAGCCGTGTAACCGGGATTTCCGCAGCTAGCCTCGCTGCGTCTCCCCACCTTTGACGCCCGACGGCGGCGCGTCGCACCAAAAGTGCGGCGCGCCGTCGTACTTTCGTGGCAAAGGTGGGGAGTATCTGCGGGGCACCGGGTTACTAACTGTGGCCACGAATCAGGTTGGCGATCTCCACAAAGCCCAGCCGTTCGGCGTTCTCCAGTGCGGTCCGCCCCTCGGGGTCCCGGAGGTTCGGGTCTCCACCAGCATCCAGGAGCTGGCGCACCACATCCTGCTGCCTGGGCCCGCCGTCGTTTAGCAGGACAGCCTCCTGCATGGCGGTCCAGCCCAGGTTGTTCACATGGTTCACGGGCACCCCGGCGGCCAGGAGGATGCGGACCGTCTCCACATGGCCGTGCTCGCTGGCGGGAATCAGTGCCGTCCCGCCGTAACGGTTCGTGCTGGCAATGTCCGCGCCGGCCGCCAGCGTCAGCTGGAGAACCTCGTTAAACCCCTCGGCCCCGGCATAGAGGAATGCGGAATCCTGGATGGCGTCCTTGGCGTTCACGTTGCCGCCGCGGCCGATGAGTTCGCCGACCAGTGCCACGTTGTTGGCCTTCGCGGCGGCGATCAGTTCCTGGTCCAGCCGGGCCTGGGCTTCGGCCGACAGCGCCGGAGACTTGGGGGCTGCCGGTGCACTGGTGACCGGGGCAACAGTAACCGGTGCGTTGGTAGTGGGCGGTGCGGCTTCGGACGACGGCGGCGACTCCAGCCGCTGCGGCTCTCCCGGGCTCGCCTGGCAGGCTGCCAGGAAACCTGCCACTGCAACCGCCACGGTGAGAATCGCCGCTGCCCGGCGTGCCCGACGCCAGGTCCTAAACCGCCTCATGGAGCCGAGCCTACTTGCCTGAGCCGGCAGCCGCAGCGGCAATGGCCTCGGCGCCCGCGGTGGCGCAGGCTTCGTCCAGGTTGCCGTCGGGGGCGCCGCCCACGCCGATGCCTGCCACGGAGACACCGTTGACCTTGAGCGGGACGCCGCCGGGCAGGAACAGGGTGCCGGGGAGGTCCGCGATGCTGGGCCCGTTGCCGTTGATGCGCTTGGCCAGCTCACTGGTCGGCGCACCGAAGGCGGCCGCAGTGTAGGCCTTCTGCTTGGCCGCCTCGATGGTGTGCTCGGCGGCGTTGTCCCCGCGCAGGAGCGCCTGGACGGTGCCGAACCTGTCCACCAGGGCCACCGTGACGAACGGCAGCTTGTCCGCCTGGCATTTGGCGAGGGCTGCGCTGACGGCGTCGGAAGAGGCGCCCGCGGTGATGCGGTTCTGCGCCACGACCGTTTCCGGCGCCTGCGGGATATCGACGGCGGGTACCGCGGCAGGAGCGGCTGCCTGGCTGGTCCCGGCATTGGCTGCAGCGGTCAGCCCTCCCGTCAGCAGCAAAGCTCCGGCGGCAGCAGCGGCGGCAATCTTGTTGGACTTCTTCACGGTGTTCTCCTTGGTTGATGGACTCGCGTTGGCGGAATGCCTTGACGGCATCGGCTCCATCCATCCTGTCCAGCCCCGCCGGAACAAGCATCGGGCCTTTGGCTGTGCCCCGCTCCCCCGGAAGGCCAGCAGCATCAGCCAAAAGGCTGAGAGACCAGCAACGGCGCGGGCAATAGCATGGGATAGGAACGCCCTCTGACCTGAACCGGACCACATGACCTCCCCAGCCACTCCCCGTGAAACCCTGTTTACCGGCCCCGGCCTGCCTGCCGGGCCGGCCGCCCCTGGCCGGCTCGGCCGGATCGACACCGCCGTCCACCTAGGCTTCGCGGTCCTGCTCGTCGCTTCGGCCGTCCGCTATGCCATGCGGCACAGCCTTCAGGACAACCTCTTGGTCCTCGGCCTGGCCGGAACGGTGTGCGCGCTCTACGCGGTGATCGCCGTACTGGCCCGTCAGATACGCCCGTGGGCAGTCTGGATGCTCGTGTTTGTGGCCGTCTGGGCTGTGCTGGTCATTGCCGCACCCAGCTTTGCCTGGTGTTCCTTTGCGATCTTGTTCCTGTGCCGGACGGCCTTTACGGGCGGAGTGGGTTACGTGGCGGCGGGCGCGACGGCGGCCGCTACCGCCGTCGGGCTGTTCCGGCTCAGCGACGGGACGGACCTCGCGATGCTGCTGGGGCCGCTCGCCGTCAGCGTGATGCTGACGCTGATCTATGACCGGATCGAGCACGACGCAGCGGAGCAGCGCCGTCTCCATGCCGAGGTATCGCTGGCACACGGGGAGCTGGCGGCCAGCGAGCGCCGGGCCGGCACCATCGCCGAACGCGAGCGCGTATCGCGGGAGATCCACGACACCGTGACGCAGGGCCTGGCCAGCAGCCTGCTGCTCCTGGAGGCCGCTGACCGTTCGTGGCCAGGCCAGGCATCGCGCCAGGATCTCAACCAAGCAACGGAACTGCTGCGCCGGAATCTCTCCGAGACGCGCAGTCTGGTCCACGAGCTCGCCTCCCCGGGCCTCGACGCGTCGCCGCTTCCCGAGGCCCTGCACCAGGCAGCCACCCAGTACGTCCCGCACGCCCGACTCCTGGTCACAGGCGAACCGAGGGACGTCCCTGCGGAAGTCCGGCACACCCTGCTGCGGGTGGTGCAGAGTGCGTCCGCGAACATCCAGCAGCATGCAAACGCCGGCACCACAACCCTGACGCTGGGGTTCCTTCCTGGCTCGGTCACCCTTGACATCTACGACGACGGGGCGGGCTTTGATCCGTCCGCGGCAGCACCGCCGTCGGACGCCGGAGGATACGGGCTGCGGGCCATGCGGCAGCGCGTGGAGCAACTGGGCGGGGTATTCTCGGTGGAAAGCACCCCCGGCGAAGGGACCATAGTGGCCGCGCAAGTGCCGGCTCGGGTGCAGTCAGCGCCACCTGTGCAGCAGACGACCCGGGACGAGGCATGAACGGCATCACCGTCCTCCTGGTGGACGACCATCTGGTGGTTCGGAGCGGACTCAAGGCACTGCTGGGCACGCAGCCTGACTTTGACGTGGTGGCCGAGGCCGCCTCCGGCGAGGAAGCCCTGAAGCTAGTGGAACAGCACTCCCCTGCGGTGGTGGTGATGGACCTGGCCATGGGCGCCGGAATGGACGGAATCGAGGCCATCAGGCAGCTGAGGCAGCGCAACAACCGGCAGGCCATCCTGGTGTTCACCACGTACGATTCGGATGCAGACATTGTCCGGGCGGTGGACGCCGGCGCCATGGGCTATCTCCTCAAGGACGCCGCCCCGGACGAAATCTTCGCCGCCATCCGCGGTGCCGTTCAAGGGAAAAGCGTCATGAGCGCCCCCGTGGCCTCCCGGCTCTTCCAGCAGCTGCGCAATCCCGACGAGATCCTGACACCCCGCGAGGCCGAACTGCTGAGCCTCCTGACCGAGGGGCTCAGCAACCGGCAGTTGGGGCAGCGGCTCTTCATCTCCGAGGCCACGGTCAAGACCCATCTGGCGCATATCTACGCCAAGCTCGGTGTGGAGACCCGCGCCGCGGCCATCGCCACGGCCATCCGCCGGGAGGGTATGCGCTAGCCCGGAGCAGTTACGGCAAACACAGCCACGGAGCTGGCGGCAGCCGACTTCGGCGGTCCGGCCGCGCCCGATTCCAGGGCACCAGTTCTGTAACAGGAGTGACACTTGATGACTGCAGCTATTGCACGCCCACGGCGGAGCCCCTAGGTTTGAGACAGCGGACTACAGACTCCGCGTCTGCCTGCCGTCCGAGCAGGACCAGAAAAGGGTTACAAAGGAAGTTAGCAATGGCAACAGGCACAGTTAAATGGTTCAACGCTGAAAAGGGCTTTGGCTTCATCGCTCCGGACGACGGATCCGCCGATGTTTTCGCGCACTACTCCGCAATCACCAGCAGCGGCTACCGCTCACTGGATGAGAACCAGAAAGTCGAATTCGATGTGACCCAAGGCCCCAAGGGCCCGCAGGCAGAGAACATTCGCCCGCTCTAAGGTTCTGATCAACTGCCCTGGCCGTGCTGCAAAGCATGGCCAGGGCAGTTTTTTGTTAAGTTTTTGCTAAGCGTGCATTTCTAGACGAAGGCCGATTTACCGGTGACGGCCCGGCCCACAATCAGCGAATTGATTTCGTAGCTGCCCTCATAGGTATAGAGGATTTCGGCATCACCAAACAGCTTGCCCATTTCGTAGTCCGAGCTGATGCCGTTGCCGCCCAGCAGCGACCGTCCCATTGCCACCGACGCGCGGGCCAGCCGGGTGCACGTGGACTTTGCCATGGCCGCCTGGGCCATCTCCAGCTTGCCGTCGGTCTGGATCCGGGCGAGCTGGGCCATGAGCGCCAGTGACGCGGAGGCGTTGCCCAGTATTTCCGCCAGTTGCTGCTGGACTAACTGGAAGCAGGCCAGTTCCTTGCCGAATTGCCTGCGTTCCAGTGAGTAGGAACGGGCGACGTCGAACGCGGCCAGCTGGATCCCGGCACCTTGCCAGCCAACCCAGGCGCGCGAATCCCGCAGGAGGTCGTTGGCTTTCGAGAAGTCCGTGGCGCCCGGCAGCATGTTGGACGCCGGAATCCTGACGTTGTCCAGCACGATGTCCGCGTTCTGCATGATCCGCAAACCGATCTTGTTGGCAATCTTGGTGGCCCGGTAGCCTGCGCGGTCCGTCTCCACAATGAAGCCCTTGATGTGCCCGTCCGCTGCGTCACGCGCCCACACCAGGGCAAAGTCGGCGATAGTCCCGGAGCCGATCCAGCGTTTGGCGCCGTTGATCACCCACTCGCCGTCCTCCAGCCGCGCGGATGTTTCCAGCCCGCCGGCGATGTCCGAGCCGTGCTCCGGCTCAGTAAGGGCGAAAGCGCCCAACTGGGTAAAGGTTGTCAGGCCAGGCAGCCACCGCAGCTTCTGTTCCTCGGAACCGAGGGCGTCAATCATCCCCACGATCAGTTCGTTGTGGATCCCCACTAGGGCCGACAGCGAAACGTCCGCCCGGGCCACTTCGACGTACATCAGGCCCTTGAAGAGCTTGGACGTGCCGTCCGTCTGCAAGGTGCCCAGCCCGTGCTTGCCCATTTCCGCAAGCAGCCCGAACGGGAATTCCTCGCGGTTCCAGTAGTCAATGGATGCCTGCCGCACCGTGGACTGCAGGAACGCCCGGATCTCCAGGTAGCGCGCGCGCTCCGCTGCGGGCAGGAGGTCCACGATGTGCATCAGATCCGCCTCGGGAAAAGGCGGGGCTTCGGTCACAACACGCTCACGTCCTTGTGGCTGCACGCTTCATATCCCTTCGGTCTTCCAAACCCTTGGATGTCCTAGTATATTGCACAGGGATGGATCTTTAGTGATGCGCATCACTGGACGAAAGGTGTCCCCTTGTCAGTCACCGATGACTTCCGCGCGGCACGCGACCGCCTGCTGACCCTCCGTTCCGATTACCACCAGGCCCGGCGCGAGTTTGTGTGGCCCCAGTTTACGGAATTCAACTTTGCCCTCGACTGGTTCGATCAGATCGCCGCAGATCCTGAGAAGGCCAACAATCCGGCCCTGGTCATCGTGGAGCAGGACGGCTCGGCCACCCGCCGGAGCTTCGCGGATCTGGCCGCCCGTTCCAACCAGGTGGCCAACTGGCTGAGAAGCCAGGGCATGCGCCGCGGGGACCGCATGATCATCATGCTGGGCAACCAGGTGGAGCTCTGGGAGCTGATGCTGGCCGGCATCAAGCTGGGCATTGTCCTGATCCCCACCACCACCCTGATGGGTCCGGCGGACCTGGCCGAACGCGTGGAGCGTGGCGAGGCGGGCTGGGCCGCCGTCGGCCATTCCAACATCGGTAAGTTTGCCGGCGTCCCCGGCGACTACCGCCTGATCGAAATCGGCGGGATCGGCGCAGCCACAAAAACAGCCGCAACAACAGCGGCCAACCCCGAGGCCCTCCAGTACATGGATTCGACGACGGCGGCAGTCACCTTCACCGCCGACGCCCCCACTCAGGCGGACGAGACGCTGCTGCTGTATTTCACCTCCGGAACTACGTCGAAGGCCAAGCTGGTGGAGCACACCCACACGTCGTACCCGGTGGGGCACCTCTCCACGATGTACTGGATTGGCCTGGAACCTGGTGATGTCCACCTGAATGTGGCCTCGCCGGGTTGGGGCAAACACGCGTGGTCCAATTTCTTCGCCCCGTGGATCGCGGAGGCCTGCGTTTTTGTCTACAACTATGACCGGTTCGACGCCCGCGCCCTGATGGAGCAGATGGACCGCGAGCACGTCACCAGCTTCTGCGCCCCGCCCACCGTCTGGCGGATGCTGATCCAGGCGGACCTGAAAGTGCTGAAGACCCCGCCCACCAAGGTGGTCTCCGCGGGCGAACCGCTGAACGCCGAAGTGATCGAACAGGTCCAGCGCGCCTGGGGCCAGACCATCAGGGACGGCTTCGGCCAGACCGAAACCACCGTCCAGGTGGCCAACACGCCCAGCCAGCCGGTCACCATCGGCGCCATGGGGCGGCCGCTTCCCGGCTACGACGTGGTGCTGGTGGACCCGAACACCGGGGAAGAAGCCGACGACGGCGAGCTCTGCCTCCGTCTGGACCCCTGGCCGGTTGGGCTCATGAAGGGCTACTACGGGGACGCGGAACGGACCGCCGAGGCGTTCCGTGGCGGCTATTACCACACGGGCGACATGGCCAGCCGGGATATACACGGCGTCATCACCTACGTGGGCCGCGACGACGACGTCTTCAAATCCTCCGACTACCGGCTCTCGCCGTTCGAACTGGAGAGCGTGCTGCTCGAACACCCGGCAGTGGCCGAAGCGGCTGTGGTTCCGTCGCCGGATGCGCTCAAGCTCTCCGTCCCCAAGGCCTATGTTGTCCTGGTGTTCGGGCTGGAGCCGGGGCCGGAGCTGGCGGAGGACATCCTGCGGTACTGCCGCGAGCACCTGGCGCCGTTCAAGCGGATCCGGCGGCTGGAATTCGCGGCACTGCCCAAGACCATCTCGGGCAAAATCCGCCGTGTGGAGCTGCGGCACGAAGAGGAGCTCCGGCATGGCGGGGGCACCCATCCCGACGGCTTCGGAGTGGAGTACTCCGAGGCGGATTTCCCGGGGCTGAAGGGCTGAGGGATGGCCGCGCCACTGCCCCGGGACCCCATCGCCGACGCCCAACGGAACTGGGAGGAGCACGGCTGGGCCGATGTCGCCGCCCCCATGGCTGCGATCACCGCGATCATGCGTACCCAGCAGATCCTGCTGGCCCGGATCGAGGGCGCCCTGAAGCCGTTCGGGCTGACCTTCGCCCGCTACGAACTGCTCGCGCTCCTCAGCTTCGCCCGCAGCGGCGCGCTGCCCATGAACAAGGCCAGCGCCCTGCTCCAGGTCCATCCCACCTCGGTGACCAACGCCGTCGACCGTTTGGAAGTCTCGGGACTGGTAGCCCGTTCGCCGCATCCTACGGACGGCCGCACCACCCTGATCGAGCTCACCGCGGAGGGGCGGATTGTTGCCAAACGCGCGACGGCGGTGCTCAACACAGAGGTCTTTGGCCAGTCAGGTTTCGCCGCGGCCGACGTGGACCAGCTGATCCGCGTCCTTGGCACCTTCCGCCGGAATGCCGGGGACTTCACGGACTAAGGGCGTCCCTTAGCGTTTGGCGGCCCTGCTGCGCCGGACACTCCTGACTACGAGCCACACCACGGTCAGCACCAGCGTGGCGTACACGGCGTAATTTAGGAAGCGTGAATACTGTTCGATCACCTGGTACTGCGAGCCCAGGGCGTAGCCCAGGCCAATGAGGGCACCGTTCCACAGCCCGCTCCCCGCGAGCGTGTAGAGGCTGAAGGTGGCCAGGTGCATGTTGGACGCACCGGCGGGCAGTGAGATGAGGCTCCGCACACCAGGGAGCAGCCGGCCAAAGAAGATCGATGACCGGCCGTGGCGGCGGAACCAGTCCGCGGCATTGTCAAAATCCTCCCGGTCCACCAGCGGAAGCTTAGACAGGCCCGGATGGAACGTTCGAGCCCCAGCTTGGCTCCGAGCCAATACAGCAGGAGGGCACCGAGGTAAGCGCCCAGCGTGCTCGTGACGAAAACGAGGACCAGGTTCAAGGATCCCTGCTTGGCCAGGTAACCGGCCAGCGGGAGGATCACTTCGCTGGGAATGGGCGGAAGGACGGTCTCGGCGAGGGTGAACAGCCCCACGCCCCATTCGCCGAGATGTTCGATCCCACGCGCGGCGACGCCCACCAGGCCGCCCAGGTTGTCCGTCGAGCCTGCTGCCGCCACGGCTGTTCCCCACATCTGCCTGTCCCCGTTCCACTACGTGTCCATGTCCATGCCGATTTCCGTGCTGCCGTCATACGAGTCTAGGAGGAGGTGGACTTGGCCCTCACGTGCATGCGTTCGCCTTGGGTTCCAAAAAGGCTGAGGAACTCCACCGCTTCGGTGTCCGCACGGCCGAACCAGTGGGGTACCCGGGTATCAAATTCGGCTGCTTCGCCGGGGCCCATCACCAGGTCCTGGCCGCCCAGGACCATCCTGAGCTGGCCGTTGAGCACATACAGCCATTCGTACCCCTCATGGACCTGGGGGTCCGGCTGGTCAGGCTTGCCGGCCGGCAGGATGTGCTTGTAGGCCTGGATTCCGCCGGGCCGCCTCGTCAACGGAATGATGGTCATGCCGTGGCGGACCATCGGGCGCAGGTGCAGGCGAGGATCGCCCGTGGCGGGAGCCCCAACGAGTTCGTCCAGCGGGACCCGGTGCGCGTTGGCCAGCGGCAGCAGCAGCTCCAGGTTGGGGCGGCGCTGACCGGATTCCAGCCGTGAAAGTGTACTGACCGAAATCCCGGTGGCCTCGGCGAGTGCCGCCAGTGTGGTGTTGCTGTTGCGGCGCAGGGCCCTGAGCCGCGGTCCCACCGCGGCAAGAACGTCGTCGAACTGGTCATCCATGCGACTAGTTTGCCATTCCAGCAACTTTCCTTGCCACTCTGAGAGGGGGCCGCGGACCATGGAGTCATGACAACAGACAATGACAACACCCACGACGTCCTGATCATCGGTGGAGGTGCCGCCGGCCTGAGCGCAGCGCAAATGCTGGGCCGGTCGCGCCGCTCCGTTGTGGTGGTGGATGGCGGCGAACCCCGCAACGCCCCCGCCCAGGGGGTCCACGGATTCCTATCCCGCGATGGCGTCAGCCCTGCCGAGCTCCTGAGGATCGGACGTGCCGAAGCCGAGCACTACGGCGCACGGATAGTGGAGGGCGAGGCCGTTGGCGCCGCGGGCAATGCGGCCGACGGTTTTTCCGTGACCCTGGCGGACGGCAGCGTGATCCGCGGGCGCCGCCTCCTGATCGCCACCGGGCTGGTGGACGAACTGCCGGAGATTGCCGGGCTCCGCGAGCGCTGGGGCAGGGATGCGCTGCACTGCCCGTTCTGCCACGGCTGGGAAGTGCAGGACCAGGCCATCGGCATCCTGGGAAAGGGCCCGTGGTCCGTGCACCAGGCCCTGCTCTTCCGGCAGTGGAGCGGCAACATCACCCTGTTCCTGAACGACCTGACCCTGCCCACCGACGACGAACTGGAGCAGCTGGCCGCCCGGGGCATCCGAGTGGTGGCAGGCGCCGTTGAATCACTGCGGGTGGAGCAGGACGTCCTGCGCGGCGTCGCTTTGGCCGGCGGGCCCGAGATCGCCGTGGACGCGGTAGTGGTGGGACCCCAGGTGCGCGCACGGCTGGACGCCTTTGCCGGACTTGGCCTCACACCGGCACCGCATCCGATGGGGGTCGGGGACTTCCTGGAGACGGATGCCGACGGCGCCACCGCTGTCGCGGGCGTGTGGGCTGCTGGCAACGTGACGGACATGCGCGCGCAGGTCCTGGCCTCCGCGGCGGCAGGCGCGTGGACCGCCGTCGTGATCAACAACCATCTGATGGCCGAGGAACTGGCCGCAGACATTGCGACCCACCGGGAATCTCTATCGGTTGCTCCGTAAGGGCCCTTTTGGGCGCTGAAAACGGCCGCTGGGCCCACGCCGGGCAGGGTTCCCTGGCCGAACTTGTGAGGCGAGGGAGCCGGTGGGGAGCAACGGATGGGTCAGGTGGGTAATCGATGGAGTCAGCGGTGGCTGAACTCTGGCTGGCGTTTCTCCGTAAAGGCGGCCATGCCTTCCTTCTGGTCCTCGCTGGCGAAGAGCGAGTGGAAGATCCTGCGTTCGAATAGGACACCCTGGGCGAGTCCCGTTTCAAAGGCTGCGTTGACGGCTTCCTTCGCGAGCATGGCCACGGGCTTGGACTTGGACGCGATGACCTCCGCGGCCTTCAGCGCCTCCTCCACCACATCCGAGGCGGGCACCACTCGGGAGACGAGGCCCGAGCGTTCAGCCTCCTCGGCGCCGACGAACCGCCCGGTGAGGATCATGTCCATGGCCTTGGCCTTGCCCACGGCGCGGGTCAGCCGCTGCGAACCGCCCATGCCCGGCAGCACGCCAAGGTTGATCTCCGGCTGGCCAAACTTGGCGTTGTCCCCGGCGATGATGAAATCGCACATCATGGCCAGCTCGCAGCCGCCGCCCAGCGCGAAGCCGGACACCGCCGCGATGACAGGGATGCGCAGCCGCGTGAAGTCCTCCCAGCCCCGGAACCAGTCTGCGGCATACATGTCCATGTAGCCCTGCGAGGCCATTTCCTTGATGTCGGCACCCGCGGCGAATGCCTTGCTCGAGCCGGTGACCACCACCGCACCCACGCCAGGGTCTGCGTCCATGGCGGTGACGGCTGCCACGAGCTGGTCCATGGTGGCCTTGTCCAGGGCGTTGAGCGCCTCCGGCCGGTTGAGCGTGACCAACCCTACCCGGTCGCGCTGTTCCACCAGGATGTTCGTGTACTCCGTCATGCCTGACCTTTCAGCTGTTTCGAGTGTTGCTAGTGCTGCAGATGTTGCTAGTGCTGCGACTTGTCGCGGATATCATTGATAATTCCGGAGAAGTCCTGGCCGGCTCCGCCTTCAGCGGCAAACGTATCGTAGATTTCCGAGGCGAGCGGTCCGAGCCGGGCCGCCACCCCCGTACTTTCCAGCGCATTCAGCGCGAGCCGCAGGTCCTTGGCCATCAGTGCCCCAGCGAAGCCGGGCTGGTAGTCGCGGTTGGCGGGGCTGGTGGGGACCGGCCCCGGAACAGGGCAGTTGGTGGTCAAGGCCCAGCATTGCCCGGAGGCGTTGGAGGCAACGTCGAAGAGCGCCTGGTGCGTCAGACCCAGCTTCTCGCCCAGCACAAAGGCTTCGCTGACCGCGATCATGGAGACCCCCAGGATGAGGTTGTTGCAGATCTTCGCGGCCTGGCCGCCGCCGTGCCCGCCGCAGTGGACCACCCGTTTTCCCATCACCTCGAGCAACGGCCTGACGGCCTCGAAGTCCGCCGCCTCGCCGCCCACCATAAAGGTCAGCGTGCCGGCTTCCGCACCCACAACGCCGCCGGAGACCGGGGCGTCCACAGCCCTGTGGCCGGCCGCAATGGCGAGCGTGGAGGCTTCCCGTGCCTCGTCAACGTTGATGGTGGAGCAGTCCAGGAACATGGTGCCCGGCTTGGCCTCGGCCAGCAGGCCCGGCTGTCCCTCCGAACCGCGGTAGGCCTCCAGCACGTGCTGTCCGCTGGGGAACATGGTCAGCACAACGTCGGCACCGGCGATGGCGTCCAGCGGACTGGCAGCCGTGGAGACACCGTGTGTTTGGGCGGCGTCCAGAGCGGCGGGGACCACGTCGAAGCCCGCCACGGTGTAGCCGGCACGGACCAGGTTCACTGCCATCGGCCCGCCCATGTGGCCCAGGCCCAGGAAAGCGACGGTGATTTGTTCAGGCATTGTCCGGCTCCTTTGTGTGCAGGTTGAGCTCCCGATCCCCCAGCGGCGCGAAGAACCGTTCCACGTCCGCCGCGTGCACCTCGTGCAGCGTGGCTGGCTTCCATTGCGGCGTACGGTCCTTGTCCACCACTTGCGCGCGGATCCCTTCGCGGAAGTCCGGCGCGGCCAGGAACCGATGCCCTACCCGGTATTCCTGCGCCAGTGCTTCGTCCAGCGTCAGTCCCTTGGCCCGGCGGAGGGACGCCAGGGCCACCTTCACGGCGGTAGGCGACTTCGCTTCGATGGTGGTGGCCGTCTCGGCGCCAGGCTCCCCGCCCGGCGCACCGTCCATGGTCCGCAGCCGCCGGACAATGTCCTCCACGTCATCGCTGGCATAGGCGGCATCGATCCAGTCGCGCTGCGCCTCCAGCCCGGAGAGCGGCGGATTCTGGGCAAAGCGCACGACGGCGGCTTCCGCACTTTCGTGTTCGAGCGCCGCCGCCAGCTCCGGCAGGTTCCCCGACGGGACAAAGTGGTCCGCGAGGCCTAGGAACAGCGCATCCGCCCCGGTCAGGTGGGCACCTGTCAGCGCCGCATGGGTGCCGGTCTCGCCAGGTGACCTCGCCAGCAGCCAGGTCCCGCCGACGTCGGGCACAAACCCGATGGTGGTCTCCGGCATTCCCGTCCGGGTGCGTTCGGTGACTACCCGCACCGAGCCGTGCGCGGAGATTCCCACGCCGCCGCCCAGCACCAGGCCCTCCATAAAGGCCACATACGGCTTGGGGTACCCGGCAATCAGGGAGTTCAGCCGGTATTCGGCCTGCCAGAAGTCAGCCGTCTCCGTCCCGCCGCCAAGGATGTCCCGGTAGATCGCCACAATGTCGCCACCGGCGCAGAGGCCACGCTCGCCGGCGCCGTGCACCAGGACGGTGGCCACGCCGTCGTCCTCCGCCCACGCGGTGAGCTGCTCCAGAATGGCGCCCACCATGGGGGCGTTCAGGGCGTTGACGGCTTTGGGCCGGTTTAGCGTGATGATGCCGAGGTGGCCGCGGCATTCGAAGAGTACCTCGGCGGTGCCGGCTTCCGGGTCGCCTGATTCCCCGGCGCCTGCTTCCGCGCTGCCTGCTTCCGGCGGGAGACCGGTCATCAGCTGCCTTCCGGCATGATGAAGCTGGCGCCCTGGCGGATCCCGGACGGCCAGCGTGTGGTGACCGTTTTGGTCTTGGTGTAGAAACGGAACGCATCAGCGCCGTGCTGGTTCAGGTCGCCGAAACCGGACGCTTTCCAGCCGCCAAACGTGTAATAGGCGATGGGCACCGGAATGGGCACGTTGATGCCCACCATGCCCACCTCCACCCGGTTGGCGAAGTCCCGGGCGGTGTCGCCGTCGCGGGTGAAGATGGCCACGCCGTTGCCGAACTCGTGCTCGGAGCACAGCCGGAGGGCTTCGTCGTAATCGGCGGCGCGGAGCACGCTGAGGACGGGTCCGAAGATTTCCTCCTGGTAGATCTTCATGTCCTTGGTGACGTGGTCGAAGAGTGTGGGTCCCACCCAGAAGCCGTCGTCGTAGCCATTCACAGTGAGGCCGCGACCATCGGCCAGCAGGGTGGCACCCTCGTCCACACCGGACTGGATGTAGCCCTCGATCCGTTCCTTGGCACTCGCCGCCACCACGGGCCCGAAGTCCGAGGCCTTGTCCAGGCTGTGGCCCACCCTGAGGTGCTTGACGCGCTCGGCCAGCTTGGATACCAGCGCGTCCGCGGTCTTCTCCCCCACCGGGACGGCCACGGAAATGGCCATGCAGCGCTCGCCGGCGGAGCCGAAGCCGGCGCCGATCAGGGCGTCGGCGGCCATGTCCAGGTCCGCGTCCGGCATGATCACCATGTGGTTCTTGGCCCCACCGAAGCATTGGGCGCGCTTCCCGTGGGCGGCCGCGGTGGCGTAGATGTACTGGGCGATGGGCGTTGAACCCACAAAGCCGATGGCCTTCACGCGGGGGTCCTCCAGCAGCGCGTCAACGGCTTCCTTGTCCCCGTTGACCACGTTAAACACCCCGTCCGGCAGCCCGGCCTCGGTGAACAGTTCGGCCAGGCGCAGGGGAACAGAGGGGTCACGTTCGGAGGGCTTGAGGATGAAGGCGTTGCCGGCGGCGAGGGCCGGGCCCGACTTCCACAGGGGGATCATAGCCGGGAAGTTGAACGGGGTGATGCCCGCGACCACCCCAAGTGGCTGGCGAAGCGAGTGGACGTCGATGCCTGCACCGGCGTCGTCGGAGAACTCGCCTTTGAGCAGGTGCGGGGCGCCCGCCGCGAACTCCACCACTTCAATGCCGCGCTGGATATCGCCCTTGGAATCGGCGAACGTCTTCCCGTGTTCGGAGGACAGCAGCGTGGCGAGCTCATCCATATTCTCGTTGACGAGGTCAACGAATTTCAGCAGGATCCGGCCGCGGCGCTGCGGGTTCATGGCGCCCCACTGGACCTGCGCCTTCTCCGCGGCGGCCACCACGTTCCGGACCTCCTCCCCGCTGGCCAGGGGCAGGCGCGCCTGGACTTGGCCCGTGCAGGGGTCAAAAACGTCACTGAAGCGGCCGGAGGTCCCCGTCACCCGTTGGCCGTCCACGTAATGGGATAGTTCGCGCACCATGATGCAATGCTCCTTCGCATGTGATCCAGGTCATCTCTGCAAGCGAATATACTCGGACTTCCTACTAAATTCCAGACTGCCCCGGCAGCGGTGGACAACGGCCTGCGCGGACTGTCGCACCGCGGCAACGCCTCCGGGCAACAAGTTCGGTAAGTTAGGGACTGTGAAGATTGCTACCTGGAATGTGAACTCCCTCCGTGCCCGCGCCGACCGCGTGGAGGCCTGGCTGCAGCGCAGCGACTGCGACGTCCTGGCCATTCAGGAGACCAAATGCAAGGACGAAAACTTCCCGTGGGAGCTGTTCGAACGCATGGGCTACGAGGTGGCCCACTTCGGCGTGAGCCAGTGGAACGGGGTGGCCATCGCGTCCCGGGTGGGGCTGGAAGACGTGGAGCGCACATTCCTGGACCAGCCTCCATTCGGCAAGGCCGGCAAGGACGCTGTCCAGGAGGCCCGCGCCATGGCTGCCACGTGCGGCGGCGTCCGGGTCTGGAGCCTCTACGTGCCCAACGGCCGCTCCCTGGACGACGAACACATGCCCTACAAGCTCAAATGGCTCGAATCCCTCAAGGACCACGCCCAGGGCCTGGTCGCCGCGAACCCTGACGCCCAGGTTGCCCTGATGGGCGACTGGAACATCGCGCCCCTGGATGAAGACGTCTGGGACATCGACCTCTTCCTGTCCCAGGGCTACACCCACGTCAGCCCGCCGGAGCGCGCAGCCTTCCATGCTTTCGCAGA
Organism: Pseudarthrobacter adonitolis; assembly: GCF_055412845.1. Taxonomy (NCBI): domain Bacteria; kingdom Bacillati; phylum Actinomycetota; class Actinomycetes; order Micrococcales; family Micrococcaceae; genus Pseudarthrobacter; species Pseudarthrobacter adonitolis. The sequence continues at coordinate 47,186 of NZ_JBVAYW010000005.1, read as the reverse complement.
AGCCGGCTTCACCGACTTGGCCCGCCAGTACACGCCCGGTCCCGGCGTCTACACGTACTGGGATTACACCCAGCTGCGCTTCCCCAAGAAGGAGGGGATGCGCATTGACTTTGTCCTTGGCTCCCCCGCGTTGGCGGCCCGCGTCAGCGGCGCATCGATCGACCGCGAGGAACGCAAGGGCAAGGGCGCCTCGGACCACGCCCCCGTTCTGGTGGACCTGGCCGACTGATGGCTGCAGCCGGGGCCCAGGAAGGGAGACTGTCATGACGGGAAACCTCTACCGAGGCCAGGCCGGCCTGCCATTCTCCTCTACCCTGCGCGTCTACGAACCGCTGGACGCCTTCCCGGAAGGACAGCGGGACGCCATCCGGACCGCCGGCGCCCGCACGGCCTCCCGGGCCGCCGTCGAAAACGCCGAACTCCTGGCCTCCCTAGGCAGGATCACACGCTCCGGCGGTGACCCGTTCCCCACCGGGCGGACGGACCTGGTCCGGGTCACCAGCGTTCCCGGCGTACCCCCCGGGCGGACCCCGCAGGCAGGAACGTCCGACGCCGGTGCTGCCGCCGGGCCGGGTGGCGAGGCTGGCTTGAGTGCAGGGACGGGCTCCAGTTCCGGCCTTGGGCCTGACACTGGGGGCACTGAGCCTGACACTGGAACCGGGCGCGTCCTGCTGTACTGCCCCAGCCAGCTGGTCCTGCGCGCCGGCCTCGCTGCCAATGCCCTCATGGAGGGCATCCACGGCCCGCTGGCCGAGATGCTGATTCCGGAAGAGCAGCGGGACAAGCACCAGGAACGCATTGACCAGGTCAAGGCACGTGACGGCGCCATCCGCGTGCATACCCGCGCCTCCACCTGGGGCATCCCCTTCAGCTGGTTCTCGCTGTTTATGGAAAGCGACCATAAGGACGTGGTGGAATCGGGCGGGCGCATCCTCACCGTCAGGGTGTGGGCTCCCATCACCGAAGCCATGGAGCGGGCACGGTACGCCGTGGCACACCTGGCGCTGGCCGCCCCGGACCTGGACATGCTGGACGACCTCGCCCAGCTGACCGAATGGCTGGAGCTGTTCCACGTCAATTCCATGGTGGAACTCGACTACGGCGCCGTGGCGGACAAGGTGTACCCGGACGAGTCGCCCATGGACATTCGGCTGGGCATCGAATGCCTGGCAGAGGGCGATATGACGGGCGCCGCGGCGGCCTACCGCCGGCTGGCTTCCCGCTGGATTCCCATCCGGCAGCTCGCCCGCGCGTCCTGAGCACTGCTTCCTGACCACGGCTTCCTGGCTGGGATGCCCCGCCGTGCCTCCTCAGGAAGGAGGCGGCGCCGTCGTACCCCTGATGATGAGCTGGTGGGGCGCGACGGCGGATCGGACCGCCCCGACCGTGCCGTCCAGTTCGTCGAGGAGCATCTTGGTAGCCAGCTCGGCCTGCTCGTCGGGCCGCTGTCCCACCGTGGTCAGGCCCACCGCGTCAGCGAAATCGTGGTCATCGATCCCCACCACCGAGAGGTCCTCAGGCACCCGCACGCCTACGCGTGTGGCTTCGAAGATGACGCCCATGGCCATTTCGTCGGAGGCGCAAAAGATGGCGGTTGGCTTAGGGCCGACTGCGGCCCAGAGGCGCCGGAACGCTTCCTGACCGCTGCGGACCGTGAAATCGCCCCATTCGTCCCACTCGGGGCGGGTGGGCAGCCCCGCTCCTGCCATAACGTCCTTGAAAGCCAGGATCCGCACGCGGGGAACGTCGAAGTTAAGGTCCGTTTCGTCGTCGCCGTGCAGGAGGGCAATGTCCCGGTGGCCGAGGTCGATCAGGTGCCGTACGGCGGTGGACGCTGCGGCGTAGTCGTCGATGCCGATGTACGCGCACTCCTCCACATGGCCGCCCACCACGATCAGCGGGATATCAATCTTTTGGAGATGGTCCAGTTCCTCGTGGCTGAGCGCCATACACAGGACAAGCAGGGCGTCAATCTGCTTATAAACCATGGTCTTGCTGAACAGGCGTTCGCGGTTGCTGCCGTGACCGCCCAGGTTGAAGAGCGAAAGGTTGTAGTGGCGGGCGTGAAGTTCGCGGTCCGCGCCCTCAATGGCCTTGGAGAAGAACCAGCGGCTCACGAACGGTGCCAGGACGCCAATGGTCTTGGTGCGGCCGGTGGCCAGTCCTGACGCCGACGACGACGCCACATAACCCAAAGCACCCGCCACCTCGAGGATCTTCTCCCGGGTGGCGGGCGAAACCCTGGGAAGCCCGCGCACGGCCCGGGAAACGGTGGCAGTGGATACGCCTGCGGCCGCTGCCACGTCCTCAATGCTGACGCCGCTATGGCCACCCCGTTGAGACCTTTCAGCCATGCGTGCCACCGTTTCCCCTCATGGGCTCAACCCTAATATCCGCTATGCATTTGCCCCCAAGCCTTGCTGGGTTGCGGGCCGCCCGACGTCACAGCTTTACCTGCCTGCCCGCCCCCTGCGTCCGGCCGGCCCCTCATGCTGGTCAGTCTGGGGCCGGTCAGCCCTTGAGGCCGCCAGCCAGGAGACCCCGGACAAAGTAGCGCTGCAGGCCGAAGAACACAGCAAGCGGCACAATGATCGACACGAACGCAGCCGCAGGGTTCAGGTAGTCCCTGTTTCCACGGGTCCCTGAGATCTCAGCGAGCCGTTGGGTGATGGGCGCTACGTCTGCTGTTCCACCGGAGAACACCAATGCCACGAGCAGGTCATTCCAGACCCACAGGAACTGGAAGATGGCCAACGACGCCAAGGCCGGCACGGACAACGGCAGGATGATCCGCCAGAAAATGGTGGTGTGGCCCGCCCCATCCACCTTCGCGGCCTCGATAACTTCGCCCGGGATCTCCGAGATGAAGTTATGCAGGAGGAAGATGCCCAACGGGAGCCCGAACATTGTGTGGGCGATCCAGAGCTGGGTATAGGACCCGGGCGGAATCTGAAGCACTTGGGTGAACAGCGTTAGCAGCGGAATGAGGGCCATCTGCAGCGGGATGATCTGCAACGCGAAAACGATAATGAACGCCCATTCGCGGCCTTTGAAGTTGCCCCATGCGAACATGTAGGCCGCCATGGAAGCGAGCACCAGGACAAAGACGGTTACCGGGATGACAATCGCCAAGGAGTTGACGAAGTACTGCGAAAGGTTTGCCGACTGCGATCCTGCCGCTGCCGTGACATCGACGTAATTCTTGAAAGTGAAATCCCAGTCCGCAAAAAAGTTCCACCAGCCGTCCGAACGCGGGCCCACCTGTTTGGCCGCCGGACGAATGGAGGACACCAGAAGACCGAACGTGGGCACTGTCCAGATCGTCGCAATGATCACGGCGGCGGCGGTGGCCCACCGTGAGGTCAGCTTGGTCTTGACCCGCCGCATGATCGGAGCGGAATCCTCGGGCGAAGCGGGACGGCTTTTGTCCTTGCGTGTCTGGGTCCGGGAAGTGTTGGCCGCCTCATCCGGCGCTGGCATGACGGTCATCGGATTTCCCTTTGCTGACGGAGTACGCGGGCGTTGTAGACCACGATTGGCAGGACGAGCAGGAACAGGATGAGGGCAAGCGCTGCGCCCCTGCCCGGTTCGCCGGCACGGAAGGCCTGCGTGTACATCTCGTTGGCGACCACAGAGGTGTCGTAGTTGCCCGCCGTCATGGTGCGGACAATGTCGAAGACCTTCAGCGTGGCTATGGTGATGGTTGTCAGCACTACAACCAAAGCGCCCCGAATGCCGGGAATGGTCACATTGCGGAACTGCTCCCAGGCATTGGCACCGTCGAGCCGCGCTGCCTCAACCAGTTCCATCGGAACGCCTTTGATGGCAGCAGAGAGGATCACCATGGCAAAGCCTGTTTGGATCCAAACCATCACGATGATGAGGAAGATGGTGTTTTCCGGGGCATCAAGGAGGAACTGCTTGGGATCCATTCCCAGAATGACCCGCAGAGCGTTAATGACGCCGGTCTGTTCGATGCCGGGGCCGCGGTAGTCGTAGACGAGCTTCCAGATAATGCCGGCGCCAACGAATGAGATGGCCATCGGCATAAAGACCAGGGCTTTGAGGACCTTTTCGCCGCGGGCTTTGTCGATGAACACCGCGTAAGCGAGGCCGAAACCAGTGGAGAGGAACGGCACCAGCACCGTCCAAATGACGGTGTTTCGCAGCGTAACCAGCGCCTCAGGCTGCGTAAACATCCAGACGAAGTTATCGACTCCGTTTGGCTGTCCGGAGGCATTCGTGAATGCCAGAAACGACGTCTGCACGGCGGGATAGACCAAGCCCACCAGCATCAGGATTGCCGCTGGTGCCAAAAAGCCAACGATCGTCAGTTTGTCTTTGACTGATTTGGGAGCCCTGTCCACAATCAGCATGATCAGCCCAATTAGCGCGGCAAAAACCGCTAAGGCGATAAAAACTTGAAGAAACTTTCCTCCAAGAAACTCCATTGCCCAACCTCCGTGGTGTGCGTGGATCAAATTCGTTCGGGATCAACATCGCGCCCTTGGGACTTGTTGTCCCAAGGGCGCGATGTGAGGAGGTTAGCTCTTAGGCCAGCTGCCTTCGATGCTGTCGGCAACCTGCTGGGCGGGAGTGCCGTTGATCCATGCAACGATGCCCTTCCAGAAGGAGTTGGAACCTACGGCGCCGGGCATCAGGTCAGAGCCGTCAAAGCGGAAGACGGTGTCCGGATCCTGGAGCAGGGCGATCGACTGCTTGTCGAGTTCCGTCTGGGCGTTTGCCGGGTCCAGTCCCTTGTTGGCACTGATCACGCCACCGAGCTTGACGCGGTTGTTGGCGAACTCGGCGCTGGCCAGGTAGGCCTGGAATGCCTGGACCTCGGGGGTGTCCTTGTAAGCGCCCACCATCTCGCCACCGCCGGTGATTGCCTGACCCTTGCTGGCGTCAATGGGAGGTGTCATGAAGGCCCAGACGTCGCCCTCGGGAGCCACAACGGTCCCTTCCGGCCAGTTGGCAGCCTGGAAGTTGGCCTGGTGGTGCATGGCGCACTGGCCGTCGAGGACGGGCTGTCCTGCCTGCGCGAAGCCGGTTGTCAGGATGGAGCGCACATCGCCGAAGCCGCCGTTGACGTACTTGGAGTCAAGGAGGATCTCGCCGGTCTTGTTCAAGGCAGCCACGATCTTGGGATCGTTGAAGGGGATCTCATGGCTCACCCACTGGTCATAGACTTCGGGGCCCTCGGCGCGAAGGACAACGTCCTCAACCCAGTCGGTGCCCGGCCAGCCGGTCGCTTCGCCGGATTCGAAGCCTGCACACCACGGCTTCATGGCGCCGTCATCAGCGATCTTCGACGACAGTGTCATCATTTCGTCCCAGGTCTTGGGAACTTCCCAGCCCTTGTCCTTGAAGGTCTTCGGGGCGTACCAGACGTAGCCCTTGACGTTCGCCAGCATCGGGGCGGTGTAGAAGACCCCATCCACCGTGCCGTACTTCTTCCAGTCGGCGGACCAGTTCTTGTCCACCAAATCAGAGACTGCCTTCGGCGCCGGCTTCAGATTGCCCGCCTTGGCCTGATCGGCCATCAGCCCCGGCTGCGGGAAGATGGCGATGTCCGGGGCGTTTCCTGCCTTCGCCCGAACACCGATCTGGGTCTCGAATTCCTTGCTGCCCTCGTACTTGATGGTCGCTCCGGTGCATTCCTCAAACGTTCCGAATGCGGTTTCCAGGTTCGTTGCCTCGATGTCCACGATGGTGGAGTAGACGGAGACTGTCTTGCCGTCGTGCTTGCCGTAGCTCTCGTAGGCAGAGCAGTCGCTTCCGGTGGTGCCGCCACCTCCGCCGCCGGGGCTACATGCAGTCAGGGACAGCGCCAGAATTCCGGTGGCAGCAACCGGAAGCAGGTATTTGCGGTTTTTCATGCTGAGGACTCCTCGGTGAGTTTACAGAACTTCAACAGGTGCGACTGAGGCAACGGACATCATTGCGTGATATGAATCACACACTAATCAGGCTCCGACCATGAATGCAAGCGTTTACACCCGGTTGTGACCGAAAGGATACCAAGGCCCCAACCCACCCGGGCGGAGCGTCGCAGCGGTGCCCCACGAGGCCGAAAGCCGCCCTCCACGCACGTTTTCCTGCCTGCAGGCTGCACAAAAGAAGGCGCCGCGCTCCCGGGGAGCGCGGCGCCCAATTAGGCTCCTTGGGGCGTGAGCCCCCGGCTTAGGCTACTTGCCCTTGAACAGCCCGGCGATCCTGGCGCCAAAGCCCTTCACGTTCTCAGTCACGCTGCCAGCCAGTTCCTTGGCGTTTTCAGCCACGTCACCGGCGAGTTCCTTGGCGTTCTCAGCCACATCGCCGTCGAAGAACTCCTTGACGTTTTCTGCAGCTTCGCCGGCGAAGTCCTTCACGTTTTCTGCAGCTTCGCCAGCGAACTCCTTGGCCTTTTCTGCCGCGCCTTCGACCCCTTCGTTTGCTGCTCCGCTGTCAGTTACTTGCTCGCTCATGGTGTTCTCCTTGATGGCCCGGTTATTACATCCGGACAGTGGTGGTGGCCGGGCGATGTCCGCCGGCATCGGCAAGATCAGATGTCCCCCGCATCACACTAACGGACGCGTTCGGCCCGGCTGAACCGCGTCCTGGCCCCGGCGCCGATGTGGATCAGGACCGGCGTCCGCTTTCCCACCACCTGGTCCAGGGCGTCCACCAGGGCAGAGACCTCGGCCGCCAGGAGGTGCGGCGCCACGCCCTGGCGCGGCTGGAGCCGGATTTTCAAAGCCGGGCTGCCTTGGACATCGTAGGTTGCCACCGTGGCACCCGCCAGATCGGGCCGTTCAGCCAAGGTGTGCTTCAACGCCTGCTCGGCTACTCCCCCGCTGATCCGCACGTCTCCGGCCACTGTCCCGGGATCGTACTCGGCGACCAGGAAGTTGCTCCGGCCTTTGCCCTGCTGCGCGATCCAGGCAACCATCAGCCCGATCAGAACCACCAGGGCAAGCGCCATCACAATCCAGAGCCAGCTTTCTGGACGTCCCGGAAAGCGGGTGTTGTCGAAGGACTGGTTGACGCTGCGCCAGACCGATCCGGACCAGGCATGCCACCAGGTCACCACAGGCGGAACCGTGGCCAGCAGGACGAGCAGGATGCCCACGGCGAGCAGCTTGAGTCCGAGGATGCCCAGCAGGATCCTGTTGAGGAGCGAGGGGGTGGCCGTCATGCTCCAATCACTCCTACGGTGGAAATGTTCACGCGGACGTCAGGCAACGGGACCAGTGACATCCCGCTGAGCTCGTCCTGGACCGCGGCCAGCACCGCCGCTTCGGCCACTGGAACCCCTGAGGTGGGGCGCACATTCACGATGACCTGCCGCCGGGACACCACCACCATGACCTGTTCCGGGGTGACATTGGCGGCGAGCCGGGCGCTACGCGCCAGGGCGGAGGCGATGACCTCGTCATCGACCACCACGGCGGACGAACTTCCGGTGCCGTTCAGCGCGTGCCGGGCGCGTCTTCCCGGCAGGATGGCGTTGAGCAGGAAAAACAGTCCCACCATGGCTACCACGGCGCCGCTGGCACCGAGCAGCAGCGGCGGGATACCCGCCGGCAATGCAACGATGCGCTCCGCCGCCAGCTGCGGTTCGATCAGCCAAGCCGGCTGTCCGATGGCGTGCACGGCCGATTCGAGAAGACCGTAGCCGGCCAGCCCCATCACCAGGACGGCTGCCACCGTTGCCACTGTTGCCCGCGAGGAATGGGTTTCCCGGTAGACGACCTTGCGCATGTCAGGTTGCGGCTGGGCGCGGGCTCGGCTTGTTGGCCTCGAATCCGCCAGGTCCCCGTCCACTGATCCGCCGCTCACTGGACCCTGCCTCCCTCGATCGGTTTAACGCCGCTGATGCGGATATCCACCCTGCTCAGAGTGGCGCCGCTGAGGGCCGTGACAGTTGAAAGGATCCTGGTTTTGGCATCGACCGTCCGGTCCCAAATGGATCCACCGAATGCGGCGACCCGGCCTGGGTCCCTGAGCACGGTGGTTAGCGGCGGAATCCTGATAGGTGACACCAACGACAGAGCCAGCAGGCCGTCGTCGTCCGTCCAGTACGCCCTGACATCCTGGGGCTCCACACCGAGGGCTTCCGCGGCGGCTGTCCTGGCAAGGCTGGTCAGGGCCTGCGTGCTGATGCGGTTGTGTCCGCTCAGGACCCGCCCCTGGATGGATGGTTCGGCTGACGTCATGACGAGGAGCGCCGGCCGGTGATGGCATCCAGGACGCCGCGCAGGTCCAGTTTCCCTTCCGCAGCGCGGCCCAGGAGGGCGCCAATGGCCATAAAGAGGAGCGAGACCAGGAAGCCCCACAGCCCGAACTGGAAGGACATAAACGCCACGAAGGCGCCCATGGCGATCCCCACAACGGTCAGATTCACAGCAGTGCCTCCCTCTCGGCGACGGCAGGGGCTCCGACCTTCGCCGGCAGCGCCACGTAGACATCGGTTATTTCGACATTCACTTCAATGACCTGAAGGCCGACGAGTTCCTCGACCGCGCGGTAAACAGCTGACCTGACCTGATCGGCCAGGGAATGCAGGGGCGTGCCGTAGGAGGCCACCAGGCTGATGTCCACTGCCACCTGCGTCTCGCCGACCTCGGCGCGGACACCGGCAGCATGGTCCGAACTGCCGACGGCGTCCCGGATTGCTCCGAGCGCACGGGACGGAGCCGAGCCCAAAGAATAGACGCCGGGCACGGCACGGGCGGCAATGCCGGCAACTTTGGCCACGGCGGTCTCAGCGATCACGGTGCGTCCATGCCCGGGCACGGACGCCTGGTTGGCGGCATGGTGGCTGGTAGCAAGCTGGCGCTCGACGCCCGCATCGGGTTGTGGGTTCTGGTATTCCATCAGACACTCCCCCTTCTGTTGTTCCCAACCCTATCTCTAACGTGTCTTCCGGCGTCGGAATCTGCGGGAGAGTCAGCATCCTTGCATAAGAGCCTGCCCCGCCCCGTCCCGAGTTTTTGTCCACCTATTGCCCTGAAAAGCGTCAAGATCGGTGATTACCTGGACAAAAAATTCGAGGTGGGTGGGTGAGGGTGGGGAGTGCGGGGTTGCCCAGGTGGCTGCCGGGTTAAAGAAGAAAAGCACCAGTTCCGAAGAACTGATGCTTCCCAGTGGTGGCTCCGACCGGCGTCGATCCGGTGACCTTTCGATTTTCAGTCGAACGCTCTACCAACTGAGCTACAGAGCCTAGGTGACATGTCACCTTGACCGCCGGAATTTCTTCTGGCAATCAGAGCGACCCTGACGGGACTTGAACCCGCGACCTCCGCCGTGACAGGGCGGCGCGCTAACCAACTGCGCTACAGGGCCTTGATTTTCTTGCTTCGCGGCATCGCTACCGCTTTTTTCAAGGCTTCCAGCTTACCAGACGTTTTCAGCCTGCCAGACCAGTTCCTTGCGTACCCCCAACGGGATTCGAACCCGTGCCGCCGCCGTGAAAGGGCGGTGTCCTAGGCCGCTAGACGATGGGGGCCAGAACCCGTTCGGCACAAAATAAAAGGCTTCGAGCCGAGGCCCTCAGTCTTTTCGTTTGCAGTTGCTCCGAACTGGACTCTAAAACTATAGGGCCTCGGCGGGAATATCTCAAAATCGGCCCAGAGCCACCTGACCCAAGCGGCCGGAACAGGCGAAGATGGACAGATGGATGCCGTCGCCGCGCTCAATGAAATTGCTTTCTGGTTGGAACGGGAACGCGCTGCCACCTTCAAGGTCCAGGCCTTCCGGAAGGCGGCCGGGATCATCGCCGGGCTTGACCCTGCCGAGGCGGCCGCCCGGGCCCGGGACGGCAGGCTCAAGAGCATGAAGGGCATCGGCGACAGGACATACCAGGTGGTCCGGCAGGCCGTGGACGGCGAAGTGCCCGAGTACCTTAAGGACCTCCGCCAGCGCAGCGCGGAGCCTCTGGCGGACGGCGGGGCCGAGCTCAACGCGGCACTCCGCGGCGACCTGCACAGCCACAGCGACTGGTCCGACGGCGGCTCCCCCATCCAGCTCATGGCAGACGCCGCCCGCCTGCTGGGCCGCGAGTACCTGGCGCTGACAGACCACTCCCCCAACCTGACCATCGCCAACGGGCTCAGCGTGGAGCGCCTGACCGAACAGCTCGACGTTGTGGCCGCCGTCAACGCTGCCTCCGCAGTTGACGGCAAAGAGGACGGATTCCGGCTCCTGACCGGCATCGAGGTGGACATCCTGGAATCCGGCGAACTGGACCAGTCGCCGGACATGCTGGAACGGCTGGACATCGTGGTGGCCAGCGTTCATTCCAAGCTTCGGGCGGACCGCGACACCATGACCCAGCGGATGCTCAAGGGCATCCAGAACCCCCAGAGCAATGTGCTCGGCCACTGCACCGGACGCCTGGTGGAGGGCTCCCGTGGCACGCGGCCGCAATCGGACTTCGACGCCCGGGAGGTATTCGCGGCGTGCGCGGAATACAACGTGGCGGTAGAGATCAACTCCCGCCCCGAGCGGCAGGACCCACCGGACAACCTGATCCAGCTGGCCCTCGACGCCGGCTGCCTGTTCTCGATCGACAGCGACGCCCACGCTCCGGGCCAGCTCGACTTCCTCCAGTACGGGGCGGCCCGCGCCGCGCACAACAACGTTCCCGCGGAGCGCATCGTTACCACCTGGCCTCTGGAGCGCCTGTTGGAGTGGTCAGCCGGGCATTGGCAGAAACTCGACTAGACGTGACCGATTCCCGCCGGCTGCCGGCGTTGCCGCCGGGATAGATTGGCAGCATGCCTTCAAGCACCCCTCCCAGCGCAGCAACATCAACGGCGCTTCGCCCACCACCTGGCCGTTCTAACGCGCTCGGCGTCGCTGCCGTGGCGGTCACCGTGGTGCTCTGGGCCTCGGCATTCGTGGGGATCCGGGCCATCGGCCCCACCTTCTCCCCCGGATCCCTGACCCTGGGCAGGCTGGCGGTTGCCGCCGTCGTGCTCGGCGCACTGGTCCTGCCGCAACTGGCCAAAAGCAAGCTGCTGCCGCGAGGCAGCGAATGGTGGCCCATCCTGGGGTACGGCGTGATGTGGTTCGGCGGCTACAACGTGGCCCTGAACGCCGCGGAGCACCTGCTGGACGCCGGGACCGCCGCCTTGCTGATCAACGTCAACCCCATCCTGGTTGCCATCATGGCCGGATTCTTCCTAAAGGAGGGCTTCCCGCGCTGGTTGATTATCGGGAGCCTGGTGGCGTTCGGCGGGGTTGCGCTGATCGCGCTCGGCTCCGGCTCAGGTTCCGGGGAACGTTCGACGGCGGATGTGGCAGGCGTGCTGCTCTGCCTCCTTGCCGCCGTGCTCGCCGCCGTCAGCGTCATCATCCAGAAGCCGGTGTTGCGGAAGTTCCCGCCAGGCCAGGCCACCTGGTTCGGCATCATGGTGGGGGCCGTCTGCTGCCTGCCGTTCAGCGGCCAGCTGGTGTCCGAACTGCAGTCCGCCCCGCTGCCGGCAACACTGGGCCTGGTGTATCTGGGCATCTTCCCCACCGCCGTCGCCTTCACCACCTGGGCCTACGCACTGTCCCTGATTGACGCCGGAAAACTGGCGGCCACCACATACCTGGTGCCAGGCACCACCATCCTGATCTCCTGGCTGCTCCTCAGCGAAGTCCCCGCAGTGCTGGGCCTCGTGGGCGGGGTGGTCTGCCTGGTGGGCGTGGGCCTGACGCGCCGCAGGTCCCGGTAGGGGCTCCGTTCAGTGTCAGGAGGGCTTCACTGCCGTACCCGCGATGATCGGCGTGGCCAGGGCAACCGCCGGGGCCTCCAACCTGCTGACTTCCGCGAATTCGAACCCGGCTTCGCCGATGGATGCCACCGTGTTCCGGTTGAGGTGGCACCCGGGCGCCACGCAACGGCCCCAAAGACCGTCCAGCCTGTCCTGCCAGCGGCCCGCACGGCCCTGTCCGCGGACATGTTCCAGCACCGCGAGGGTCCCGCCGGGTTTGAGCACCCTGCGGGCCTCCAGCAGGGCAAGCCGCTGATCCGGCACCGAGCACAGAACCAGGGTGAACACGACGGCGTCCGCTGCGCCGTCCGGCAGCGGCAGGTGCTCCGCATCGGCGTCGGAAACTTCCACCGGAACCGATGACTCCCCGAGTCGGGAGCTCAATCTTGCCCGCATGTACCGGTCCGGCTCTACGAGGATTACCCGCTCAGCCCGGCGGAAGTGCCGCAGGTTGGCCCCGGTGCCTGCGCCGACGTCCACCACGGTTCCCGTCAGCCTGGAGAGCAGCCGCGCCCGGCGAGGAGCCAGCTCCCGGCGCTCCAGAGGGGCCGACAGCCTGTCGTAGGTGGCGGCAAAAAGGCGATGGCGGACGGACATCCGGCTCCTCACTGGGCAGTCAAGGACGGGTTTCAGTATGCGCGCCAATCCGGCTGCGGACTAGAGTCTGCTTATGCCCGCCAACCTGCCGCCCGGACTGCCCATCATCCCGGACGGCCCGCAAGAGCCGAGTCCGTTTGAGATGTCCGCTGACGATTTCGAAGCCGCTGTGACGGATGCCCTGGGACTGATCCCCGCCAAACTGGCGGCGGCCATGGACAACGTGGCGGTGTTTGTCGAGGACGACTACGTGCCCGGCCCGGGCGAGGACCCGGACACCGTTCTGCTGGGCCTCTATGAGGGTGTTCCCTTGACGGAGCGGGACTCATGGTGGGATGCCGGTTCGCTGCCGGACCGGATCACCATCTTCCGCCAGCCCATCCTGGACATCTGCGGGTCGCGCGACGAGGTGATCCAGGAAGTGGCTGTGACGGTGGTACACGAGATAGCCCACCACTTCGGCATCGACGACCGGCGCCTGCACGAGCTCGGCTGGGACTAGCCTTGTAGGCATGGGACACGACCACAGCCACACACACGGGATCACGGCGACAGGCCGCCACCGCAAACGGCTCATCGCCGTCCTGGCCATCACCCTGGCGGTAGTGGTGGTCCAGGTGGTGGGCGCGGCACTGTCCGGATCATTGGCCCTGCTGGCGGACGCCGGCCACATGCTGTCTGATGCGGCAGGCGTTACCATCGCACTCCTGGCCGCCTGGATCGCGGGACGCCCGGCGAGTGATCAGCGGACCTACGGCTACCAGCGTGCTGAGGTCCTGGCCGCCCTGGCCAACGCGCTGATCCTGATTGTCATCTCGGTGGTCATCTTCACCGAGGCCATCCGCAGGATCGGCTCCGCGCCCGAGGTCCACACCGACATCATGCTCTTCGCCGCCATCTTGGGCGCGGTGGCCAACCTGGTCTCGCTGCTGATCCTGCGAGGCGCACACCAGGACAGCCTGAATGTCCGGGGCGCCTACCTTGAGGTGCTGGGCGACCTGTTGGGCTCAGTCGCCGTCATCATTGCTGCCCTGGTCATCATGTTCACCGGCTACCAGGCGGCCGACACCATCGCCTCCGTGCTCATTGCCCTGATGATCCTGCCGCGGGCTTGGAGCCTGCTGCGCGATGTGGTGGACGTCCTGCTGGAGGCGACCCCCAAGGGCGTGGAAGTGCAGATGATCCGCGAGCACATCCTCAGCGTTGACGGAGTGGTTGACGTCCATGACATCCACATTTGGACGATCACGTCCGGTGTGCCGGTGTTTTCGGCCCACGTGGTGGTGGAGGACGGCGTCCTTAATGCCCGCGGCGCCGACCAGCTCCTGGACAGGCTCACCACCTGCCTGGGGTCCCACTTTGACACCGAGCACTGCACTTTCCAGCTGGAACCCGCCAGCCACTCGGAGCACGAATCGCGTCAGCACGCCTGACGCACGCAGCAGGGCGGCGCGGATTCGGCCAACACGCCGGACCAGATGTGCCGGAATTACACTCTTGTTGTTTATGTTATTGATGTGACCAGTGTTGCCAAAGTGCAAACGCTCACGTAGCCTCGGACTGCTGGGTGATCAGCAGAGGGGCTCCTTGTGCCGCCACCAGACCTCACTCCCCTGGCCTTAACTACGTGCGAGGTTCTGCGAATGGGTTTGACCGGATCCGGCCTGAAGGCCGCCGTGCTGTGCACCGCCGTCGTACTTTTCGGCACCATGACCCTCCCCGCCCAAGCAGCCCCGCTGCCGCAGGCTCCGACCGTCCAGCGCCCGGCGTCGCCGGAGCTTCCCACCCCGGAGGACATCGCCACAGCTAAGGCGAGTGAACGCGCGACGGCGGATCAGGTCGCCATCATCGAACGCCTCCTCGCAGACGCCACCAGCGCCCAGCAAGCCACGTTTGCCTTGTCGCTGCAGGCCAACAACGCCTACGGCGAAGCCCTGGTGGGACTGCAAGACCGCAGGATGGCGGCGGAAGTGGCCACGGCCAAGGCCACCGCTGCGACGCACGAGCAGGACAGGACCCGGAAGCAGGTAGGCCAGCTCGCCGGTGACCTCTACCGCAACGGCGGGCTGAACCCTACGCTGGGCACGTTCGTCAGCGGCAACGCCGAAGCCTTGCATCAGGCCGCGACGCTGGAAGCCATTTCGGCCAGCCGGAGCCGCGCCTTCGAAGCGGCCGCATCCGCAGCGTCCGCGGCGCAGTCCCTGACGGCCGCCGCCGACGACGCCAACCGGGCCGCTGACGACGCCGCCCGGAAGGCCGAAGCCCGCAAAGAAGAGGCTGAACAAGCCAACGCCACCCAGACCAAGGCCGTAGCCGAAGCCGCGGCGCAGCGGACAATCCTCGTGGATCAACTCGCCCAGCTGCGGAACACCACGGTGGCCATCGAATCGGCACGCATTGGCGCTTTGGACCGGCAGCGCGAGGAGGCCAGGCTCGCCGAATTAACTGCGGCTGCTGATCGGGCTGCGGCGGCGCAAGCAGCAGACCGGCCTGCCGCTGGACCGGCCGCCGGCGGGGACCTGCCGGCCGCACCGGCTCCAGCGCCTGTTCCAGCACCAGCCCCAGCGCCCGCGCCTGTTCCAGCACCAGCCCCAGCGCCCGCGCCTGTTCCCGCACCAGCCCCAGCGCCCGCGCCTGTTCCAGCACCAGCCCCAACGCCCGCGCCAACACCGGCCCCATCGCCGGGCGGTTCCAACGAGACTGCCATCTCCGTGGCGATGTCCAAGGTGGGGTCGCCGTACTTCTACCAATACGGCGGCACCGGCCCCAACGGTTTTGACTGCTCCGGCCTCGTGCAAACGGCCTTCGCCGCCGCGGGCAAGTACCTGCCGCGCACCGCTGCGCAGCAGTACGCGGCAGCTCCCGTTCATGTGCCGATCTCCCAGGCACTGCGCGGCGACCTGCTGGTCTGGGGCTCAGCACCGGGCTTCTATCACGTGGCCATCTACTTGGGGAACGGCCAGGTAGTGCAGGCGCTGAACCCGGATGAGGGCATCGGCGTGACCCAGTTGAACTGGATGGCCGGGATGCAGCTCCACCCTTACGCAGCCCGCTACTGACCCGGCCAGGGCTCCTGTCCGGGACTTCAGCCTCAGGGCTCTAGTCTCCAGGAAGCAAACTCAGTGCATCCAGCCTCAGGACAGAACGTCCTTGGTGACGAACCGGCCATATGCGAGCGCCCCGAACACGGCGACGTAGCCCGCCTGCAGCACCGCGTTGCTGGCAAAAGAGTCCCACAGCACCGGTTGGCGAAGGACGTCCGCGAAGCCGAACCAGTAATGCGTAAACAGCCAAGGATGCAGCCATTCCAACTGCGGCAACTGGTCCAGCACCTGCGAGACCACTGACAGCACCACCGTGGCGGCCATGGCGCCGACGGGTACCACTGTCAGGGTGGACAGGAACAGGCCGATCGCCGAAAGTCCGGCCAGGGACACCGCAAGATACGCAGCAATCAGGGCCAGCCGCAGCGCGGCCTCAGGCGGCTGGACGACATCGCCGGACAGGAGCGTTACCGGCCCAACGGGGAACAGCGACATTCCGATCGCTGCCCCGGCAAGGGCCACCGCGACGGGCGCGGCCAGGCAGAACGCCAGCGCTCCGGCGTACTTCACCAGCAGCAGGCGCACGCGCCCGGCGGGCGCCACCAGCAGGTACCGCAGCGTGCCCAGGCTCGCCTCGCCGGCGATGGTATCGCCCGCCACCACCCCAATGGTCAAGGGGAGGAACAGCGGCACCGAGACCAGCATTGCCGTGACCGCCACAAAGAGCCCGTTCTGGCTGATCCGGTCCAGGAAGGCCGGTCCCCTCCCCGGAGGAACGGATGACGAGAGCCGGACGGCGACGGCGATCAGCACCGGAATCGCGGCAAGAGCCAGCAGCATGGCCGCGGTCCGGCGGCGCCGGAAAAGCGTCTTCAGCTCAGACGCCAGCAGGGACAGGCTCGACGGCGCACCCGAAGCACTGCTGGCGTCAGAACCACTGCTGGCCTCGGGAACGGCTGCCGGAACACTACCGGCCTCAGAAGCACTATTGGGCAATGTCGAACCCCTCCCCCGTCAGCGCAACAAAGCGCTCCTCCAGGCTCTCCCGCTCAACGGAAAATCCACGGACCCGCACCCCGGCCGCCACGAGCTCCGCCACAATGTCCTCCGGAGCCTCAAGCCGGGACGCAACCGCGACGGCGGTCAGCATGTCCCCGTCCGGTTCAGGCGTTCCCCTTCCCGGGGACATGCCCAACCGCAGCAGGACCTCACTGGCCGTCCCGGCGTCGGGCGTTAACAGGCGGATCCGCGACTCGCCGGTCTGGCGGAGCTCCGCCAGCGGCCCCTGGGCCACCAGCCGTCCGGCGCTCATGATGGCCGCGTACGTACAGATCTGTTCCACCTCCGCCAAAAGGTGGCTGGAGACGAAGACGGTGGCACCGTCGGCGGCCAGCGACCGGACCAGGCTCCGCACTTCCCGCGTTCCCTGCGGGTCCAATCCGTTGGTGGGCTCATCGAGCACCAGCAGTTCCCGCGGCGACAGCAGCGCGTTGGCGATCCCCAGCCGCTGCTTCATACCCAAGGAGTAGGCATGTACCCGCTTGCCGGCGGCGTGTGAGAGACCCACCCGCTCAAGCGCGGCAGCAACGCGGGCGGTCCGGGTAGCTGGCGCCGCATGCCGGCCGGCGGCGTCCAGGCGATGCAGGTTGGCGGTGCCGGAAAGGAAAGGATAAAACGCCGGCCCCTCCACCAGGGCACCGACGCGCGGCAGGACCTCGTGCAGGCGCTGCGGCATCGGTAGGCCCAGGACGCTGACGGTTCCGGCCGACGCCGCGGCAAGGCCCAGCAGCATCCGGATGGTGGTGGTTTTGCCGGAACCGTTGGGGCCCAGGAACCCGAACACGGCACCTTGCGGCACAGCGAGGTCCACGTTGTCGACCGCCAGCTGGTGGCCGAAACGCTTGGTCAGGCCTTGGGTCTCGATTGTCAGCCCGGCCGTCCCGCTCCCTGCAGAGGTGGTCCGGGCGGCGGCTATCCCGGCAGCCGCCCCCCCGGCCGCGGTCACGCTGCGCCGGCGGCGGCCTGGAGCCGCTCCGCCGGGACCATCCCCACAAAGATCCTGCCGTCGTCGGTCAGTAGGACGTTGACCAGTGCCGTGGACAGGAGCCGTCCGCCGGGCACGACGACGGCGGCCTGGGACAGGATCGGATCCTTCAGCAAGGATTCAGTCCAGGCAGCCCCTTGCCCGTTGGGTGCCGCGGGGAACCCGATCACCGTTTCCCAGCCCTTGCCGGTCACCGTTGGCCGGGGTGCGTCGCGGTGCCGCAGACGAGCGTCGCTGCCGGGAATCTTGTCCGGGGCGGGAAGCTGTTCCGGCGGGGGAACCTGGTCCGGCGCGGGAACCTGATCCGGCGCGGTGGGCTGGTCCGGGCCCCCGTCGGGGACTACTCCGGGCGTAATCCCTCCGAAACTGGGCGGGAGGGCCGGCATGCCGGGCTGGGGCGGGAGCGGTGGTACCTGCAGCTCCTTGACCGTGGCGCCTGGCGGGGCAACGAACGTAAACACCGAGTCGTCCGGGGCCGCCAGGGACAGGCTGGTGAAGCCAGCCTCGAAACCTGGTTCTGCCTGGCCGCGTGCCATCACCGATACCCGCAGCGGCATTCCTGTCTCGCCGTCGACGGCGATGGCAACTTTCTCAACCAGCGTCCCCTGCGTCCTCGGCGCCAGTACCAGGCTGTAGGCGGACCGGCCGGCGACTTCGGCGTCCGGGCCCACCGTCACCTCGGTGGAACTGTCCACGACGGCGAGGAACTTCCGGGCCAAGTCGTCGGGCGTCGGCAATACAGGTGGGACCGGCAGGTCCTTGCCGGGCAGGATGGGCATGGGCAGAACGGGCGACGGCAGGTCCGGGCTCGGCAAATCGCCGGGCAGTGCGGGAGCTTCAGGGACCTGCAGCGGCAGGTCGCTGGCGAACGCCGGCAAGGCCAGGTGGGCGGCGCTATTGTCCTTGGAGTTGTAGAACCACACGTCGCTGTCGCGGCGGATGACGTCCCGTTCAGCCAGCCGGTCCATCACTTGGACCCGCACCTTTGTTGGCCCATCCATAAAGATCCGGGCAGTGTGCTCACCGGTCAGGAACTCCAGGATCGAAGCGGCCCCGCCGGCCGACACCGGTCCGGAACTGGGACCTGCGGCCGGCAGTTCGGGCAGGCCGAGCTTGGCGGATTGCTCGACTGTTCCGGAGAATGACCGGGTGCTGTGCTGGCCCAAGAGGGTCAGGACCTCAGCCGGAGACTTTTGTGGCAATGGATCGCCGGCCCGCGCCGGAATGGATCCCACCAGCACACCGGCGGCGATCACTGCAGGTACAGCTGCGGCCGGCACCCAGCGCAGCCATGCGCGGTTCATGCCAGCCCCGCTTCATCCTTGGAGCTCATACTTCAGGTTACGCCTGGGGACCGCCGCGCACACGTCTCTTCTGGAAGTCATGCCGAGGGCTCTCCGGCTACGAAGGCACCACGGTACCGGCGCCGCCGTCGACCGTTATTTCCTGCCCGGTGGAAAGCCGAAGCGTGGCGTCCGGGACGCCCACCACCGCCGGGATGCCGTACTCCCGGGCCACGACGGCCCCGTGGGAATTGGGCCCTCCCATCTCCATCACCAGTCCGCCCGCGGTGAGGAACAACGGCGTCCAGCCGGGGTCCGCGGACGGCGCCACCAGGATTTCTCCCGGTTCCAGGTGCGCACCCACCGGGTCGAGGATCACGCGGGCAGTCGCCGTGACAACACCGGCCGACGCCGGACTCCCGGTCAGTGCCCCCGGCACCGTGGATGCCGCCACAGCGTCGCCGGATGGTATGGCTTCCGGTTCCGTGCCGTCCGAAAGCAATACCCGGGGTACGTGGCGCCGTTCGAGTTCCACGGCGTAGTCCGCGCGCCGCTGCGCCACCAGGTCGCGGAGGTCAGCTGTTCCGGAATTTAGGCCGGCCCTGGCTTCGTCCAGATCCAGGAAAAAGATGTCATCCGCCTCGGCTAGCGCCCTGGGCCAAGGGTGCAGGCTGGCCAGGTAACCGGAGTTCAGCGTCATGGAACCGTCCTCGTTCGTGCGGATATCGGAGTGCTGATGGCTGCCGCCGGTGTGGGCGATCGCAACCAGACACAGACCCAGCAGAATCACAAGGCCTGAGGCGGCTACCGCGACGGGCCCAAAGAACGGTCCCCGCAACTGCCCGAACAACGTCATCCCGATGATGGCGCCAAAAAGCAGAAGCCCAGGAGATAACTAATCCTGAAGACAGGTGAGACTCGTCTTGCGCTGGACGCGCCCATTACTATTTGTCTTACCCCATCAGGCCCCCTTTGGAGAAGGTGCACAGTGCTCCCGCCAGAACAACCCTTGAGAACCATCGAGCAAATCCAGAACCTTATTCTGGAAAGCGCCGATTTCGAGCACTTCCTCAATGAACTGGCCAGGTTCTCGGCCCACCAGATGGCGGGTGACGGCGACGACGCGCTATGCGGCATTACACTGCTCCGGGACCGCAAGGCCGCCACCATCGGCTGGAGCAGCGACTCCGCCCGCGAAGTGGATCAAATCCAATACTCGCTTTCCCACGGCCCGTGCCTCACGGCAGCAGAAGAACAGCGGGAAGTCCATGTCCCCGACCTGTTCGAGGAAGACCGATGGGGCCAGGACTACGCCAACGCCGTGGCTTCCCACGGGCTGCGGTCCGTACTTTCGCTGCCCTTCAATCTGCAAGGGGACGCCAAGGCGGCCCTGAATCTCTATTCAGAGGCGCCGAACAAGTTCGATGAACGCGCGTCCGCCCAGGCAAGGGGCTACACCCGGGAAATCTCCCAGGCACTCCGGCTGGCCGTCCGGATCTCGCTCCACACGGACGCCGCGGCTCACCTGCGTGCCACGCTGGAGTCCCGGACCATGATCGACATATCCGTGGGGATTGTCATGGCACAGAACCGCTGCAGCCAGAACGCTGCGGTCAGGATCCTCACCGATGCATCCAGCCACCGCAACACCAAGCTTCGCGATATTGCCAAATCGCTGGTGGAGTCAGTGGGCGGGCCGGGCACCCACACCCATTACCAGGAGCCGGACCAAGTGCAGGCCGGCTAGGCCGTCCTGCTTTCACGGCCGTAACGACTCACGTCAAGGTGCCCGCAAAAGTGTTGTGCTGGCCTCAGCTATTTAAGCTCGCTTGGATGATGTTTAAATCCGAGGCTTTGGCTGCGGCGGTGATCAGCTGGTCTGGGTAGTGGGGAGGCCGGCCGGGCGGGTGATCGCCATGAGTGCAGCGAGTCCGACGGCTCGGCTTCCGTGAGGGTCCCTGAATCGATGACGCGTCGGCATGGGGGCCGCGGCTTGTCCTAGAACCGGGTCTTCTCCCGTGTTTGTTCGAACTGCGGCTGATTGCTTTGGTGGTGGCGGTGAAAAGGTCCAGCCGCACCCTGACAAAAGCGCAAAGGGCGTTGAAGAGCTCTAGCATCGACGGCCGTGTCGTAGCGGTAATGGCAAGCGTGCCCACGGACGGCGTCACCGTTCTTCTGTCGGACCTGCCCGCCAGGACAAACGCCCCTGATACCAGGCGTATCCCCAACCATTGTCGGGCTCAGCCAGGTGGGGCTCTGAACAGGGCGAGAGCTAGCCGGATTCCGACAGCTCATTCCGGTTCACCTTCCTGGCTGAGAAAAACCCCTGCCGTTGTGCAACCCGAGGACCAGAGGGTAATCTTCTTGAGGGTTGAGCCATCGGCCATAGACACGCCTTTTTTTGGAGTACCTATGGACCGCAAGTTGCATGCCCTCGTCAAATTCGATGTCTCAATGGATGCCGTCGAAATCGACGTGCGGGGGAGCCTGACCCACGATTCCCGCACCGCCCTCACATACATTGTTCGCCGTATCCGGCGAATGGGCATCACATCCCACATCCGGGTGAACTTGTCCCAAGCAGCCCTTGTGGAATCTCAAGCCTTGGAGGGGCTCCGCAGCGAACTCAACGCGTTCGCGGGCGGGCCCACGAAAGTGGGCCTCGCCATCGGATCCGGAGTTTCACTGGAATTCATGGAGCGGCCATCCGTCC
This sequence comes from Pseudarthrobacter adonitolis, assembly GCF_055412845.1. NCBI lineage: Bacteria > Bacillati > Actinomycetota > Actinomycetes > Micrococcales > Micrococcaceae > Pseudarthrobacter > Pseudarthrobacter adonitolis. Next base: position 25,758 of record NZ_JBVAYW010000005.1, on the reverse strand, counting down.
TCTCCAAAGAAGCCGTAGCAGGGTCTAAATCCATGGAGATCGCCAGCCAATTCACCGTCCCGAGTGATTCAGACGGATTCGGGCCGCTGGACACGTACTCCGACGGCGAACTCTTCGCCGCCAGCGACTTCGCCTTTGGCCTCCTGGACCAGCCCACTACGTTTGCCGGCCCGGAAATACTGGCGCAATACAGCATCATTGGCATGGAAATCTCCCGGCGGGAAATGCAAGGTGCCACGGCGGACCCCGTTGAGAGGGCACTCATGGAAAACACGCCTGTCATCCCCGCCGACTAGTCGAACCCGCCGCTGGCGCCGCCGTGACTATGGCAGCTTTGTTCGTACCCACCAGGGCAATCTAAGCGGGACCCACTTCAGCCATTTCGGGGTGTCACGGGCAATCTAAACGGGACCCACCCTCACTGTTGTGACAACGCTTTTTTGGTTGCTCAAGGTGGAGGTTCGAATGGAGTCTCGGGTGGAAGTTTTTGCGCGGATCCGGCGTGATGCGCGTGTGGAGGCCTCTCGATCAGGGAACTCGCCCGACGTCATGGTGTCGGCCGGCCAACTGTCCGGCAGGCCCTGGGGCAGGCGGAACCACCAGGCCGAAAGCCCCGGGTGCGGACAGCGCCCCGGTTGGGAGATGTTCAAGGCCATGATCGACGCTATGCTCCGGCAGGACCTCGAGGGTCCCCGCAAGCAGCGTCATACCGCACGACGTGTCTTCGCTCGCCTCGTTGATGAGCACGGGGCAAGGGAGCTGTCCTATTCGACGGTCCGTGACTACGTTCGCAAACGCCGTCCAGAGATCGATGCGGAAGCTGGCCGCCTGCCGGAGGTGGTCGTCCCTCAGGAACATGCACCAGGGGCGGAGGCGGAAGTCGACTTCGGGGAGGTCTGGGTGGTGTTGGCTGGGGTGAAGACCAAGTGCCATATGTTCACCTTCCGCCTGTCCAGCTCCGGCAAAGCGATCCACCGGGTCTATTCGACCAGGCGCAGGAAGCGTTCCTCGAAGGCCACATCGATGCATTCGAGGACATTGGTGGTATCCCGACCCGACACATCCGGTACGACAACCTCACCGACGCGGTCGTGAAAGTCATCTATGGCACCGGCAGGCAGCGGACCGAGAACCAGCGGTGCTCTTGTTCCGGTCGCACTACGGGTTTGACGCTTTCTACTGCCATCCCGGCATCGAGGGCGCTCATGAGAAAGGCGGCGTCGAGGGGGAAGTCGGCCGGTTCCGCCGCACCCACCTGTCCCCGATGCCCGTTGTTGATTCCCTTGCCGAGCTCAATAACCAAGTCAGGCAGTGGGATATCGATGACGAGGACCGCCGTATCGATAACCGTCTTCATTCTGTCGCCCAGGACTTCGCCCTCGAGCGGCCGCTACTCGCGCCGATCACCGCGGAACGGTTCGAACCGGGCCTGACACTGACACCACGGGTGAACCGGTCAAGCCTTATCCGGGTACGGATGGCGTCTTACTCCGTTCCGGCCCGGGTCATCGGACGCCCGGTACGGGTTTTCCTTCGCGCGTCCGAGGTAGTCATCTTCGACGGCCGTACCGAAATCGCCAGGCATTCCCGGGTCGTTACGCAGCACGGGCAGAGCGTGAACCTTGACCATTACCTCGAGGTCCTCCACCACAAGCCCGGCGCCCTGCCAGGCTCGACCGCTCTGGCCCACGCACGAGCATCCGGGGCCTTCACCTCCGCCCATGAAGCGTTCTGGGCCGCGGCCCGCCGGCATGAAGCCTTGGGTGGGTCCGGTTGGACCGTCATCGTGGTGAACAAGCTCGTGGCCCCGAGCGACGGGTTGTCAGTCTTACTCAACGCCGTCTCGCGGATCCGGCCGCGGTCATCGCCGGTCTCCCAGCCGATAAAAGGCCATTGCCGTCAGTTGCCGTTTACGACCAGCTGCTGCGCCTGCCCGAACGAACAGAACCCGTAACCAATGACGCAGCCCAGAAGGGAACAGCATCATGACCACCACGACCAGCATCACCACGACCCTCCGACGAAGGCGAGGCCTCACTGAAGAGGCAGCCAACGCAGCGATCGACCAAGCCTGCCGCAGGCTCCGCCTTCCAACAATCCGCGCTGTCGTCGATGAAGCCACCACAGCAGCACAGAAGGAACAGCTGAGCTATCAAGGGTTCCTCGCAGAACTGCTGCTGGCCGAGTGCGACGACCGCGATCGCCGCTCATCGGTTCGACGAGTCAAAGCCGTAGGATTCCCGAGAGACAAATGGCTCGGAGATTTCGACTTCGACGCCAACCCGAACATCAATTCCGCCACCATCAACACGTTAGCCACCGGGGACTGGGTCCGCCGCGGGCAACCGCTCTGCCTCATCGGTGACTCAGGCACCGGCAAAAGCCACCTCCTCATCGGCCTCGGCACCGCCGCTGCCGAGAAGGCTTCAGGGTCAAATACACGCTCGCCACACGCCTCGTAAACGAACTCGTCGAAGCCGCCGACGAGAAGAATCTCGCCAGGACCATCGCCCGCTACGGCCGCGTGGAACTGCTGATGATCGATGAACTTGGTTACATGGAACTCGACCGGCGCGGCGCCGAACTCCTCTTCCAAGTCCTCACCGAGCGAGAAGAAAACAACTCGATCGCGATCGCGTCCAACGAGTCTTTCTCAGGCTGGACAAAGACCTTCACCGACCCCAGGCTCTGCGCCGCGATCGTTGACCGGCTGACCTTCAACGGCACCATCATTGAAACCGGCACCGACTCCTACCGACTCGCCCACACCCGCGCCCAACACATCACCTGATCAGCCGAGGTGGAAGCTACTTCACCTCTTCGAAGTGCTCGACAGCGGGGAACGGGTCGTAGAAACGGTGTAGTAGCTCTTTCCAGGTCTTGTACTCCTCTGACGTTCGGAACCCGGACGTATGAGCTTCCAGAGAGTCCCACTCCACGAGGAGCAAGTAGAGGTTGGGCGATTCCATCGATCGGGATAAGGAAAGGGACCGAAACCCGGGTTGCCTGCTGATGAGGGGACGCGCTAGCGCGAACGCCACCTCGAATTCCGATTCGTAACCCGAACGAACAGGAAGAATCGCGTGCTCAAGAATCATGCACCCAGCCTTTCACACCCTCCTGAGCCGACCCGGGACGCAGCACCCCCCCCCAACTGATCCACATCGATGGGTACCGCTTAGATCGCCCTCATGGGTCCCGCTTGTGGTGACATAGCCACCATTATGCACATCCAGACCAGCGCGGTATGAAGCCTCTCAAATCCGCTGAGGTTCCATGGCCATCCGAACACCCACCATGTTGATGGCAGTAAAGCACGAAGATGAAAATGAGCCCGATCAGGATGGGAAAAGTGATTGAGATCGGGCCCAGGTTCACAATCCACTCCTGCTGGGGAAACCACTGCGCCTGCACTAAGGCGCCGGTTTCCGCGCCAGGTATGTGCCGGCCTTAGAGGTTGGTTGCTGTGAGTGCTTGGTCGAAGATTGCCAGCGCCTGGACTACTTCGTCGGGGGTGACGACGGCGGGTGGGACGACGTGGATGCGATTGTCAGCGAGGAAAGGCAGCAGCCCGCGGCTCAGGAGTTCGGCTTTGAGCCGGCCCATGTACTCGGGGGTGACGGGCGTGCGGGCTGTGCGGTCTTGGACGAGTTCGAGCGCCCAGAAGACACCGCGGCCGCGGACTTCACCGATGATGTCGTGCTTTTCGGCCAGGGCGTTTAGGCCTGGTTCGAGATGGTCGCGGCCGATCCGGGCTGCGTTGCCGATGATGCCTTCTTCTTCAAAGGCTTCGATGGAGGCGACGATAGATGCTGCGGCGATTGGGTGGCCTGAGTAGGTCAGCCCGCCGGGGAAGACGCGTTCGTCGAAGGTGGCTGCGATCTCGCGGGAAATGATGACGCCACCGACGGGGACGTAGCCGGAGTTCACGCCCTTGGCGAAGGTGATGAGGTCCGGGGTGACGTTGAAGGCATCGAATGCGAACCAGTCGCCGGTGCGGCCAAAGCCGGCCATGACTTCATCGAGGATCATGACGATGCCGTACTCGTCGCAAAGTGCCCGGACGCCTTGGAGGTAGCCGGGCGTGGGGACGAGGATGCCGGCCGTGCCGGGGACGGTTTCGAGCAAGATCGCTGCGATCGACTGGGGGCCTTCGGCCTGGATGACGCGGCGCAGGTGGTGCAGGGCGCGCTCGGTTTCCTGTTCAGGGGTTTCAGACCAGAACTCGGAGCGGTACAGGTAGGGGCCGAAGACATGGACGTGGCCGCGGGAGTATTCGTTGGGGATGCGGCGCCAGTCACCGGTGGCAGCGATGGCTGCCCCGGTGTTGCCGTGGTACGAGCGGTAGCGGGAGATGACCTTTTCACGTCCGGTGTGCAGGCGGGCCATGCGGATGGCGTTTTCATTGGCGTCAGCGCCGCCGTTGGTGAAGAACACTTTCTCCATGTTGGCCGGGGCGTGGGACACGATCTTGGCTGCTGCTTTGGCGCGGACGTGGTTGGCTGCGCCGGGTGCGACAGTTGCCAGACTCGTTGCCTGCTGGGCGATGGCCGCGATGACCTTAGGGTGCTGGTGACCGATGTTGGTGTTGACCAGCTGACTGGAGAAATCCAGATAAGCATTACCCTCGTGATCCCATACCGTGCTGCCGGACCCGCCAGCGATTGCCAGCGGGTTCAGTGTCTTCTGGGCGGACCAGGAATGGAAGACGTTGGCTTTGTCCTGGGCGACGACTTCGGCGTTGCTGATGGGTGAGTTGGTGACTGAAGCGTCCAGGGTTGCCGGGCTGACGGTCATGACCGGTCCTCTCACTAGATGGGTGGGCTCTTGATCCATCATCCGGTTTTGTCCGCAGGCACCACCGTATACGTTTGTACAATCAGTTCAAGTGATTTCGACGTTTGAACATTAGAAGGGGCTGCTGCCGTGCCGCCAAGCTTGAATGTCCTTCTCCGTAGCCGCGCGCTGAAGCTTCGGCTGGTTGTCCCTCATTTGGGTGCGCCCCGACTTGAGGAGCCCATCAGTTGGGTTCACAGCTCTGACCTGGAAGACCCCACGCCGTTCCTGGATGCAGGCCAGTTGCTGCTGACCGACGGTACCCAGTTCCAAGTGGGCAGCGAAGCTGGATCGGCTGAGGGGCACCCGTCTCCGCCGGTTGCGCCCAACAGCTGTGGCTATGAGGAGTATGTGCGGCGGTTGGTAGATCACGGTATCGCTGGGCTTGGTTTTGCTACGCAGGTCATCCACGGAGTGCTTCCGAAAGGGCTGAAGGAAGCGTGCCGGGACCAGGGACTGCCCCTGGTGGAGGTGCCCGACAGGACTCCGTTTATCGCAATTATCCGCATGGTGGCGGATTACCTGGCCAGGGAGGAGCATGCCCGGGCCGAGTGGTCGCTGCAGGCGCAGCGGGCTATTTCCCGTGCAGCTCTTCGGCCCGATGGTCTGACCTCGATTTTGGGCGAGCTTGAGCGGCAGCTGCACAGCTGGGTGGCGCTCTATGACGCCGCCGGGAACTACGTTCGCATGCCTCGTAACCGTCCGCTCCCTTCGGATCTTGCTGTCGAGGTAACCCAAAGGGTGCGGAGCGCCTTGGATTTGGGGGCTCGTTCTGCCTCGCACTTGGAGGTTGCAGGTCAGTCAGTGACGCTGCAGACTCTTGGCCGTAAAGGCAGTCTTCGCGGTGCTCTGGTCCTTGGTGCTATCGAACCCTTGGATCCAGCCAGAGCGGACATTGTTAACAGTGTGATTGGGTTGGCAAGCCTTGCATTGGAGCAGGCCCGAACCCTTGATACCGCCCGCCGGCATCTTCGCGCCGGTGTCTTCGAGCAACTGCTGGCGGGCAGTACCGACGTCGCTGTACGCACTGCCGGGCAGGTTTGGGGACAACTCCCCCGCGAACCGCTGCTGGTGACGGTCTCACGGCAGGATAATCCTGCACCAAACTTGCTCGAAGCGCTGGAGCTCCTCGCAGACGACTACCGCGGAGCGGTGTTCTATGCCGTACGCAGCGAACAGTTGATAGTCCTGGCAGGGAAGGTCCACCAGGACAGGGTCCTGGAACTGCTCCTGCGCCATGGCGCCATGTCGGGTGTGTCATCGCCTACGGCGATGAGTGCGTTGCCCAACGCCCTGGAAGAGGCCACCCGGGCCCTTCATCGTGCAGTCGAACTCGATAAGGATGTCGTGGCGTTTTCCGAGCTGTCGGAGGGTGGGATGCTGGGCCTGCTCCGGGAAGAAAAGGCAGGGCCGGTAGCCCGTGGACTCCTGCAGCCGCTGATGGATTACGACGCTGCGGAGAACACAGAGCTACTAGACACCGTCCGGGAGTGGCTTGCCAACAACTGCGTCTGGGACAAGACCGCGCGTCGCATGGGCGTGCACCGGCACACGCTCCGCAACAGGATCGACGCCGCCGGGCGGATCCTCGGGCTAAACCTGGACGGCATGCGCGACCGCCTGGAGTTGTACGCAGCGGTTCAATTCCTGGAAAAGCCCTAAAACGACATGAGGACCTCCGACCGGTGTGCCGGAGGTCCTCATTATCATGGGACCAGTGCAGGTCCCCTGACATGTTTGTGGTGCTAACCGCTAGTTCTGGGGGAAACCCAGGTTGATGCCGCCGTGGCTGGGGTCGAGCCAGCGGGAGGTGATGGCTTTTTCTCGGGTGAAGAACTGGAAGCCCTGGAGTCCGTAAGCCTTGGAGCTGCCGAAAATGGAGTCCTTGAACCCGCCGAAGGAGTAGTAGGCGACCGGGACGGGGATGGGCACGTTGATGCCCACCATGCCCACTTCGACTTCGTTCTGGAAGCGCCGGGCAGCGCCGCCGTCGTTGGTAAAGATGGCCGCGCCGTTGCCGTACGCGCTGGAGCTGATCAGGTCCAGGCCTTCTTCGTAGCTGCGGACGCGGACCACAGCCAGGACCGGACCGAAAATCTCGTCGGTGTAGGCGCGCGAGCTGACGGGCACCTCATCGATCAGAGTCGGGCCGAGCCAGAAGCCGTTCTCGTCACCGTCGACGTTGATGCCGCGGCCGTCCACCACCACTTTGGCGCCGTCCGCGGCAGCGACATCGATGTAGGAAGCGACCTTGTCGCGGTGCTGCCGGGTGACCAGCGGACCCATGTCACAGTTGCGGCGGCCGTCACCGATCTTCAACGTGGCCATGCGGGAGGTGATCTTTCCGATGAGCTCGTCAGCGACGGGTTCGACAGCGACGATGACACTGATGGCCATGCAGCGTTCGCCGGCGGATCCGAAGCCGGCGTTGATGGCAGCGTCCGCGGTCAGGTCGAGGTCGGCGTCGGGCAAGACCAGCATGTGGTTCTTGGCGCCACCCAAGGCCTGGACGCGCTTGCCGTTCCGCGCGGCGGTCTCGTAGATGTACTGCGCGATCGGCGTTGAGCCAACAAAAGAGATTGCCTTGACATCCGGGTGCTCCAGGAGCCCATCGACAGCTTCTTTGTCACCGTGGAGAACATTGAAGACGCCGTCGGGCAGGCCTGCCTCGGTGAACAGTTCCGCGAGCCAGTTCGCGGCGGTCGGGTCCTTCTCGCTGGGCTTGAGCACAACGGTGTTGCCCGCGGCGATGGCGACCGGGAGGAACCACAGCGGCACCATCGCCGGGAAATTGAACGGACTGATGATCCCCACGACGCCGAGCGGGGACTTGGTCGAGTAGACGTCCACACCGCTGGAGACGTTCTCGGAGTGCTCACCCTTGATCAAGTGCGGGAAGCCGGTGGCGAGTTCAACGACTTCCTGGCCGCGGCTGATTTCACCCAGCGCGTCAGAAACCACCTTGCCGTGCTCGGCGGTAATGATCTGGGCGAGTTCGCCCTTGCGCTCGTTCAGCAGCTCACGGAAGCGGAAAATGATCTGTTGACGCTTGGTGATGGAGAGATCACGCCAAGCCGGAAAGGCCTTCTGTGCCGAGGAGATCGCGGTTTCGATGTCCGCTGCGTTCGCCAGCACCACACGCTTGGTCTCAATACCCCGGGCCGGATCGAAAACCGGGGCGGTACGGTCACCGGAGAAGAGTGCTTCGGCTCCGCCGATCCAGTGGGACAGCACGGGAAGAGCTTGATTCACTGACACGATATTCTCTCGCTTTCAGAGGTGACGGGTGTGGGTGCCGGAAGCGGCTTATCAATAACGGTAATAGGCGAGCCCTCTACGGAGACCAGTACATTCGGCCGCCTAAGCGCTGATAAATCGACAAATGTATAAGCTCGAAAGGTGACGGGCGCACATTTCGGCGGCCAGCCAATGCTTCAAGAGCATGGAGAGTAAGCGTCTTACCCGCCAGTCTGTACCAATGCACAGCTCGGTGGTCTTTTGCAGTAGGTTCATCCATTGAGCGGACCATCAATGTTCCGATTAGATCAAGGCAGCGCTTCCGATTAAGTCGATGCAGCGCATCATTCCTAAATCAAAAACAGCAGGAGAATTGTGCCTTCAAAGACGGGTCTCATAAAAGGCTCCGCTTGGGACGATGTCCAAGTCGGAGACATTAGTGCAGCTAATCGACAATGGACGTACAGAGTACGTCGGCGAAGTGGACGCGCGTACACCGGATGGCGACGTCATTTGGGTTCATGATCCAGTTGGGGGTCGCCGTCTTTTTCACATCCACGACGGTTACGCCCTGCGGCTGGCCCCGTCCTAACCCTCCCGCTTCCAGAGACCTACGTAGCTAATGACTTCTCCAATATTCCACGACCCACTGCAAGGATTCCCTTCGCGCGTCGATAAGCCGCAGCAAGAACCTCAATCCCACCAAGGTTTGACGACTAAAAGACAAGCGAGATCCAGCGACCCCGGAGTGAAGAAAGCGCAGAGCCAGAGGCAACGAGCCGTGGCTCGGGTTGTCGTGGACATTCAGGCCTTGAGCGCGGCCCGCTCGACCCGGACTTAAGTTCCCTCTAAACAAGGCTTTGGGGCGGCTTCCTCAAGTCTCGGCCACCCGGCTTCTTGCGTAACCAGACTCAACAGGTCCGGCGTACCCGGGCTTATGGTCGGGTAATCGTCCGTTTAGAAAACCCATCCTGACAAAGGGAACCGCATGCCTTGGCCTTTCTTCTGGGACGGGCCAGAACTTAGCCCCAAGGCCGGAGGCTACAGTGGCCGGACAGCGGATCGGGTACGTTCGCGTGAGCACGCTGAACCAGAACCAGAAACGCCAGCTCGAGGGCCATGTTCTGGAAACGGGTCTTCACGGACAAAGCCTCAGGCAGGGGCACTACCAGGCAGAGCTCACGGAAATGCAGCGGTTCGGCATCCCCCTGGGTGATTTCGATGTCAGGGGCCAGAATTGCGCTGCACCTTGCCCTCGAAGTTCAACATCGCTGTCATTGCCGGCGACGGGGTTTTCGATCTCGCGGCCAAGGCCTTCCTCAGGCATGTTCAGCTGGTATCACCGCCCCGTGACGGACATCATCCGGCGGGGTGCTTCGCGGCCCGGCGACGCGACCATCCTCACCGAAGACCTACACTCTTGGGATGAGCAGGAAGACCGCCACCATAAAGAAATTGTTGAATGCATTCGAGGACCTCCTCGTAGAAGAAGGGGAACGGAGCGCGACCCTGGACAACATTGCAGAGCGCGCGGGCGTCTCCAAGGGCGGCCTCACCCACCACTTCGCTTCGAAGGATGATCTTGTGGCGGCCCTGTTCGACCGTCTATGGGCTCTGGTAGAAGAAGACACCGATGTCATGCGCGCCGACCCATCGAATGCGGCGATATTCTACATCAAGAGCTCTGCGCATGTCGACAGCCCTCTCGAGCGCTGCCACATGGCTGTTTCGCGATTGGCCCAAGGCTCCCATCCGGAGGCTAACCAAGTTCTTATGAACTGCCGTGTGCGCTGGTTCGAGGTGCTCAACGAGTTCATCGGCAACGAAGATATGGTGCGCCTGGTCATGCTAGTCGGTGACGGCGTCTATTACAACGCCGCCTTGGCGGGAGGCGGCGAACTGCCCACTGACCTCGGCCCGAATAGCATCGACCGCGTCATCAGACTTATGCAAACAGTGAAGTACTGAAGCCACCCGTCCGGTAAAAAATATACTCATCCTTGAAAAAAACCGACTGGTCGGTATAGTGGTTCGAATCACATACCGGTTAGGTCGTTGATCCCAGCGACCCGCCACGTCCAGGAGGCGAAATGGTCGACGCAGTACCCCCGAATTCCACGCGAACCGATACGAAAACCGCGGCTGCGAGGGCGCAGGACAAAGGCTTGAAAAAGGGAGTAGTGGGATTTTGGGAGGGCCTGGCCATCGGGTTGGACTCCACGGCGCCGGCTTACTCCCTGGCAGCAGCTCTCGGCACGATGGTGCTCCTCGCTGGAGTCAAGGCGCCGGCGGTGCTGTGGGTCTCGTTCATCCCCATGTTTCTCATTGCAGGGGCCTTCTATTACATGAATCGGGCGGACCAGGACTGCGGAACTACCTTTTCCTGGGTCACTCGAACCATGGGTCCGTGGGTTGGGTGGATGGGCGGGTGGGCGGTGTTCACTACCGGATTGGTGGTGATCGGCGCTCAAGCCGACGTCGCCGCCTACTACCTTTACGACATCCTAGGCCTGGGGACCCTACGCGATAACAGGACGGCGGTGGTGGCCCTGACCGTCGTCGTCATCGTGGTCATGACGTGGCTATGTGTGCTGGGGACCCGGCTCTCCGCGCGGCTTCAGCTCGTCCTGGTTTTCTTCCAGATTGGCGCCCTGCTGCTCTTCGCCGGGGCCACGATCACCGCCATGCTGAGCGGCAACGCGGCTGCGGACGCTCCGGCGTTTTCGTGGGATTGGTTCAGCCCCGTGGGCCTCACAGGGCCGGCCCTCATTGCCGGGATGCTGCTGGGCGTGTTCCTCTACTGGGGCTGGGAATCAGCCGTCAACCTCAACGAGGAGTCCGAAAACTCTGAGACTGCTCCGGGCCGGGCCGGTGTAATTTCCACGATCCTGCTTGTTCTGACCTACCTCACCGTCGCCGTAGGCGTGATCGGTACGACCGGGATGAGCACATTTGAGGAGTACGACGACGACGCGGGGCTTTTCGGAGCCGTTGCGGAGCAGTACATGGGACCTTTCGCGTTCCTGGCCGTGATCTCGATCATCACTTCCGGGCTTGCTTCCACCCAGACGACGATCCTGCCCGCGTCCCGGGCCTCGCTTTCCATGGCGATGGCCGGGGCGTTCCCACGGGTCTTCGGGCGTGTGGACGCCAACCGGGGTACTCCCGCCGCCGGCACGTGGATCATCGGTTTCGCGGCGGTCGCCTGGTACGTCGGCGCCAGCATTGTCTCTGAGAACTTCCTCTTCGACTCCCTGTCCGCACTGTCCATCATCGTGGCGTTCTACTACGCTCTGACCGGCTTGGCATGCGCAGTCTATTGGCGGAAGGAACTGCGCCGTTCGGTGAAGGCCTTCTTGCTCGTTGGCGTCGGCCCGGTCGTGGGTGCGGCCGTGCTGCTCTTCCTGCTTTATCAAGCTGTCGTGGACATGGCGGATCCGGCTGCCTCCTACACCGGCACCGAGGTGTTCGGACTCGGGGTGCCGCTGGTCATCGCTATCGGTCTATTCGTACTGGGGCTCGTACTGATGGTCGCTTTCTGGGCCATCCAGAGGCCTTCCTACTTCACCCGCCGGGGTGGTGAGAAAGTCTCGGACGAGGTAGCCCTAGCAGCACTAGGGCCAGTGGCTCCCAGTATTGACGAAAACCGAAAGTAGGCACCATCTGCCGGTGCCGGCCACAGAAAAGAACCAAAGGGAACACAATGACTGACACAATCAGCCGCCTCGGCGGCATCGCGGATCCCCACCCCGGGACGTCGTACGACCGGGCTGAATCCGAAATTCCGACAACCCTCATAGCCGCAGCCTTGGCCGACGCCCGTCCGGAAGCCTTCTGGCTGGATGATCCGGCGCGCCCGGATGCGCTGCCATCCCTGGCCACCGATATAGCGACTGACCTTGCCGTGGTTGGTGGCGGCTACACCGGACTCTGGACCGCCTTGATGGCCAAGGAACGAGATCCCGGCCGCAGGGTCGTGCTGCTCGAGGGCCAGCGGATCGGCTGGGCGGCCTCCGGAAGAAACGGCGGCTTCTGCGAAGCCAGCCTCACCCACGGAGCGGCCAATGGGCTCAAGCACCTGCCAGCAGAGGCAGCGCGGCTTCAAGAACTGGGTCTTCAAAACCTGCAGGAGATCATCAAAACCGTGGAACGGTACGGCATCGACTGCAGCCTTGAACAAACCGGAACTCTCTCCCTTGCCACTGAGGAACATCAGGTCGAGTGGTTGCAGGAGGAAGCACGGGAGGACCCGCAGACGATCTTCTTCGACGAGGCGGCAGTCCGCGAGGAAGTTCATTCCCCGCTCTACCGCGCCGGGCTCTGGGAGGCCAAGGGCACCGTCATGATCAATCCGGCCCGCCTCGCATGGGGATTGCTGCAAGCCTGTCTGGACGCGGGCGTTGAGGTCTACGAACATACACCCGTCCGCCAGATGGCCTCGGACGCCGACGGAGTGCGGCTCCTAACGGACGCAGGTTCGGTCAAGGCTGCCAACGTCGCCCTGGCAACGAATGTGTTTCCGTCGCTACTCAAGCGCACCCGCCTGCGTACCGTGCCAGTCTACGACTACACCCTCATGACCGAACCCCTGACAGCGCAACAGCTGGACGCCATCGGCTGGTCCAACCGGCAGGGACTGACTGATCTGAGTAACCGATTCCACTACTACCGGCTTGCCTCAGATTCGCACGGCCGGACCAGAATTCTCTTCGGCGGCTACGACGCGGTGTACCACTTCGGAGGACGGATACGGCCCGAGTACGAACAACGCTCCGAGACATTCGAGAAACTCGCCGCCCACTTCTTCGCCACCTTCCCGCAACTGGACGATGTGAAGTTCACCCACCAGTGGGGCGGTGCAATCGATACCTGCAGCCGTTTCTTCTCGTTCTTCACCACGGCTCGCAACGGGCGCGTTGCTTACTCGGCCGGCTATACGGGCTTGGGTGTCGGCGCCAGCCGCTTCGGCGCAAACGTGATGCTCGACCTGCTTTCCGGTCTTTCCACCGAACGCACGAGCCTGCAGATAGTTCGCAAGAAGCCGTTGCCCTTCCCGCCGGAGCCCGTGGCCTGGCTCGGCGTTAAGCTGACCACCGCTGCTATGATCCGGGCAGACCGCAATAAGGGCCGCCGTGGGATGTGGCTGAAGTTCACGGATGCCATCGGCATGGGGTTCGATTCGTGATGGACAGTCCACTGATCGCTGGTCAGCCGGTGGAGGTCAATCAGCTGGCATTGACGTGCGTCCCCGTAGCGATCAAGCAGGTGGCAGACGGTGCACCGAGCACCGGCCTTCTTGAACTCGGAAGCTTCTGCGGCCTTGAAACAGGAATCTGGGAAATGTCCGAGGGCAGCATGCACGACGTCGAGAATGACGAGATATTCCTCGTGACCGCCGGACGAGCCACGATACTCATCCACGGCAGTAACTCCGCCTCACCCAGCACCATCGAACTCAGCCCAGGTTCGCTCATGCGGTTTGCTGCCGGGATGCGCACCACCTGGACTGTCCATGAGATCTTGCGCAAGGTCTATCTAAGCGCTCCGCGCAGCACACAACCTGATCCGAGCCAGACGGGTACTGCCCCAAACCAAGGACTACCATGAGCGAAGGCACCACCATCACCGGCACCCTCTTGGGCGCGGCGACCTCCGCAACGTCGGTCACGGCTGGGCCCTACATTGATGGGCGGATGCGTACCAGCACAGGGGGCGGGATCACAGAGATCATAGACCCCTCCAGCGGCACGCTCGTGGCAACAGTAGCCATCGCTAACGAGGTCGACGTGAACGGGGCAGTCAAGGCCCACCTTCTCCGGCCAACTTCTCTGGTCTGGCTTCCAGGAACACAATCTGCCGCTCAGGGCATCTATTTGCGAGCACAGCAGCGCCAAAGCAATACACACATGTAACAAACAAAGGAAAGATATGTCACGATACCGGATTCAAAATCCCGCGACAGGTGAGGTCATCGAGACCTTTGAAGCTGCAACGGACAAGCATATTGAGCAGGTGCTGGGCAACGCCGACTCCGCCCATCACAAGTGGCGCGAACAGAGCATCCAGGACCGCGCGGCCATAGTTCGCCGTGTTGCGGCGCTGTTCGAAGAGCGCAAGGAAGAGCTTGCGAGAATTATCGCTCAGGAGATGGGTAAGACCCTTGCCGAGGGCATCGATGAGGTTGAATTCGCCGCTTCCATCATCGACTATTACGGCGTGCACGGCCCCACCCTTGTGGTTGACCAGGAAATTCCCAGCACGATTCCGGGAAAGGCGATCATCGAGAACTGCCCCGTCGGTGTACTGCTAGGGGTCATGCCGTGGAACTTCCCGTATTACCAGGTGGCCCGCTTTGCCGCACCGAACCTGGTTCTCGGGAACACTATTGTGCTCAAACATGCGGATATCTGCCCCCGTTCGGCGATGGCGATCCAGCAGATCATGGAAGAAGCGGGTGTACCGGTCGGTGGCTACACCAACGTCTTCGCCACCCACGACCAAATCGCTGCGATGATCGCTGATCGGCGTGTGCAGGGCGTATCCCTCACCGGCTCCGAGCGCGCTGGCTCCATCATCGGAGAACAGGCCGGCCGGCACCTGAAGAAGGCTGTACTCGAACTCGGCGGAACCGACGCGATGATAGTGCTCGACTCCGAGGACGTGGCATCCGTCGCTGCAGACGGCTGGAATTTCCGCGTCTACAACGGCGGCCAGGTGTGCAACGCCAACAAGCGGATGATCGTCATGGACGATATCTATGATGAGTTCGTGGCCCAGCTCAAGAAGCTCGCTGACGGCCTCGTACCCGGTGATCCATTGAACATGCCGGAGCATGGCTATGGCCCGCTCTCAAGCAGGGCGGCTGCGGAGCAGGTCAACGCCCAGGTGCAGCGTGCCGTCGCCGAAGGCGCCACTCTAGAGGTCGGCGGGGTGCTTTCCGAGGGGGAAAGCGCCTACTTCTCGCCCGCAGTCCTCACAGGCATTGACCGCGGGTCGGCTTCCTTCCGTGAAGAGATCTTTGGCCCCGTCGCCATCGTGTACAAGGTATCCAGCGACGAAGAGGCGCTCGAATTCGCGAATGATTCCGACTTCGGTCTCGGCGGTTCAGTCTTCTCGACCGATAAGGCGCGTGCGGCGAAGATCGCCTCGCGCCTCAAC
Source organism: Pseudarthrobacter adonitolis (assembly GCF_055412845.1). Lineage (NCBI taxonomy): Bacteria > Bacillati > Actinomycetota > Actinomycetes > Micrococcales > Micrococcaceae > Pseudarthrobacter > Pseudarthrobacter adonitolis. The sequence goes on along the minus strand of NZ_JBVAYW010000005.1, from coordinate 10,527 downwards.
GTAGGGATGACGCACGTCAACATCATCGCGGCCGAGGCCGCAGAACTGCCCTTCGGCGGCGTGAAACTTTCAGGCTTCGGCCGTGAGATGGGTCCGCTGGGCATAGGCGAATTCGTCAACAAGCGCCTGAACTTCGTGGCAGAGTAATTGTTTTCTCAAGGAACTGAAGGTTTATCGCTGATGGCGGGCTGCAGCAGGTGGCGGTAATGCAGTGCTTCCAACCGTAGAACGAATCATCAACGTCGCGGCCGTACAGGTTGGCCGACCAGAAGTCGTCGCCGGAAAAGCCTATCTACAGAACCTTGTGCGGTGGGTCCACATCAGCGAGTTACCGGATGTGGCAGATTTTCTCCAAGGGGAGAGCTCATCCTTTCGACCGGGGTTTCGTTCCCGAGCACTGATGAGGACATGGTCGAATATGCAGCTTCCCTTGGCCGCGCTGGGGCAAGCGGCGCAGCCGGAAGTACTCCTCACGCCTGGCACGGCTCAGTCGCTTGCCGGCGATGCCTGCCTTGGACATGGGGCTTGAGGACCAATGCTCGGGAAAGTCACGCTAAGCCGATCTCCAGTGGTAACGATGGTTGCCTCGGTTGGTTGAGCCTGTACTTCTAGACACAAGTATTTGACTGCGGCCGAGGAGGCCTCGTACGGGAGATTCGAGGCGCAGGCGCCGGAACTGGCGGTGTTTGGGACTGCCCCGGATTTCGTTGACTCTCGGGGTTTAGTGTTGCTAGGCGGCTTTGAGGCCGCTATTGATTGTCTCAAATTCGATCGGCGTTAGCCGTCCGAGGCGCCGTTGGCGGCGTTTCCGATGGTAAGTTTTCTCGATCAAAGTCACGATGGAGATTCCCACAGGTTAATCCAAATAAAGGATTAACCTGTGGGAAGAGCGTTGTTACTGCAGCACATCAGCATGACTGCAGCAGTATTCACTTTCGGTCCGCGCCAGCTTCTGACCTTGGTAAACGCCAGATTCGCCATGGAACGGGAGTTCTTACAGCTACTTCTACTCCCGTGCTTTAATCGCCGACAATGGAGATTACGTAAAGATGCGGCCAGGAGGGGTGCTCCGATCGGAGCACCTTGAACCAAGAAAGGCTCCTAGTGGGTGGTTCCGTGATGTCAGGATGACGAAGGGTTAGGTGCAACCGATGGCAAGCTCCCGCATATTGACCAGGTGGGTTCCATTGTGCTCCCGGACCCTGAGTGGGTTTCGCGTTAGCGCGGCGAGGCTGCTAAGTGCCGCGGAGCGGTCTTGAAGGTCAACAAGGCGGATCTGCTGTGGACCGTCGAACCCGGGGGGCCACGTTGTGACTGTTGGCATTCCATCCACGTCTTCGATGCGGAGCCGGTTAAGTTCGGTGAATAGTCCTTGTCCGGTGGCCTTAAGTACCGCTTCCTTGCGCGTCCAGGTACGCGTGAAGGTGCGGGAGCGGTCGGAAGCGTCGGAGTCTCGCAGTTTTCGCTCCTCTTCCGGGGTTAGCACTAGTTGTGAAATTGATTTTGGTTCCCAATCGCCGGCAATGACTTCCACGTCGAGTCCCACCTGAATGGTGTCGGTGATGGCAAGCCCGACCCAAGGACCTGAGTAGGACAGCGAGATCTGCCATCGCGTTCCGGGTAAATGTGGCTTGTTCCAGGCCGCTGGATCAATGCTTACTTGCACCTTTGCGGGGTGGCAATCTTCGCGTTGTCCGACCGTACGGCGCAGCATGGAACGTCCTAATAGGAAGCTTTCGGCTCTTGTGCGGCACCTCATGGTTCCTAGCCGGCGGCGTTCGTCACAGCTAAGAATGTCCTGACGCGCAAGGTCGACGCTTTCTCGTCGCGCCCAGTACACGTCGACGTCTTGGACTGTGTCCTCCGACGGGGGAACGGGGGCTTCCCACGTCATGCTGGTTGTTCTTGCCCCGTCCGTATGTGACTGGCTGTGATGTCGACGGCCGGTTCGCGGAGTATTTGGTAGTGATTGCAGTCCAGTTCAACTACTGATCCGTAGGATTCGAGACGAGTTGCGTAGGGGGCCAGAAAGGAGCTGCCGTCGCCGGCGGCGATCAACACTTGGGTCCGTTCCAGCATCGGTTCCAGATTGCTCAGAGGCATGGACCGGAAGCCGTAGGTTGCAATCACGATTTCGATGATCTTTTCTGACAACGAGAGATCAAAAGCCGGGATGCGGGTGTTCAACAGGTTCAGAAAGTCCCGCCGGTCGCGGACTGTGGCCAAAAGTGGATCATCAGTAGCTCCATCGAGGGTTCCGGTGAAGACGGACATGAGGATCGCGCGGAAATATGGATCAGCAAAAGTAGCTGATGCCGTGTCTGGCATGTCTGTGATTATTGGGGAACCGGGTGCGATCAGTGTCAGCCGGTCAACAAGTACTCCTCGCTCGTCGAGCCAGGCAGCGACCTCTGCAGCCATTCGGGCGCCGAAGGAGTACCCCATGAGGGTGACACTCTCACCGTTGATTGCAGCAAGGATCGCCTCGCCATCTTTCGAAACCATGTCACGGAGGTTTTCGTAAGGGTGTTCATCGTGGTTGAGTCCGAAGGCTTGAATCCCATGGACTGGGCGGCCGTGTGAGATGTTGACGGCCAACGGGCGCAGACTCATCGGGTATCCGCCCAAGCCGGGCCAAAGGAAAATGGGGGATCCTTCTCCTGCCGCGAGCGGAACCAACCGCGAGGTCGATTCGGGAACGAGGCAACGTATTCGTTGGGCGATGTCGCGGGCCGTTGGAGCCTCGAAGATTGATTGGACTGGAAGCCGGGATTTGAAGCGTTCGTTTATCGCGCCAATGAGCTTAACGGCGGTGAGCGAGTTGCCGCCGATATCGAAGAAGTCGTCGGAGACCGAGGGCACTGAGCGGCCGAGTACTTTTGCCCAGACTGCCAGGACGTCGGCCTCCAGTGTGGTGGCAGGAGGGACAACGTCACCTCGGTGCCCGTGGTCCTGTTCAAGGTGTTTGATGAGGGCTACTCGATCGGCTTTGCCGCTGCTTGACTTCGGCAACTCGTCCACCACCTCCACTCGTGAAGGCAGCATGTAGTACGGGAGGAACCGGCGCAGGTCGTCCTTGATGATTTCTTCAGGGCCCCGCACGTGAACTGAGTCCTCTTTCATGCCAGTGGCCAGGATCTGTTGCTCGGAGATGGGCCCGCCGACTGCGAAGTAGGACAGCACGCTTCCTGTTTCACTCCATGTCTGGGCGATCTCGTCATAACGGACTGCCGCTGGCAGATCCCGTCCTGTAAGCGATGAATAGCCGGAAGACATCAGACCGATGCTTTGCTGGTTCATCTGCAGCTGCTGCATGGCGCGCCCGAGCTCACGGAAACCGATCCACCCTTCATCCCTGTGGCAGGAGAGGATCACTCCGAATGATGAGCGTGCGTACGTTTCTTGGTTGATGGCGATGACGTTGCGGCGTTCGATCAGTTCATCGCTGAGTTTGTGCAGGGCGGCATCCCGGACTTGGTATGTGCCTTGGCGTATTCCGGTGATTTTTCCGTGCACTTGTATTGAAAGCTCCGCTGAGAGGGCTTGTGCCCCAGCGGAGGGGCCTTCAATGAGGTCGAAGGATGCTGTGTGCTCCCAAGTGTCGCTGAGACCCAGATCGGGGCGGCCGATTTGATCCAGGGCGTTCAGGTGTAGACCCTTCTCAGCAGCAGCACGGTCCAGCACCGCGGCGATGTGGCCAGCCTCCATATAGAGAACTTCGAGCACATTTGTTGAGTACACGGATTCGATGACTTGAGGGAGTCCAGCGAAGTGGAGCCTGAGGCCGGCTTGTGGTGGACTGTCGCTTGTTCCGTGGATGCTGACCAGTTCATGCTCAAGAGGATTGTAGTAGTAGAGACCGGAGGCCAGCCCAGGAATTCCAGCGGTTTCAAGGTAGACCTGTGTAGCGTTGAGCGCTCCGGGCGATGCGTATGCATATTTGGGCAGGAGGCGCTGGTCACTGTGGAATGGTCCCAACCATCTCAGGATTGACGCTATCTCGCTTATCGTGATGTGCCCGTGATGGGGCTGGACCGGCCATGGTGTCCGGAGCCAATCAGCAAGTGCGGTCAGGTCTTCGGCGCTGAGTGGATATCCTTCGTAAAAGCGGTAGGTTTTGCGAGCGTAGGCGGCCGTGAATTGTTCGGAGGTGCCTTCTTTTAGTGGGAGGCTGACGCGGGATCCGATGTTGTCTTTAAAGGTGCGCACACCGAGGGTTGCAAGTTGGGCCTTGACCTGAACGTGGCTTGATTTGGAGCGGTGGTGGTCGCCGGCTGCCCCTTGATCCATAAGTGCAGCTTCTGCGGGGTCCAGCTCGACGAACGCGCCCAGCCGGATAGTAGTGTCGCCGGGGCTACGCCATGGCACGACGGCGGCCTGACGGACCCAGTGGTGGGCCTCAATGGCCAGGCGAACCTCGTCCGTTTCCACGCGATGCCCGTTGACTTTCACTTGGTCATCAAGACGACCGCAGAATTCGATTGAGCCGGACGGGTTTATCTTCGCAGAGTCCCCGCTCCGGTAAACGCGAACAAGTTGGCCCTCGATGTGGGCTTCTACGAAGCGCTGGGCTGTGAGATCAGGTCGGTGCAGGTACCCCGCAGCAAGCTGTGAACCGGCAATGCAGAGTTCGCCGGCATGTCCCTTGGGGACGGGGTTGAGGTGCTCGTCCAGAATATGTACTTGGCATCCAGGTACTGGTGAGCCGATGCTCACTGCGGGGGAGTCAGGTATCGCCGCGCTTTCGATTTGGAACCAGGTCGCGTTAATTGTCGTTTCAGTTGGGCCATAAAAATTGACCAGTTGTGCTTGGGGGAGGGCCTGAAGAAGATCCCTCGCCAGATGGGTAGCAAGAACTTCGCCGCCGCTGAAGATTCTCGTCAATGTCCGGCACTGGCGGAATTCTCGGGACTCCAACAACGCGGTCCAGAGAGTCGGGACGGCCTGCAGCAGATTCACTTCGTGTTTGAGAATAAGGTCGCAGATGGCCTCAGGATCCCGGTGTATGCCGTCCTGGCCGACAACAACTGTGGCGCCCGTAGCGTTGGCGAGCAGCTCCCATTGGGCTGCATCGAAGCTGACCGGGGTTTTCAGCAAAATTCTCTGACCAGGACCGAGCCCTGCGTTCCGGGCGAGAAAGCACATCTGGTTGACGATGGCACGGTGTTGGATAACAACGCCTTTTGGACGGCCGGTGCTGCCCGAGGTGTAAATGATGTAGGCGGGAAGTTCGTCATGAACGGTGTCTCTATGTGGTTCGAACTCGCCGGTGACGAGTTCTTCGAGCTGAAGTACCTGAACGCTGCCAGGTACTAGATGCTCTACCGCGTCGTGGCTGTCAGCGTCGACGATGACGTGCTGGATCCTCGAGTCGGTCATCATGTAGGAAACTCGCTCTGCCGGATAATCCACGGCTAGCGGCAGGTAGGAAGCGTTTGCCCTCAGGATTGCCCAGACTGCTATGAGCAGTCGGTTTGACGGTGCCAGGAACAGACCCACGCTGTCGCCTGGTTTTACGCCGGCAGAAGCGAGGGCGTTTGCAGCGCGCTGAGCGGATTCCCACAGTTCTTCGAAGGACAGTGCGCCGTCCCCGTCGATGGCCGCCGGCGCATCTGGGTAGGTCAAGGCGTGGTTGTGGAGCATCTCGGTGAGCGTTTTGGGTGCGATATCAGAGGACATGTGTTCTCCAGAGAAGTTGGGGTGCAAGCAAACTGACGAGGAGTCGGGCTTCACCCGAGATTTGGCTGCACCGGGGTTTTCTTGAGCTGCACCGGGGTTTTCTTGACCTGTCCGAGCAGAGATCCAGCGAGGGCCAGAGCGAACCCGATGAATTGAAGAAGTGAAAGTGATTGATGCAGCAACGCCCAGCCCAAAACGGCGGCAGTCAAAGGGCTGAGGATGCCGAGCAAAGCCATGTTTGCCGGGGGGAGGGCCCGGGCGCCTCGAAACCACAGTGCGTAGGCAAGCGCACCGCCGATGATCGACAGCCAGGCGTAGCCCAGGACGGCCGACAGGTCCAAGTCCCAGGTTCCGTGATCGACCAGCGGGATGAGTGGAATGATCAGTGTTCCTCCGACGACCAACTGCCACGCGGTGGAAGTCAGCGGGTGCATTCCCGGGGCGAGACCCCAGCGTCTTGTGAGAAGCAAACCCAGCGCCATGCTGAACGCGCCGGCTGCGGCTGCTGCTACGCCGAGGAGGTCTGCTGTGATCTCACCGCTCAGGGTCACGAGAGCGACCCCGGCCAAGGCAACGAACGACCAGAGGACCTGTGATGCTTTGGGCCGGCCCCACCCTAGGACAAAACCCATCCCAAGGATGATCAGGGGCTGGATGGAACCGATTACCGCAGCTAACCCTCCAGGGAGCCTGTAGGCGGCCACGAACAATAGGGGAAAGAACGCGCCGATATTCAGAACCCCGAGTATCGCCGTTTTCCACCGCCACCCAACTGGGGGGAGCCCGGGAGAGAGCAGTAACAACAACAGTCCTGCAGGCAGGGCGCGCAGGACGCTGGCGGTCATTGGGCGATCCGGAGGAAGGAATTCCGTCGTCACAAGGTAGGTTGAGCCCCAGACGATGGGAGCGAATGCAGCCGTCATGGTCAGTGAAAGAGCGGTCGATACTTTTGCACTTGGCTGTGACGGGCTGATGGTCAGTTCTTTCAAGATTTCGTCCCGTAATATCGGTCGCCGAAGTCCCCAATAACGGGCCGCATAAAGGCTTGTTCGGTGAGCGATTCGTCGATAAAGCTGGTGACCCCCTGAACCCGAGGGCGCCGGCTCGGGTAGACAAGTACCGCGCCGAGCAACTCCTCCAGGGCCTCTTCGAGCGTCCCATGAAGCTTTGTTTTCGCGGACTCATGTCCGTTCGATTTGATCCACAGGTCCGCCGCTGCCTCACAGTTGGGTCCCCCGGGACCCAGGGCGTGGACGACGCGCACAGATGGTAGATCACTACTGATATTTGACACAGGCAAGATCCTTATCGATGTGGTGATTTTGGAAACCGATCGAGAAGGGGCCAAACAATTTTGAATATTCACGTGCGCACGCAATTTCATCCCCCAAAACAACGTAGGGCAGAGGTGCGACACATTATGAATTATTAACAAAAATGACTTTAGTTGTTCGGGGAGGAGCGGGCAGAAATCCTCCGGGCGGGTGGCTCAGCCGCAGCGAGGGCCTGCCGGACCGTGCTGCGCGAGACACGGTGCACTTTGGCAAGCGACCGGATCGAGGAACCCCTGACGCGTGCGTCCCGACGGATCCGTGCAAATAACTCCACCCTCAACCCCATCACTGCCTTCCATCGTCGGAAAAACAATCTTGATGAAATCAACGGTGGGGTGGGCTCAGCTAAAACTGCGATTCATCTCCCGGCGAGCCGTCAGGTGGGTCCCAAACAGACTGCGAAAGCGGTACCAACTCAAACTGCCACAATCACCCGAGTCACTTCGAAAAACGGCACGATACAAAGAGACATCGGGTCTCGAACAACGTTTTACTGCCTGTCAGGACAAGGGTGGATTTCGCCTCTGAACGGTCACATCAGACCTTGGACCGGGAGTAGTTTTCATCGCACAGATACAAGAAAGATTCCTCATAGAGGCGAGGGCCGAACTTGTCCTCCTCTCCGTCGAACCACGGTAACGGGATCTGTCAAGAATGAGGCGAGTGGGCGTTTGCCGGCGTATTGGGGCTGGAACTGCCGGTATTGAGTTCGATGACAACATAAGGGGATTATTTGATGTGGAAGAAGATCAGGTCCACGTAGAAGGCGTCCCCCACGCCTCCCTCTGTCCGGTCCCTCAGCTTAGCGGCTGGGGCCCCTCTTGGATCGTTCTGCACCCGCGGCTGCCCCCGTGCGGGTCTTTTTTGCTTTGGCTGCTGTCTTGCCCATGGTGACGGCTGCGCTGGGGTGTGTGGCCTCACTGCGTTCCGCAGCGGCGCGCCCTCGGACTTGGGTTTCGTTGGCTCCGGTAGCTGCCAGGGATGCGGCGAAAGCTTGCTGGCGTTCCGCTGAGCCGTAGTCGGTGGCCGACGTGCTTTCGGCTTTGAGGCCCCGGTCTTTGAGCCGGCTGCTGTCGTTGCCGGTGACGCGGTTTTCGATCTCTCGGCCGACGCTTTCCATGCGTGCAAAGAGTTCCTTTTCGGCTCGTTCGTACCGCTGCTCCACGGGCGTCCGCTCCGTGCCTTTGAAGCCGCCCTCGGCCAGGAGTTTGGCCTCGTGCATGTCCTTGGCTGCTTTCACAAACTCGGGATCCTTGAAGTGGGAGTCGCCGGCCCCGTTGACGTTCGCTGTGGTTTCCTCCCGCAGCTGATCAATGTCGGGTCCGTTGATGCCGTCCTTGCCAATCAGGAACATACGTTCCTGCACGGTGACGTCCGCTGCCGCCACTGCTGCAGGGGTTTTGGCGCTGTGGGCGGTCTGCAATGCCTGGGCCAGCTCGGGGTTGGCCAGGTACTCTGCGGGCACCTGGTGGCGTTCCATTTCCGGGGCCAGTTTCGCGGCATGTGCGCGGAGTTCTTCGGCGCGGGCCGCTGCAAGCAGCTGCATGGCCTTCTCGTGCTCAACGGCCGCCTTGCGGGTCTCTTCCTGGCTGCGCGCCAGTTCGTCCTTCCGGGCCTTCTCGGTGGTGATGGCCTGGATACCTGACTCAAGGTATGCGGCGTCTGTGCCGACGTCGTGGGTGTCGATGCCGTAGCGGGTGAGAACTTCCTGACGGATCTTCTCCGAGGCTGCCAGGGCGGCCGGGTCGTGGTCCTTCCAGCCCTCAGCGACGGCGTGTGCCGTGGCAATGTCATGGGGCTGGGCTTTGTCCCACCACTGGTCCTTCTCCACGGGTGCCAGGGCCGCGTGCGCCGCGCTGCGATCAGCAGTGAGGCGTGCCTGCGCTTCGTGCGCTGCCTGGCAAGCCCAGGTTCAGGATCTCTTGAACCTGCTCGAGGGACAGCATCCTGGGGAACGACACCGGCGCCGGGACCTGTACCTGATTTACTTCTTCGGTCCGTTTTCCCATGGTTACGCGTCCTCGCTTCGGTGCAGCATTTCGTCCCTTGTTCGTTGTCCGCGTCGCAGCCCCCCGGCCATCACAGGGGGCCACGCTTTTCCGCCACTGTGTTTGCGCTGCAGGCGCTTCACTTCACGCATCGTGGCCCGGACAATGAAGTCTGACACGCTCGCGTCGCCTTCCGCCTGCCCGGCCGCGAGGAAAGCGGCCCGCACCTGCCCCGCCTCGTCCTCGGTGTAGTACGGCGTAAACGCCGCAATCCTTCGTGGCTTAACCATCAAGAGCGCCCGCTCCTACTTGACAGCACGCAGCGCCCTGGGCCAAGGGTGCAGGCTGGCCAGGTAACCGGGGTTCAGCGTCATGGACCCGTCCTCGTTCGTGCGGATATCGGAGTGCTGATGGCTGCCGCCGGTGTGGGCGATGGCCGCCAGCACCAAGTCCAGGTTCGCCCTGTCCAGCCCCGGTATGACGTCGCCCAGGACGACCGGTACATCCTCGGCCAGCGATGCGGCCAGGAACAGGAACCGTCGTTCGCCGCCAGAGAAGGCTCCGCTGTCGGCGTGCTCGGCGAGAGCCGCGAAATCAATCCAAGCGCCCTGGATGTAACCCTCAGGTGTGGGGGTACTCGCGTGGATCCACGGATTGCCAACGGCCGCGTAACGGCCGCCGAAAGCCTGCAGCAGCAGCTCCGTCCCCACCTCGGTCGTGTAGGAACCTTTCGCCCAGGCGCGGAGGTCATCTGCATGCGTCATGATCGTTTCCTTTGTCGATGGTGCATGATCCCGTCAGGGCCAGCGTATCTGCCGGCCCGACAGGAAAAGCCGGCGGTTTTAGAAAGGAGGTTCGGCGTCCGGTCCGTTGCCCCAGCCACCGCCGGTGCTGGCTGTCTGCGGGGTGGCCCACGGATCCTCCTGCGGGACTGACTGCCCTGCAGGGTTGCTGTTGCCCTGGTAGCCGTTGCCGCCGGCGCTTTGTCCGCCCTGGTTGCTGCGCTGGGTCCGGGTGACCTTGGCGTTCGCGTACCGGAGGGAGGGGCCGATCTCGTCGACTTCAAGTTCGATCACGGTCCGCTTTTCGCCTTCCTTGGTCTCGTAGGAGCGGGACTTTAGCCGGCCGGAAACGATGACGCGCATGCCCTTGGTCAGGGACTCGGCCACGTTCTCGGCTGCTCCACGCCATACCGCTGCGCGGAGGAAGAGCGTCTCACCGTCCTTCCACTCACTGGAGGCCCGGTCGAAGGTCCGGGGCGTCGAGGCGATCGTGAGGTTCGCTACCGCGGATCCCGACGGGGTGAACCGCAGCTCGGGGTCGTTGGTGAGGTTGCCGATAACGGTGATGGTGGTTTCTCCGGCCATGATGGTGGCGGCCTTCCGTGAGGTGTCGTGGTGGTTGTCGTGCTCTAGGGCGTGTCTCCCAATTGGTTCGTGACGGCTTTGGCAGGCTGGAACTATGTCGCGCACTGCAGTCCTGACCGATGCCCAATGGGAGCGAATTGAATCGTTGATGCCCAGTTC